>JAQCBJ010000035.1 GCA_027621555.1 Bacteroidota bacterium | reverse complement strand
GTCAGAGCACTCCGCCGTGTAGTCGGCTGGGACGCTCGTGAACTCAGGTGCAGTCGTGTCTTGAACCGTGATGGTCTGCGTCGCGCTGCTGCTGTTGCCGCAGTCGTCCGTCGCCGTGAACGTGCGCGCGATCGTGTACTCACCAGCGCAAGCACCAGGAGTCGTCTCGCTCGCCACTTCGATGGCGATGTCCGTGCAGATGCGGCTGTGGGAGAACGTCAGGTCAGCGCGAACGTCGTTCACTTGGTCACCCTGTGGGAAGACCTGCGTGCGGAACTGGCCGCTGAGGTCGCCGTCGGTAGTGAGCTGAGCCACCAGCACACGCTGGTCGTCGCCGCCCAAACCGTTCACTGAGGTTGGAGGCACGATGTACCACCCGCTGCCGAGACCGTCGTTGACGGTGAAGCTTTGGCCTGCCTCAAAGACCGCTGGCCAAGAGCCTGGAATCAACTCCACGCTTCCCTCCTCGCCTTGAGGTTCAGAGGTCAAGCCGATGGTCACGTAACTGTCGTAAGCCAGCTCGGGGACCAAGGCCATGGCACCCGCAGTCAAATCGTTTGAAGTAGCGCCACCAAATGCATTTTGATAAAAGCTTGTCGTCGTGTTCAAGGCCAACGCAAACTCGTCGTTGCCCGTGAAGCTCGTCACCTGGTCGTCAGCGTGAGCCACATCCAAGTAAACGCGGTACGTGCGCATGCCAGCCAACGCTCCTTCTTCGTGGCTCGCCACGAGTTCGAGGCTCAAGCCGTAGCCGTTCACCGTCGACGTGAAATCGAAGTTGTCCACGCATTCGGTGCAGTTGTCGGTTGCGGCGGCATCGTCAAACACAAGTACTTCGTCACATTCCGCAGAGTAATCCGCAGGGATGACCAAGTCTGGTGCCGTGGTGTCCACCACTGAAATGGTTTGGGTTGCCGAGGTCGAGTTGCCAGCGTCATCCGTAGCCGTCCACGTGCGGGTAATGGTCCGAACGCCAGCACAAGAACCCACTTCGGTGTTGCTGGTCAGGATCAACGAAACCTCGCCGCAATTGTCCGTGGCCGTAGCGTCGTCGTACACCAATTCGTCCGTGCATTCCGCAGTGTAGTCCGCGGGGATGTTCAGTTCGGGAGCCGTGGTGTCCTGAACGGTGATGGTTTGGGAAGCGCTGTTGCTGTTTCCTGCATCGTCGGTGGCCGTCCAAGTGCGCGTGAGCACGTAGTTGCCGGTTCCCGTACCCTGCTCCGTTTGCTCGCTGTACGTCATGATGACTCCGTCGCAGTTGTCCTGGGCCGTGGCCTCGTCCAAAACAATCGCGTCAGAACACTCCATCGTGTAATCTGCGGGCACGAATGTGAATTCAGGAGCTGTGGTGTCTTGGACCGTAATGGTCTGAGTCGCCGTGCTGCTGTTGCCTGCATCGTCGGTCGCCGTGAACGTGCGAATCACGATGTAGTTGCCCGTGCCGTTGCCTTGGATGATTTCAGATTCAACGGCAACCACTGCTCCGTCGCAATTGTCCTGCGCCGTGGCATCGTCCAAAACAATGGCGTCTGAACACTCCACCGTGTAATCGGAAGGCACGCTTGTGAACTCAGGAGCCGTCGTGTCTTGAACCGTAATGATTTGAGTCGCGGTGCTGGTGTTGCCGCAATCGTCCGTTGCCGTAAACGTGCGCGTGATGGTGTAATT
This sequence comes from Bacteroidota bacterium, assembly GCA_027621555.1. Taxonomy (GTDB): domain Bacteria; phylum Bacteroidota; class Bacteroidia; order Flavobacteriales_D; family Sanyastnellaceae; genus UBA11663. Next base: position 16,876 of record JAQCBJ010000035.1, on the reverse strand, counting down.
GCCGGTTGCGTCTCCAGGCGTCGTCTCACTTGCCACATCAATGCTCACTGTACCGCAATTGTCCGTAGCGGTGGCATCCTCCATGGGCATGTCATCTGAGCATTCCACGGTGTAGTCCGCGGGCACACTCGTAAACTCGGGGGCTTCCGTGTCTTGCACCTGAATGGTGTAGGTGTATTGCGCACTTCCTCCAGCACAATTGGTGATTTCCACCGTGCGAGAAATGCTGTAATCGCCAGTGCAAGCACCTGGAGTTACTTCGTCAGAGACGAGGGACACTTCGAGAGCACCTGAGCAACCCAAAGCGTCGGCTGTCGTTGCTTCGTAGCTGACTTCGAATTCATCGCCGCTCGGCAAACCAGGCACCTCGTCACAAGAGGCCACTGCATCTGCTGGTCCGGCGTCAATCACTGGGCAAGCAAACGCACCAACAGGTGGTTGAGCGAACGTCAAATCGGGACGCACGTCGTTGACTTGATCTCCTTGAGGGAAGATCTGCACGCGGAAAGAGCCAGAAATGACACCGTCGGTGGTCAACTGCGCGACGAGAATCCGCTGGTCGGCACCGCTCAATCCGTTGGCTCCACCTGGAGGCATCAAGAACCAACCACTCCCGAGGTTGTCATCCACCGTGATGCTGTTGCCGCTTTCAAACGAATCAATCCAAGCACCTTGGATCAACTGCGGTTCACCCGCGTCGATGTCTTCGCTGGAGGTCGCTCCAATGGTGATCCACGAATCGTAGGCCGCGTCGGGCGCCACCACCATCATGGACGGTGAAATGTTTGTTGCAATGCAACCGCCAAAAACATTCTGGTAGAACGAGGTCGTCGTGTGCAAGGCCAAGGGGAACTCGTCGCTTCCCGTAACGGCAGTCAACACGTCGTCTGTGTTTGGGGTTGTGACGTACACGCGGTACGTGCGGAGTCCGTTTAAGGCCCCTGAAGTGTGGGTTTCAATCAATTCAATGTCCACGCCATACCCCGCTTCCGTCGAGGTGAATGTCGTGTACCCACAGCAGTAGTCGCAAGAACCGTCATCCACCGCGGCTGCACTGTTGTAGTTGCATGCAGCGGCGTCCGTACAACCCGACTCGTCAAAATCACAGATGTCGTTGCTGTTGACGTCGTAGCACACGCCATCGCAATCGTAACCGGTCAAGGGGTACTCGCACGAGCCGTCGTCGTAGGCTGCTCCGGAATCGTAATTGCACGCTTCTGCGTCCGTACAACCGCATGCATTTTCGCCGCAGGAGCAGAAATCGCAATCGCCCGAAGAAGCGTTGGCATCGGCGTCGTAGTTGCAAGCGGCCGAATCCAAGCATCCCTCGAGAACAACGGTGACGTTGATGTACTGGTCGTAGGAAACGGTGTTTCCGCAATCGTCCGACAACGTGTAAGTCCGAACGATCTGGACTGACGTGGGGCCAACTTGGGTAGAAACGTCGTTGGACGACCAGGTCGCTTCAGCATCGCAATTGTCAGACACGGTCAAAGCTGCGCTAGGCACAGATTCCCCGTTCAATTCGTTGATGTTCAGAGCACATCCTTCACCGAAACAAGGACCATCCACCACCACTGGCGCAGCGTCGTCCACCACCGTGATGGTTTGGCTTGAGGTTGAGGTGTTGCCGCAATCGTCCGCGGCTTCGAATGAACGAAGCACCGTGTAATTTCCAGCGCATTCGCCTGAAATCACTTCAGTCGTCTCGGTCACCGTCACCGCGCCGCAGTTGTCCGTTGCGGCAGGCAGCGATGTTGGAATGGCGTCCTCACAAGAGATTGTCAAGTCACCGAGGGTCTCCATGATTGGTGCTTGGTTGTCAACCACAGAAATCACTTGTTGTCCTTCTGTCGAGTTGAGGCACGGGTCGATAGCAACGAAGGTGCGTACGATGGAGTATGAGCCTGAGCACTGGCCAGGAACCACTTCGGAAGTGACCGAAATGGACACTTCGCCACAATCGTCCGTTGCAGTGGCTTCACCCAAATCAGCCGTTTCCACGTCCTCGCAAAGCACCGTCATGTTTTCAGGCACAAACAACTGAGGCGCGACCGTATCGACCACCACAATGATTTGCTGACGCGTCCGAGAGTAACCTGCGCAATCTGTTGCGGTCCAAGAACGAATGAGCGTGTAATCGTGAACGCACACGCCGTCAATGCGTGATTCCCCGTTGTAGGCAATGGTCGGCGTAGCGAAAGAGTCGTAGCAGAGGTTGTCGTTGTAAGTCGCTTCAAATGATGGAGCAAATGGCGACACGATCGCCTCCACAACGGCATTCTCTGCCGCAGGCACTTCCCAACCCTGGACAGTCACATTCGCTGGGAACGAAGTGAAGATGGGCTTCAGGGAGTTCCCGTCGCAATCGAAATTCGCAGCGGCGTAGTTGCACTGGCCGGCATCCGTGGCCGCCGGGTTGTAGTTGCAAGCCGTCATGTCTTGGCAGCCCACCACTTCGAACGGGTTGCACACTCCGTCTCCATCCGTGTCGTTCAGGCACTCTCCCGCACAGTTGTAACCGAAGTCCGGGAATTCACAAGAACCGTCGCTGTAGATGGCGTCGGGATCAAAGTTGCAAGCCGAAGATTGCAAGCATCCTGCGCAAGACTCAAATTCGCAAGAGCCATCGTCCGTAGTCGCCAACGCGTCAAAGTTGCACGCCTCTGGATTCGTGCATCCGCCCACAGGCTCTTGGCACGACCCGTCGTCTTCCGTAGCCAAAGGGTTGAAGTTAAAAGCTGTACCAGACGTGCAGCCCAACACTTCGTCTCCATCGCAAACGCCGTCTCCGTCCGCATCTGCCAAGCAGTTTCCGTCGCAGTCCCTTCCTTCCTCAGGGAAAACACAAGAGCCGTCGTTCACTTGAGCAGCGGGGTCGAAGTTGCATGCCGTTTGGTTGGTGCAACCTGTGGCCAAGCAAGATGTGAAATCACATGAGCCATTGTCTGCATTCGCATTGGGGTCAAAGTTGCAAGCCTGAGGGCTCGTGCATCCCTCAATGGGATTGCAGCTCCCGTCATCCACCGTTGCCGTAGCATCGTAGTTGTCTGCAAACTCGTTGGTGCATCCCGCACAGCTCGTGTATTCACACGAGCCGTCGTTGACTTCTGCAGCAGGATCGTAATTGCATGCGTTGGCCAACGTGCAACCAGGGACCAGGCAGCTCAGGTAATCGCAAGAGCCGTCGTTGATGGTGGCCGCTGGGTCGTAGTTGCAGGCGGTATTGTCTGTGCATCCCAAAACCAAGCAGCTTGTGAAATCACAGGAACCATCATCAACGGTCGCTGCAGGGTCGTAATTGCAGGCCAGCTGAATGGTGCAGCCAGGTACATCTGTCTGAGCCACAGTAACTTGGGTCAAAACTACGAGTAGAGCGGAGAGGAAAAATCGCATGTCGAGTCATTTATGGAACATTGAAAGATAAGGACGAAAGACCACATTTCCTCGACGAATCAAAGATTTCATGTCCTTAGCACCTTATAAAACCCCATCAAAGACTCAAAAAACGTTGCCACATCACGCCAACCAAGGCTGGGCATGACGGTACTGTGGCGCAAGAAAAAGGGCGAGAAAACCTCGCCCCTTTGTCTTCATCAATACTGACTAACCTGCTGTCTATCAATAATCATCGTCATAACTAGACCACCCCTTTGAACCACCACCACCTCGACCTTTCTTCATTTTGGTTTGCCGTGGACCGTCGGAATATTTGTCCGGTTTCTGCTTCTGGTTTTTCTTCTTCTGCGTGGACTTTTTGTCCGCATTGACAGCACTCCCCCCGCTCCCCGCAGATGAAGACCCAGCAGTGCGTTCCCGCGGAGAACTGTCCGATCGATCCTCACGCCCCCTGCCTGACCCACGGTCATTTCCAGGTCGGGAAGTCGGGCGCGAGCCACGATCTTCCGCTTCTTTCACGACCATCCGGAATTCCATGAATTCCTGGCCGTTCATTTCGGCAATGGCGCGCTCTCCTCCCTCTCGAGACTCCATTTCCACGAAGCCGAAGCATTTGCTTTGGCCTGTGTCGCGGTCTATGACCACCTTGGCGCTTTTCACAGGGCCCATCGCCCCAAACCATTCCAACAAATCTGACTCGACCGCCTCGCGGTTGAGCTTAGCCACAAAAAGTTTCATTTAGCTTGACAAAAAAGAACGGCCCCAAACTACGTGAAAACACGGAGCTTGAAGCCGTTCCATTCAAATTATCTCAATCAGCAGTTGTTGCCAAACGCGGCAAGAATCTGCAGAATATCGTTCACGTTGGTCGCGCCGTCGCCGTTCAAGTCGGCATCGCACGCGGAAGTGCAACCAAAGTCAGCAAGGAGAGCGAGGATGTCCGCGACGGTGATTTGGCCGTCGTTGTTCAAGTCCTCAGGGCATGCTGGGGCGTACGTGCAGCTTCCGTCGTCCACAATCGCTGCAGGATCGTAGTTGTCCGCCGCGGGGTCGGTGCAACCGCTGCACGTGCTGTTGTCTCCTCCGCACACCCCGCAGGCATCCGCCTGCAGGCACGAGCCATCGTCGATGGTCGCCGCAGCGTCGTAGTTGCATGCCGTGCTGTCGGTGCAACCGGCGCAGCTCGTGAATTCGCAAGACCCGTCGTCCGTCGTGGCCGAAGGGTTGTAGTTGCAAGCTCCTGCATCCGTACAACCTGAACAGCTTGCAAAATCGCAGGAACCATCGTCCACGTTCGCAAGTGGGTTGTAGTTGCAAGCAGCAGGGTCCGTGCAGCCTGGGATGTCAATGTTGTCTGACGTGCACAATCCGTTCAACGTCAAGGTCACGTCGTACCCTGCCCCTGCACTTGTGCCGTAACCGTTGACTACGGTGAACGACCACAATCCTGTTCCTGAAAGGCCAGATGCGCTCAAATCCACAGCAGCGGTGTACGTTCCAGACGCAGCGCTGTTCCACGTTGGCCAAACCACCGCGTAGTTGCCCAAGTCAGCGCACGTGCTGATCACGTCGTAACCGCCAATGGCCACGCAGCTACCGTCAGGCAGTCCAATTTCGATTTGCATGTCGGCTGCCCAAGAGACATCCCCTGTGGCGTTCGTCCAGTTCAAAACCACATCCAACACGCCCAGCGTTCCTGAAGCAGCCGTTGTAACCGCCGTGCCTGCAGCACCGCCAGCCAAGCTAGCCTCAACAATGTTCAAGGGGTAGTCACACGTAGGACACCCGTCAATGGGGTCGGGCAATTCACACAATCCGTCGTCGACGGTCGCCGCAGGATCGTAGTTGCAAGCCGCTGGATCGGTGCAACCCACGCACGCAAAGTCGCAGGATCCGTCATCCAAAGTGGCGGCGGGGTCGTAGTTGCAAGCCGCGGGGTCCGTGCAGCCGAAGCCGCATGAAGTCACCCCAATTTGAACGATGTCCGAACCAGCAGTCGCTCCATCACCGGATTGTGCCGTATCCAAGTCTCCCGTCGCCAACACGTTTCCAGCGTCGTCGGTCAAGGTGTACGTCGCTCCGTTCCATCCGTCGCCGTAGGAGTCGGTCATGTTGAGGGTGTAGCAACCGTTCGGAATGCATTCCGTCGTGGTGCCGGCACCACCTGAAGCATACACCGTGCCGTTCAGGTCGAGTGACCAGCCAATTTCGCTGTCCCAGCTTCCGCCTCCAACCGTCACCGTCACGCCGCTCCCAGAAGAGTTCATGAAGAAGTCACTTGAAGCCGTGTCGTTCGCCGTGTTTTGGTCGGCAGCACCGTTGGGGTTGCTGACGGTGAAGCTGAAGGTGTGGTTGCCGTCTGCAGGAGCAATGTCAGCCAATGTGATTTCCGCCGTAGCGCTGAAATCCAAAGAACCGCTCCACGTCGTCGTTCCCTCCGTCACGCCGTCAATGCTGTACGTGATGTCCAGTGACGTCAAAGTCAAAGCACCGGCATTGCGGATGCGAATGACGGGGGCGACGCTGGCCGCGCAGACCCCAGCTTGAGGAGCGATGACCAATTGCGCTTGCGCGTCCAAATCGAAGTCAGGCACTGCAGGCGTACACCCCGTCGAAGTCAACAGGCTCGCACGAGCTCCGCCAGGCAAGAACAAGGCGTTCATGCGGTCCGACTGTCCTTGCGTGAACAGGTTCATGCACGCGTCGTCCGAGTAGTCCATGTAGTTCTGGACCATCGCGCTTGTTCCAGCAACGCAGCTCGCGGAACCGAGAGCACAACCGTAGTTGGCGCCGTCGTCCTCTGGCGTGTCCGCGACGAAGTCGTCGACGCCGCATCCGCCGTCACCCCAAATGTGGCGAAGGTTCAACCAGTGACCAATTTCGTGGGTCGCCGTGCGTCCAAGTGCGAAAGGTGCTTGGGCCGTTCCAGTGTTTCCAGTGGCCGTGTAGTTGCACACCACACCATCCGTGTTCGCTGGACCACCTGGGAACTGAGCGTAGCCGAGCAAGCTGGAGCCGAGGTCGCACACCCAAAAGTTCAGGTAATCAGAGGCTGGCCACGCGTCGGAACCACCTTGAGAAGTAAACTTCATCGCGTCGTTGGTGCCGAACGAAGTGACGTTCGTCGCCACGCGCAAAATGCCGTCCGTCGGGTTGCCTTGAGGGTCCTGGGTCGCGAGACAGAATTCGATCTGCGTGTCCGCGGCCTGAGCCCAAACGTTGTCCTGGTCCGCGTTCAAACGACGGAAGTCGTCGTTCATGATTTGGAGCTGAGACAACACCTGTGCTTCGCTGATGTTCTCAGCAGCGGTGTTGTACAACACGTGGAAAACCACGGGAATGGTCACCACCATCTGCGAGCGCTGCGCGGGGTTGTTGCGCATCGAAGTCACGAACGACTGGGTTTGCTTCTCAATCACACTCATGCGCTGAGCCATTTTGGGATCTTGATGCATCAAGCGGTCCAAGTTGCCCATGGTGTGGCACACACGCTGGCGTTCAGACTGTTCTGTCGCACCTGAGTGGCTCTGGGCGATCGCAGGCAAGGTCACTGCGGCAGAAAGCAACAGCGCACATGCGGTTTGGATGAATTGTTTCATTGATTCGGTTTGTCGCGGAAATATACGAATTCAACAGGTAGATTCGTTGGTTTGTCGAAGAAACTTTTTCGGAAAGGCACTGCATCTTTGCGTCATGAGTCTGGAACTGAACGTGTTGTTCGAAGACGACGAGCACCTTGTGGTCCTCAAACCCGCAGGCATGGCCACTCACGGCCAAGGCCCGGCAACGCTCCAAAAACTCCTGAGCCGCATGGGCCAAGGTGCACCTTCGAATCACGATGCGTTGCAACCTGTTCACCGGCTGGATTTTGGGACTCGAGGTCCGGTCCTGGTCGCCAAAAACTCCGAAGCATTAAAAGTCTTGCAGGCGAATTGGCCAACCAATACGAAAATCTACCATGCCTGGATGTCCGGCACCTTGGAGACGGCCCGAGGTCAGGCGAAATTCGCTCTCAACGGCAAACCTTCGAGCACCGCCTTCGCCTGCCTAGGTCATCGAACGTGGGGTGTGCATGGCACGGCGAGCCTTGTGGAGTGGCGTCTGGAGACGGGGCGGACTCACCAAATCCGGCGGCACGCCTCTGGGATGGGGCATCCGGTGGTCGGGGATTTGGTCTATGGGCCTCCCCCGGCCTACACAGGACATGGCCTTCACCTCACGTGCACGCGTCTCGAATGGAACCATCCCTTGACCGGGGATCGAATGCACGTGGAAGTTGAACCTGCCAAAAAAATGAGGCGCGTGCTGCCGCGAAGCTTTCACGCACTCACGCCGAGCCCGTACCTGCACTTCTTTGAGCCGCGCTAATTTGGTTGGCGCCTTACCTTGCCGCGCTCAAGCCCATCGCATGCGCCCACTTCGCTCCCTGGTCCGAATCCTTCTCTTCCTCACGCTGTGTGTCGCAACCACGCTCTACTTGTTGGTCGGCTTGGGCCTCAGCAGGCTCAGCCAATGGACCCAGGACAAAAAGAGATCATGGATTCACAAGCACTTTGTAAAATTCGTCACGCGCGTCCAGCGGATCATGGGCATGCGCATCACGTGGGAAGGTGAATTTCCTGATTCAGCGGCCGTGGTGATGGGCAATCACCGGTCCTACGTGGATGCCATCCTCTTCCCTGTCAGCTTTCCCGTTGTTTATGTCGCTCGCAAGGAAACCAAATCTTGGCCCATCATTGGATGGGGAGCGAGCATCATCGGCACGATTTGGGTGGATCGGAAGAGCAAAGACAGCCGCAGGGCCACGCGGGCGGCGGTCCGAAGCCGTCTCGAAGAAGGCATGGGCATTGTCATCTTTCCGGAAGGGACCACGCATCGAGGCCCTGACTTGCTCGAATACCGTCCCGGCATGTTTTACACGTGCGCAGAGGAAGGCTTCCCCATTGTGCCGGTCGCCCTGGAATACAAAGACCCTGACATCGCATGGGTCGGCAACACGTGGTTCATCCCTCACGCGTTCCACCACTTTGGGGCCAAACACATCGACATTGCCGTGCGCTTTGGCGAAGCCGTCCACATGAACGACCCCGAAGCCCTTCGCACCCATGTCCGCAACTGGACCCAAGCCCAATGCTTGGATCTGCGCGCCAAGCTGGACCAGCCGTGATCACTCCACGACCAAAGGCTGCGTGACGCGGCCCTGAGCGGTGGTGGCTTGAAGCGTGTAGCGGCCGGAATTCAACGCTGAAATGTCGACCTGTCCCGTGGTGGTCGCTTGCATCACTCGGGCTCCACGCACGTCGAAGATCACGACGTCCACTGGGCCCAAAACCGACTCCGCGAACTGAAGTGAAACCCAGTCTCGTGCGGGATTGGGCATGAGGGTCATTTCAAGAAGTGTCGCTTCCAACACGGAGGTCGTTTCGAGGATTTGGACTGTGCGAACCACCTCGCCTTCGCAACCGGACGCGTCCGACTCGATCACAGAGACCGAAGCCCCTCCTGCAACATCGCCCCAAACCACCGTCACCGTGGACTCGCCTTGTCCTTCAAGAATTTCTCCTCCAGTGACCGTCCAGGCGAACGCATCGCCCACTGCACCGTTGTACGTGTACGTCGCCGTATCCCCGGCGAAGGGGAACAAGGGCCCTGTGATGTTGCCTGCGCCCAAGTAGTAGCACGACGCGTCGTCCACGTTGGCGGCCTCGTCGTAGTTGCAAGCTTCGCTGTCGGTGCAACCGTAGACCGCGAGCACTCCTGCGCACTGGCAATCTTCTCCGATCACGTCAAACACGGTCGTTTCATCCTCGTCGTCGCACTCGTCTCCTGGCAACACACACGTCCCGTTGTCCGTGTTGGCTTCGGCGTCGAAATTGCATGCGTCTGCGTTCGTGCATCCAAACACGGCCGGCAAACAGAAGGTGTGCTGGATTTCAAATCCGTAATTGGGGTCGCCCATTTGAAACAACACGGTCCCGGAGGAATCCACGGCGCTGTAGTTGCCGTCTGCGCCGCATTGCATCCACGCTGCACCGTTCAAGCCGTCTCCGTATTCGTCCGTCAACACAAAGGTGTAGCACCCCTCGGTGAGGCACTGCTCAAACACGTATTCCGCTTCGCCATCAGAATAGGTATTTGGATCCACTGACGCCACAACTTCACCGTCCAAAAACAACTCCCAGCTGATTTCCCAGGGATAGCAGTCCGTCAACAGCGTGAGCTCAAAACCGACGCAGGGGTACGTGCAACTCGCATCGTCCAAAGTGGCCCAGGACTCAAAATTATCCGCTGAAGGGTCTGTGCATCCGGGAACCAGCGAATCGCATGCAGGAGTCTGCACCGTCACAGGGTACTGGCCCCACTCGTCGACCGTGTAGTACAATTCGTAGTGCGTGCTCGGGTAAACCCCTGAAAGGAGGTAAGTGTCACCCGAGTTCACGGCGATTGAATCGCAGTTGTCTTGGATGCTGTCCACCGAGTTCCACACGCAAATGGTGCTCGTCGAGCAGAGGAACGAGGTCAGTTCCACGCCCAGCTCGATCTCCGTAACCACAGAGTCCAGCGCAGCGTTGTACACGCACCCTGTGGACGCGTAGATGGAATCGGGGAAACATTCGATCGGTCCGCAGTTGGCCAACGCCAATTGGAGCGAGGTGTTGACGTTCAATCGCCCCCCCGTAACGGTCTCCCCTTCCAAGTTGAGGACGAAATCGGTGCCGTCCAGGATGTACCCACGCACCAAGTCCGCGGCACCTTGCGGGTTGCTCAAGGCCAACTCCATCAGGTCAGGACACGGTGCGCTGTACACGAGGGCAATCGCCCCTGCCACACAAGGGCTGGCAAACGACGTACCGCTGGTGTTGCCGTAGCCGGACGAACCGCTGGGCAAAAACACCGCATCGCCAGGCGCGCCCAAATCGATGGTCGTGGCGCCGTACCCAGAAAACGTGCGCTCGTCGTTGTCATCGGTCGCGGTGACCGCCACCATGTAAGGCGAGCTGCACCCCGTCGGCATGTCTCCTTGCGTGTCGATGTTGTATTGTTGGTTCGCCGTCGCACCGCAATTCAAGATGCCCTCGCTGCCGAGGTCGTCGTAGTAGCCGCACCATACGGGGTAGTTCGCAGGGTTGGCCAAATCGATGCCCCAGCTGGCATTCGTCGCCACGACGAATGCACCGCGGTCCCCTGCCGTTTCGTTGAATAAGGCGCGCATCTCGTAGGGGTAGTTGTACGCTGCAATGACGTTGGATTCCGTCAAGCCACCCATTTGGACTTGCATGATGTCCACGTCCCAGTTCACGCCCACACCGCCAATGCCGTTGTTGCCGGTTGCCCCGATCATGCCACTCACTGAAGTGCCGTGACCGCCTGCGTTGATGTTGTCCGTGTTGTTCGTCGCGTTCCAACCGTCGTAGTCGTCCACGAAGCCGTTCAAGTCGTCGTCGATGCCGTTGTCAGGAATCTCCGCCGCGTTCACCCAGTGGTTGTCAATGAGGTCGACGTGGTTGTAGTTGGAGCCTCCTCCCTCGAGGACGGCCACCACGATGCGTGAGCCGTCTGCGGCGCTTCCTCCCGTGGTGATGTCCCAAGCCAAGTCGGAATCGATGTCGTGATCCCCGCCCTCCACGTGATGCCATTGTTGGGCGATTTGGGGATCGTCCGGCAGGGTTTCACGGTTCTGAACTTCGTGGTTGAACTGCACCGCTTCGATGCGCTCATCGCGACGCAATCCGCGAAGCACTTCCCAGTCTTGGGCCAAGGTTGAAGCGCTGGGGAGGCGGTACAGGTGGATGTGGGCGCGAGGAGACAGCGTTTGGGCATGCTCCAAACCGACGTCCATGCCCCACTTCTCCGCATCCTGATGGTCGTGGAACATGACGATGAATTCCCCTGGAATGTGGGATTGAGCAGCTGCAGAGACGAAGGAAATCAGGGCCAACGTGGCCAAGGCAAAACGCGAGACGAAAGACGAGATCATCGTTCTTGATTCATGTGGTTTGTGCGCGCAAAGGTAGCGGGTTCGGTAGCAGGACTTGGTGAGTGCAGTCAGGGTTGCATACCCAGGGCTTTGAACAGGTCAAAAGGTGGTGTCAAACCGGAGCATGACGTGGCGTGGCGCCCCCATGATGCCCGGCCTTGTGCTGACGACTCCGTTGGTGAGGTTGTTCACGACCAGAGAGAACCGCTGGCCTCTGGGCGCGGTGTACGAGAGACGAGCGTCCCAGCGCTTGGCGCCGTTTTGGAATTGCTCGCGGTAATTGACCAACCCGCTGATCAGCGATTCGAAGTACCAGTCCACGGCGTCGATGAAGCTCTGGTGGTTCAAGGCCACTCCTGCCGTAATGGGCCCCATGTCCCATTCTACGTCCACCTTTAAGGCGCCTTTGTTCCTGTACTTCAGCAACGAGCCTGCCGCCACCAAGCTGTCTCGGGACTCCCCAAAGGACTGGAAGAAGTTGTTCAGGTAAACGTGCAAACTGTCTTGCGCCGGGTCGTTCGAGAGGTCGCCCGCGTAATTGTAGGTGTACCCTGCGATGGCCCGAATCGGGATGCCCCCCACCTTTCCCTCGCCGGTCGCGCTCAATTCGAATCCAGAGATTCGGGTACGGCCCAAATTCAGAGGCTGAAAATAGAATTGTGGGACACCGTCAAGGATAATGATCGTGCCATTCGAATCCGTGGACGCCTTCAGCGTGTACTCGATCATCTCGTCGTAGTTGAGCAAGAACGCGGACGCCTCCAAAAGCATGCTTCCAGACTGGCCCTTCAACTCCTTCACCACGCCGAGCTCCCAGTTGTTTCCCGATTCACTTTGAAGGCCCAAATTTCCGCGGATGTTGATGCCCGCCGACAAACTTCCCACGACGTACCGCTCCGCCAAGGAAGCGAAGCGCAGTGACTCCCCGTAGGAAAAGCGGACGTTGGTGGTCGGCGTGACCTCGCGGTTGACCCCAAACCGGAACACCGGCCCCGAATCCTCGTCGAACACGCCAGGGTTCCGGTTGCTTTCGTACCGAATTCCTCCTCCCAACTTCCATCCGTTCTTGGCCCATTCCACCTGTTCAAATCGCGCGAGGTTGAAGGTCAGCAACTGAATCCCGGGGTACAAGCTGGAAAACGACTTCTGGAAAGAGGCGTAGCCACCAGCCTGCAACGTGAGGTAGTCTCCAAACGCGCGGGAGTAGCGGTACTGGCCCATGCCCAAGGTGCTGGTCATGGTCGGGTCGGGACCCGTTCCGTACCGCGACGTTTGGTAAACGCGGGCATTGATGTGATGCGTCCCCCCGTTCAACGAAGACCGCTTGGCCCAGGCATCGGCATGCCAATTCGCCCACCGGTCCTCGCTCGACGTCCCTTCCATGGGCAAGTAAGCGCTCGTGGTGAAGTCGTCCCACAGGATGAATCGCCCCATTTGCTGGTACTGACCTTGCACCGCTCCGCCTAGCTGCCAGAGTGGCGACATCCTGTAGCGCACTTTCGCATTGGCTCGAACGCGCTGCTCGTGCCCGACAGAGAGGTACGTCTTGTCTGAAAACACGCTTCCTCCTGTGACCACATCCAACTTGCCGATGGCTTGACGGTGAGATACGCTCATTCCGTTGGAAACTGGCGAATAGCTTGCGTCCCACCAACGCCAAGCCGTGGAGTCCGGGTCGTTGTACACCCCATTGAACACGCTGACCACCGTTTCCGGCGTTGACCCTGGCCACGCTGTTCGCATGTGGATCACCCCGTTCGAAGCTCCCGAGCCGTACATCGACGACGCGGTGGCCTTGACGACCTCCACCTGGGACACGTGCTCCATCGGCAGGTACGACCACCAGATCTCGCCCAAATCTCCGGACAACAATGGCATCCCGTCGAGCAGCATTTGGACCCGGCTGCCCACCCCGTAACTGTACCCGCTCCCGCCGCGGATGCTCACCTGGCCGTCCAAGATAGACACCCCCGGTGTTTTGGACACGAGGCCTTTGAGGTCCAGCGCGTTCGCACTTTCCGCGAGGTAGGGCTTCAGCACAGTGACGGGCACCGTTTCCTCTTGAACGGTCGAGCCCGAGATGCTGGCCGTGACGACCACCGCTTCGAGCGCCTCCGTTTGCAGGACCAGTTCCACCACTCCTCCTCGCACTGAGAGCTCCTGGCACGACCACGTTTGGGTTTCATACCCTACGAAGCTGAACGACGCCCAACACGATTCCGGGCATGCGCTGTCCTCCCAGAGGTTGGGGACTTCCCCATTCATGTCGGACGCCAACGCGCCCAACGACTCACGACCGGGTTCGCACCCAAATTGAACCGTGACGCCGGGCATGGGCTGCCCCGGTCGGGCCGCAGTGCCCCCAGCCTCAATCACGCGCCACGACCAGGCGGGGGTTTGGGCCCACACGGAAACGGGGAGGAACCCAAGGCTGAGCAAAAAGAACAATGCACCAAGAGAACGGACGGTCATGCGGGCAATTTCCTCCATCTGGCTTCAAAGCCGTCGTCCTTCGTGCAAGGATTTGTCCACGGAGGAAGGCAAATCTTTCACATTTTCGCACCATGATTCCCCATCACTCCTCTTGCTGGACTGCCTCTCCCTGCGCCTTCGGACTGCTCCTGCTCGGACTTTCTGCCGCCTGGACTTCTTGCTCGAACCCCAGCCCAAACCACCGTCACGACTGGACGCATTGGGAAGCCCCGGCCTCCATCCGCACCCTCGACGTGTTGGACGAGTTCACGGTTCGGTACGCCGGTTCATCGGGGTGGGTGGGCCAAACCCAAAACGCAGGAGCCCAGTGGGAACACCAGCAATGGATGGCGCCGGACAGCAGCTTCCCCTCGTTTCGATCCTCCGCGTTTTCCGGGGACCGTTGGTTTGCGGTGTCCATCGCGTCGCCAGCGTGGATTGCCCGAACAGAGAAATCGGGCTGGAATCCAGAGTGGGTGCACCACGACACGGCTTCCGCCGTGTTTTTGGACGCCATGGCCTGGTGGAACGAACAAGAGGGCTTGGTCTTTGGAGACCCGGTGGATGGATGCCTGACCTTGCTGAAGACGACTGATGCGGGAAAAACGTGGAACCAAGTGCCGTGCGCATCCATCCCGCCTCACGCGGCGGGTGAAGCCGGGTTTGCAGCGTCGAACGGCAACATCTGCATCCAAGGCGACACGGCCTGGGTGTTCACAGGCGGGGTGAAATCGCGTTGCTTCCGTTCGGTGGACCGAGGCCGCCGATGGGACGCCACGGAAACGCCCATTCGCCAAGGAGAATCCATGACGGGGGTATTTGGGGCTTCGTTTGCGGACGCCAAGAACGGCCTCGCCATCGGAGGCCATTGGGAGCACCCCGACGACAACGTCGGCAACCTCATCGCGACGACGGACGGTGGGGAAACGTGGAGCTTGATGGCCGAAGGGACAGGCCCCGGATACCGGTCGTGCATCATGCACCACCCCCTCCGTTCCAACGAAGTGGTGGCCACCGGATTCAAGGGGGTGGATGTGAGCACCGACGGAGGCCAAACGTGGAGCCACGTCAGTGACAGCGCACGGTACGTTGCTCGATTTTCTCCGAGCGGCCGTACTTTGTGGCTGGCTGGAAACCGCGCACTGACGCGTGTGGGATGGCCGATTGCCCAACCGTAAACCCAGAAAACCATGCCTCACTCGCACTTGACGCAAGACCCCATCGTGCTCTTGGCCAAGGCCGTCTGCAAGTCGGCAGGCATCGAGGTGACTTGCACCCGAGACTGCGAAGTGCTGAGTGAAGAGCTGCGTTCCTTTGACGGGCGTTTTCCCGTGAGCGTGTCCACCTTGAGAAGGTTTTTTGGGTTGATTCCGAGGAAGAGCAATTTTTCCACGAACACGCTGAACACGCTGGCACGCTACATTGGTTATCCCTCTTACCGCAATTGGGAAGCTTCCATTGCGACGACCCGCCAAAAGGAGGAATTTGACAAGGCCGCACCACCTCCAAAGGAACCGACCGATGGTCCGGCGAACGGCAGCCTACCACCTCCCATTCGCGAGGAGCGCGCCTTGACGGACAACCCGAGCCATTGGTCCGACGAGGACGCAAAGCAAAGAGTAGAGCGATTCATTGACCGCTTTGCCAACCCCGATCACTTTCACCTTACCGCTCAAGAATTCGCCAGGCTGAAAGCCGCGGTTTTCATGATGTACGAACGTGGATCCTTCGACATGAAGCTTTGGCTGAAATTCATCGAACACGATCACCTCTTGCGGTTCGTGGTGGAACAATTCCCTCCGCTGGACTTCATGAACTCCTTTGGCAAGAACATGATGACCAGCTACTTGAAAGTCTCCAGTACGCCCTCGGAAACGTCGTTTGGGCGAGGTGTGCTGGCTGCTGGGCTTGTTGCCAAGGACGCGCCGTGGGAAGAGGTTCTTCCCTTGCTCTCTGAACCAAGCGCATTGAACCCGAGCATCCACCCTCTTGTGCAAAGCCGAAACCTCGGGATTTTGCTGCTCGCTGGTAGCGAAGGCGTTCTCTCAGAGCATCAGACCTCACAGGTCCGTCAATTGGTGTTGGATGGCCTTGATCGCGAAGACGAAATCTGGCCTCGTTGGTCCAACCAAAACTGTTACTTCGCATTCAACCTGGCCGATTGGGCCGTGCTCAGCGGGGATCGTGAAGTCGTCGCCGCCATCAACGAGAACATTCAGAAGTTCAGGGACCGCATCGACTGGTATCGTCGGGAAGTTGGGATGGACACGTTGCTGACGATCCGGGAAATCTGGAACCACCTCTTTCTCGGAGAGAAAACGCAAGCGAAAATCTTGGCGCAACAAATTCAATGGGACCAATTCCATTCGATGGAAACCCGAACCTTAGGCTTGTGGTACCACAGCGCGCTGTGGATGCTGGGGCTGGCTCGAACCGAGGTGAGCAAAGCCAACATACACCACTGCGCCTCACTCACAGGGTACCGCGGCTTTGAAAGACGTATTCTGAGCTACGTCCACGCCTCCTTCTTGCAGGATTAACCCCCTTGCCGGGGCTCCCCAAAGGCACGCACCGTAGAAAGAAAATGGCCCGTCCCTCGGGACAGGCCACCGTCAAACGAACTTTTGGTTCAGGAGCCCCCTCTCCGAGGCTGCAGACAAATATTTCGAAATCTCCCGACATAAAGTTCGTTATGCACTCATCTTGCGTCAAAATGAACTGATTTGAACCCAAAAGACCCCACTCTATTGTCGCTCAAGCCTCAATGCTCGTTGAAGAAGGAGTTTTTCGGAAAACGGAAACGGTCGCCGTAAATCCCCTTGGCCGTTCTACGGCCCGCTGAGATCACCATGCACACTTCTGCCTTCCAAGGCAGACCCAAGATTTTCTTCACTCGGCGACTGTCCATCCCTTCCATCGGGCAGGTGTCGTATCCCTCTGCCCGCATGGCCAGCATGAAGTGTGCTGCAGAAAGGGCGGTGGTCTTGTGCGCCCAAACCCTCATGTCGCTCCACCCCACGGGTTCGC
>JAQCBJ010000034.1 GCA_027621555.1 Bacteroidota bacterium | reverse complement strand
GCCGCGCACATCGTCTTTCATGCGGTTGTGCATCTCCTCGTAGTACTCGCTGCTGGCGAGGTCGATGGACGCCTTGTTGTGGCACTCGATGCACCAGCCCATCGTGAGGGTCGGCTTGCTGAGCTCAATCAACCCTGGGTACTTGTCCACCAAGGTGTTGATGTGGTCCACCGAGGCGATTCGGCCCGCGCTCCACGTTTCCACGTCGCCGTGGCAGTTTTGGCATTGGAGGCCGCCCACCACAACGTGCTGCTGGTGGCTGAAGTACACGTGATCCGGCAGGTTGTGGACCTTGTTCCACTTGATGGGTTCCCCGGCGTAGCTCGCCTGAGGTGACGCGTGGCCGTTGTTGCCCTGACCGTCTAGGTACGTTCCCGTTTCAGGATCGAATCCGATGGCCGCGTAAATCTTCGCGATCTCCACCTCACCGTAACGCTTGCCCTTTTTGACCGCCTTGTGGCAGTTCATGCACACGTTGGTGCTTGGGATTCCAGCGTGCTTCGATTCGTAGGCGCTGTGGTGGCAGTACTTGCAATCCACCTCGTTCTCGCAAACGTGCACCGAGTGAATGAATTTCACGGGTTGCTCCGGCAAGTAGCCCTCGTACACCCCAACGCCCATCAGGCCTTGGTAGCCTTTGACCACGCCAAACGCCACAACGAACACTCCGATGATGGAGACAAACACGAGGTTGTTCCAAGCCCATCCGCGCAAACGTTGGAGGTAGCTGAGGTCTTCAAGTTGAGCTTGGCCGTCGCGCTCACGGAGGGTGTTCGTCAACGCACGGTTGACGCCCGAGGCGCTCATGGCAATCAAGAGGAACATGACCAGGAGGGTCAAAAACCAAAGCGTGCTGCTGTCGCTCGTTTCCTCCATGGGAAGTTCATCGATGTTGATGCAACCGCTGTCCGCCGTCGCGTCGACCGCCACGTCGGGTGGGTTCTGCACGTAGGCCATGATGTCACGGACGTCGTCCGCAGACACCGCTTGCGCGCTCATCCACCCGTAGGTGCCGACGTAGCGCTCCACCAACGACTTGACGTAGCCGTCACCGGTGGCTGCCGCGCCTTGCGGGTTTTGGATCCATTGAACCAAGACTTCGTCGCTTGTCCCCCATCGGTCCTTGATGCCTGCAAGCCCTGGGGCTGCGAGCACGTCGGCCGTCACGAGGTGACAAGAAGCGCAGTTGGCATTGAACAGCCCTTGGCCGTTCTCGACATCACCCCCTTCCCAAATGGATTGCGCAGAAAGGCCCTGCGCTCCCAGGAAAGCGGCGACAATGAGGACGCGCGAGACTCCTTTTTGGAAGCTTGCGCGCAGTGTTTTCGTGTATCGCATGTCGATTGAGTACCCTCTCAATTTGTGCGCGAAAATAAGCCAAACAGAGGGCCTAGACCTAACAAGTCACAGGAATGTCATGAACAACGGGCATTTAGAATCGTTCCACGAGCATGGGTGACATCGACAAGAGATTCGCTCTCTGACCCTTGACGGGCGTTCACACAAGTTCCCGTTTTCCGATTCGGGCCAAACCTCGAGACGAATACCTTTGCTCCCATGAATGGGAATTTCGGAACGATTCGAATCGCCAAATGGTCGGGAATGACGTTGCTTGCGGGAGTGCTTGCCACCCCTGCAACGGCACAACAGGATTCCTTGAAGACCACAGACACGTGGTGGAAAGGCCTTTTCAGACCCGTCGAAATGCCCGAATGCGCACCTGCTTCGGACAGCGCCGTTCCCACGGCACAACCCGACCCCGCAGGACCGTGGGGACCTTCTCAAGACTCCAGCGCGACAGCAAACACGTCTTGGCCAGAGATGTCGGCCGCCACCTTCGAATGGACGTTGCCCGACGGATTGGCGCGCCTCGATTCGCTCGACAAGGCAGATCCCGCACCGCTTCAGGGGTACCGCATTCAAATCTACTTTGGGGACTTGCAAGAAGCCCGCGGGGTACGCGCCGCCTTCCGACGCGAACATCCCGACATCGAGTGCCAACTGCTCCCCATTGCCCCTAACTACGCCGTAACGGTGGGCAATTACCGGGACATGTGGAGCGCCCAGCGCGCCCTCCGCGACGGCGACATCGGGTCGTGGAAGAACGCCTTGGTGATTCCAAGCCCCATCGACCTGCCCCCCCTTCGCTGAGTCAGGACTGAACCTGAGACGCGATGACAGAGCATGAAAAAAGGGAAGCCTTGGGCCTCCCTTTTTTCGTTGCAACGCATCGACGTCAATCAGTCGTCGAGCGTCTGCTTCACTTCGACCTCTTCGTAAGCTTCGACCACGTCGCCCACCTTGATGTCGTTGAATCGGTCGATGTTCAGACCGCACTCAAAGCCTTTGGCCACCTCCTTCGCGTCGTCCTTGAAACGCTTGAGGGAACCGAGCTCGCCGGTGTAAACCACAACGCCGTCGCGAATGACTCGAACCTTGCTTGAACGCAAGATCTTGCCTTCCGTCACGAAGCAACCGGCAATCGTGCCCACCTTGGAGATCTTGAATGTCTCGCGGATTTCCGCAGAACCCACGATGTTCTCTTCGATTTTGGCACTGAGCAAGCCCTCCATGGCGTCGCGCATCTCCTCGATGGCCTTGTAGATGATGGAGTACAGCTTGATTTGGATTTCTTCTTGCTCGGCAAGTTTCCGCGCAGAGGCAGAAGGACGAACCTGGAAACCAATGATGATGGCGTTGGAGGCCGAGGCCAACAACACGTCCGAATCGGAGATCTGGCCGACCGCCTTGTGGATGATGTTGACTTGCACCTTTTCGGTCGAGAGCTTCTGCAGCGAATCGCTCAACGCCTCGATCGAGCCGTCCACGTCGCCCTTGATGATGAGGTTCAGTTCCTTGAATTCCCCCACCTCGATGCGTCGTCCGAGCTCTTCCAGCGTCACCGTCTTCTGCGTACGTACGCCTTGCTCGCGCTGGAGCTGTTGACGTTTCGTGGCAATGGCGCGAGCGTCTTTCTCGTCTTCGAAGACGTTGAATTTGTCCCCGGCGTTGGGCGCACCGTCAAACCCAAGCACTGATACGGGAGTCGCAGGTCCTGCCTCCTCCACGCGTTGTCCGCGTTCGTTGAACATGGCCTTCACGCGACCGCTGTGTTGGCCTGCAAGCATGGCGTCTCCAACTCGGAGCGTACCCGCCTCCACCAACACGTTGGTGACGTATCCGCGGCCCTTGTCAAGGCTGGATTCCACGACCGTGCCCAAGGCCCGCTTGTCGGGGTTCGCCTTGAGGTCGAGCAATTCCGCTTCAAGCAACACCTTCTCGAGGAGCTCCTCGACGTTGGTGCCAAACTTGGCTGAAATTTCTTGGCATTGGAACTTGCCCCCCCAATCCTCCACGAGGATGTTCATTTCCGCGAGCTCTTGCTTGATGCGGTCGGGGTTGGCCGTTTCACGGTCCATCTTGTTGATGGCGAAAATCATGGGGATTTCCGCCGCTTGAGCGTGGTTGATGGCCTCCTTCGTTTGGGGCATGACGCGGTCGTCTGCCGCCACCACGATGATGGCCAAATCCGTGACCTGGGCACCACGAGCACGCATCGCTGTAAAGGCTTCGTGACCCGGAGTGTCGAGGAAGGTCAACTTCTTGCCGCTTTCGAGTTCGACAGCGTAAGCACCGATGTGCTGGGTGATGCCGCCCGCCTCACCCGCGATGACATTTGCCTTGCGTACGAAGTCAAGCAGCGAGGTTTTTCCATGGTCGACGTGACCCATGACGGTCACGATCGGTGGACGAGAAACCAAGTCGCCCTCGTCGTCGTCTTCCAACACGATGGCCTCTTCCACCTCCGCGCTCACGAATTCCACCTCGTAGCCGAATTCCTCCGCGATGATGGTGATGGTTTCCGAGTCCAAACGCTGGTTGATCGACACCATAATGCCCAACGTCATGCAGGCGGAAATGATGTCGTTCACACCCCGGTCCATCATGGTCGCCAATTCGGCCACCGTCACGAACTCGGTCAGCTTCAAGATGCTTTCTTCGAGCTGCGACTGCAAATGGCTTTCCTCGTGGCGCTGTTGAATGGCGTCACGCTTCTGGCGACGGAGCTTGGAGGACTTGGACTTCTTTCCACCGCCCATGCGAGCAAGCGTGGCGCGAATTTCCTTTTGAATGTCTTCTTTGCTGACTTCCTTCTTGGGTTCGTTGCGTCGACCGCGGGTGCGTGCATCCTTGGCGGCTGCACCTCCTGCTTTGGCCACGTCCACTTTCTTGACGCGAACGCGCTTGCGCTTGCCGTCGTCCGCCGTCTTCGAAGACGTGCGCTTCCGTTCCACCGGCAATTCAATCTTGCCGACCACCGTTGGCCCTGACAATTTCTCTGCCTTCGCTCGAACCAATTCCGGCTTCGCTGGTGGCTTTGGAGCCTCCTTGGCTGGCGCCTCTTCGGCAGCGGGCTTCTTGGTTTCCGCCGGCATCTCCTTCTTCGCGGCCGGCGCCGCTTTCTTGGATGCGGCCTGCTTTGGCTTCAACGCATCCAAGTCGACCTTGCCTACCACCTTAGGTCCTTCCTTGACTTCAGGCTCCGCCTTCTTCGCGGGTTCGGCGGTGGGCTCGGTAACGGGCTCGGCGGCGGCCGTGGCGGGTTCAGCGGCGGGCTTTTCTTCCTTCGCGGGTGCCGGTGGGTCCACCTCCGCTGGCTTGGTGCGCTTGACAACAGGGGCCGCTTCGCTCTTGCGGAACTGACTCAAGTCAATCTCGGGCTCCTCCTCTTCTGGCTTGACTGCGGCGCGCTTTTTGGCGCTGGCAAGCGTGATGCTCTCGCGCTCCTGAAGGGTGGCCGCACTGGCTTGAGCCTTCTCCTTGGTTTCCTTGTCCCCTTGAAAGTTGGACCTGACAAGGGCGTACGTGCCTGGGTCAAGCTTGCTGTTGGGGTTGGCCTCGACCTCGATGCCTTTGGACGCCAAAAACTCAACCACGGTGGTCATGCCAAGGTTGAACTCACGGGCGACTTTGCTCAGGCGTACAGGTTTGTTTGATTCGGCCATGTAGGGGATATTCGGTGTGAAATTACGGAGAATGGAGTTGGGGGAGGGAGTTCACAGACGCGTGTTTTAGGCGCATCTCTCTGAATAACTTACGAGTCGAGTTCGGCTTTCAGGATGGAGATCACTTCGCGAATCGTCTCCGCTTCGAGGTCGGTACGCGTCACCAAATCGGCCTCGTCCAAATTCAACACCGAGCGTGCAGTGTCGCATCCGATTTTCACGAATTCGTCGAGGATCCACTCGTCGATTTCGTCGGCAAACTCTTTCAATTCCACGTCTTCACTGACTTCGTCGTCTTCGCGGTACACGTCGATGTCGTAGCCTGTCAAGAGGCCCGCCAGCTTGATGTTGTTTCCACCCTTGCCAATGGCCAAGCTGACCTGATCTGGCTTGAGGTAAACCTCCGCCTTGCCCGTGTCGGGGTGCAACGCCATGGAGGTGATTTTTGCAGGGCTCAATGCGCGTTGCACAAGGAGCTCTTCGTTCGCCGTGTAGTTGATGACGTCGATGTTCTCGTTGCGAAGTTCACGCACGATGCTGTGGATGCGAGACCCTTTCATGCCGACGCAAGCGCCCACTGGATCGACGCGATCGTCGTAGGACTCCACTGCCACTTTGGCGCGTTCACCTGGAGCACGGACAATCTTCTTGATCGTGATCAGGCCGTCGTAGATCTCAGGCACTTCCATTTCGAAGAGGCGCTCGAGGAATTCAGGCGCGGTGCGGCTCAAAATGATGCGAGGCGTGTTGTTGCGCATCTCCACGGCCGCCACCACCGCGCGAACGGTGTCCCCTTTCTTGAAGAAATCGCCGGGGATTTGGTGCTCGCGTGGCATCACCACTTCGTTGTCCTCGTCGTCGACCAGGAGCATCTCGCGCTTCCAGATTTGGTACACTTCCGCGGTGACCACCTCACCCACGCGCTCCTTGTACTTCTGGTACAGGGCGTCCTTCTCCATGTCGAGAATGCGTCCGGCGAGGTTTTGGCGGAGCGAAAGCACGTTGCGACGACCGAAGCTCTCGAGCTTGATCTCTTCCGACAATTCTTCCCCCACTTCAAAGTCGTCTTCCACCTTCAAGGCTTCGCTCAACGCGACTTCCACGTTTTCATCTTCCACCTCACCGTCTTCCACGATCTCGCGGTTGCGCCAGATCTCGAGGTCACCTTTTTCAGGGTTGATGATGATGTCGAAGTTTTCGTCCGAACCGTATTTCTTGATGATCATGTTTCGGAAGACCTCTTCCAAAATGGCCATCAAAGTCTCTTTGTCGACGTTTTTGAATTCCTTGAATTCTGCAAACGATTCCAGCAAGTTCAACTGCATGTTGAATCAGGTTAGGGGGCTTACGCCCGCGGTTTGTTGTTAAACGAGATGTTCACTTTGGTCCAATGCACGTCGCCAAACGCGAAGCGGTGGTCCTCTTCGACCCATTCCTTCGCTTTGCGGCCTTCAATGCGGCGCTTCTCGCGGGTTTGGACCACGAAATGGTCCTCCTCCACGTGCGTCAACAGGCCTTCCAACTTGGCGCCTTCGACAGGCATCACGGAGACCTCCCGCCCCACGTTCTTGACGTACTGGCGGTGCAATTTGAGAGGCTGGTCCAACCCCGGAGACAACACGTCCAGCGAGAAGTCGTGCAACTCGCGGTCCAGGGAAGACTCGATGTGACGGCTCAAGCCCATGCAAAACTCAATCGACGTGTTCTCGTCGTGGTCGACCACCACGCGAATGTTGCTGCCGTCGGACACGACGACTTCGACGAGAAAACCGGGAGTGCCTTCAAGGTGCTCCTCGGCGAGGGTTTGGATGTGCTCTTTGCTGATCACGGCTGTGCTTGGGGTCCGACGCCACAACGACTCAAAACTTGTGGGACAAAAAAGAGGCCTTGTGGCCTCCATCCATGTCATCGTCTTGTCTTTCCGCTGCAAAAGTACACAATTTGTTCCTTCCGTCCTACCTTCACTTCATGTCCTACATCCTGCGCATGATCGAGGAGGGGGAACACCAGCATCAAGACTTCAAGCTGCGGGTGGACGACCCCCAGAAAATCGCCAAAACGATCAGCGCGTTCGCCAACACCGAAGGCGGCCGCCTGCTCATTGGCGTGCGCGACAGCGGCGAAGTGGCGGGGTGCCGGGTCGACGAAGAATTCCACATGGTCCAGTGCGCGGCGGAAATGCATTGCACCCCTGCCGTGGCCTTTGAATCTCAGGTGTGGAAACACGGGTACCTCAGCGTGCTTGAAGTCAAGATCCCACGCAGTGCCCAGCGACCGCATTTCGTGGAAATGCCCGAGCGCGCCGAAGCTTCGGGAAAATCCGCGGACCGGTGGCAAGCTTTCCTTCGCAAGGGCGACAAAATCCACAAAGCGTCGCCCGTCATGGTGAAGGTATGGAAGTACGAAATGCGCATGGACCGGTCGGAGTTTCGATACGACGAATACGTAGGGCGCCTCTTCAAGCGGTGGCGAGACGGGCAGCACTTGCGGTTCGCCCAGGTGGCCCGCACCGCGCGCTTGGGGTTCGAGGAGGCGGAAGACCTGCTCGCGTTGCTGACGGTTTGGGGGATTGTGGAAGGCACCTACAGCAAGCAAGGTTACCGGTACGGTCTGGCGTCAGAAGAAGCACTGGCCCTGTTGGAATCCGACGGCGCGGAGGCCTTTCGCTGGAAGCACGCCGGGTGATTCAATCGCGGTAGTGGCAACAGCCCGGCAAGGCCAAATACGCTGAATCTGGGGCAAGAAACGCATCTGTGTCATGGCCTTTCGCGGCGACAAGGCGTTGCAATTCCTTGAGAGACGTCTTTCTCGGCCGGTATTTCACCGTCACGCGCTGTTCATACTGGTCCCAAACAGCGTACTTGACCCCTTTGACATCCAAAGCGGATTCAACGTTTTCACCGCACCACGGACAACAACCGCTCGCCTGAAAACTTTCTGTTTGGGTGAATTGTCCAAGGACCTGAAGTGAACCCGTCATGCACACGACCAAACACGCTGCCTGCCCAGCCAAGAATTGCACTTTCATACGGACAAGTTAGAAACCCTGTGAATTCGCACTTCGGCTAGTGCACAATATCCCGAACTTCGCTGCGTCATGTCCCCGACGATGCGCAACGCCCTGAATCCCCTTTGTCCCACCTCAAACAGGTTGGGAATGCTCGTTCTCGGGTTGGTTGGGCTCCTTGGCGCACAGGAGGCGCACGCGCAGTACGAAGTGTCGAGCTGGCGCGACCACTTTCCCTATCGAGCGGCCAACGAGGTCATGATTGCCGGCGACCTGGTCGTCGCCCGAACGCCCCACGCCCTCTTCACGGTTGACACAGCCACCTACGAAGTGTCACGGGTGGTCAAAGGCCCTGGGCTTTCGCAGGGAAACCCTTCCGCCCTCGGTTACGATGAAGCGCGCGACCAATGGATTGTGGCTTACGAAGATGGCGGTGTGGACCTGCGCGACGATTGGGGCGTGACGAACATCCCGGACCTTCGGATCGCCCAGGTGGTGGGAAGCAAGCTCATTCGCGCGGTGACGGTGGAGGGCGATTTCGCCTATTTGGCGTCCGCCGTGGGGGTCGTGGTCTTGGACCTGGCCAAACGCGAAATCGCCGACACGTGGTCGCTCAAGCCGCCGGCTTCGCAAGTGGACGCCCGGTGCATTCTCGCGCACGACGGGCAGTGGTTGGTCGGCACCGACCAAGGCGTGCTGACCGCCAGCCAGAGCGACCCCTTCCTGGCCAACCCCGACCGGTGGGCGGAGTGGGATGCCGCTCCCAACCTTGGAGCTGTGCTGGATTTGAAGCGCTTTGCCGGGTCGTGGTGGATGGCCACGGAAGTGCCGGAAAGCGACTTGGCCGTGGTTTGGCGAGGAGACGATGCGGGGCTTTGGGAAGTGATGGAAGGCTGGGACCCCGACGGACTGGAATGGGGTGGGATGGCCACAGGGTCCTGGGTGTTGGGCGAAGACGGGGCTCGTGAAACCGGGCTCTTAGTCGCATCGTGTTGCGACGCGTGGGGATGGAACGAAGAAGGCACGGAGGAAGCCCTGGTGGAGCCTGTGCCTGAATTTGCCCTGATTCGGGACGTGGCCATCGGCCGCAACGACCCCCAGGGCCGCGTTTGGCTGGCCAGCGACGTTGGCGGCGCCGTGACGTGGGTGCCGCAACCCACGGCGACGAGCATTTCCGCGAGGGGCAACCGCCCGGACGGTCCGCCGAAGGCCGCGGTCCGCCGTTTGGACTGTTGGAACGACAATCTGTGGGTGGCCACCGGCGCCGTGAGTGCATCTTGGACCCCTCAGTACCGCCCCGACGGCCTGTTCCAATTCTCGGACCGCGAATGGAACGAGCCTGCCCTGCCTGAAAGCGCCAATGCCATCGAGGGCATCCGCGACATCCTGGACGTCAGCATCGACCCCACCGACCCCAGCCACGTGGTGTTCTCGTCCTACGAGGAGGGCCTC
The DNA here is from genome assembly GCA_027621555.1 of Bacteroidota bacterium. Classification (GTDB taxonomy): domain Bacteria; phylum Bacteroidota; class Bacteroidia; order Flavobacteriales_D; family Sanyastnellaceae; genus UBA11663. The sequence goes on along the minus strand of JAQCBJ010000034.1, from coordinate 9,905 downwards.
ATCGAGCTGCGCGACGGGGAAGTGGTGCGCGTGCTGAACGCGAGCAATTCCAGCATCGAAGAGTCTGGCGTGGGAGGGTCTCCTCGCTCGGCGGTCAGCGGTTTGGACTTTGACACCGACGGCAACCTCTGGTTCACCACGCCCTGGTCGGAGAACTGCCTGCACGTCATGTTGCCGGATGGGTCGACGGTGGGCATGGATTTGGGCGACGAAGGCCAAAACCTCCTCTTCGGCGACGTGGAGGTCACACGCGACGGTTACGTTTGGGTTGTGTTGCCACGAGGCGACGGCGTTCTCGTGTACGACCCGGCCGGAACTCCAGGTGTCACCAACGACGACAACTGGGTCATCCTGACCAGCACCACGGGCCAAGGGGGACTTCCTTCCAACGACGTTTTTTGCATCGAAGAGGACCTGGACGAGGAAATCTGGGTGGGCACAGCGAATGGGCCCTGCGTGTTTTACCAGAGCGCGACGGTGTTTGGGGACGACGTGAACGCAAGCCAAATCCTCATCTCCCAAGACGGAAACCTGCAGTACCTGCTCGAGACCGACGTCATCCAGAGCATCATCATCGACGCTGGAAACCGAAAGTGGGTCGGGACGGCCGGGTCGGGCGTCTACGTGCTCGCGGCGGACGGCTTGAGCACCGACCACCACTTCACGGTGGAGAACAGCCCCTTGCCTTCCAACGACATTCAGGACATCGCCATGGACTACGGCTCGGGCGAGGTCTACATCGGAACGTCCAAGGGCCTGCTTTCTTACCGCGGCGAAGCCACGAATTGGGACCGGGACATGGAAGACGTGCGCATCATGCCCAACCCCATCCGTGCAGACCACACCGGCCCCATTGTGATTGACGGCCTGGCGTACCAAAGCACCGTTCACATCACGGACGTCACGGGCAACCGCATCGCGGTGCTGGAAAGCAACGGCGGCCGTGCGACGTGGGACGGCCTGCTTGAAAACGGCAACCCCGCACCCTACGGCGTCTACCTTGCCTTCGCGACGGACCGAGACGGCAAAGAGGGCGCCGTTCTGAAATTCGCGGTGATCCGATGAAGCCCGACACGCCTCGACTCGGCCGTTCCAAAATGCCCCATGTGGGCACGACCATTTTCACGGAAATGTCCGCACTGGCGACCGAGTGTGGCGCGCTGAACATCGCGCAAGGATTCCCGGACCTGGAAACGCCTCCTGCCTTGCGCGCGGCTGTGGCTGCCGCATTGGAAGCTGGCCACAACCAATACGCCCCCATGGCAGGAAACCGTGACCTGCGCCGTTGGATCGCCGACTCCTACCACGCCGGGGCGGGCTACGACCCGGATGCGGAAATCACGGTCGGGGCGGGCGCTTCGAGCGTGCTGTTCGCGGCCATGACGGCGTTGTTGCAACCGGGCGACGAAGTGGTGGTTCAAGATCCGGGGTACGACCTGTACATTCCGGTGGCGGAACTAAACCAAGCCCACGTGGTGCGCGTTCCCCTGCTTGACGGGGACGGCAACATGAACGCCGAGGGACTGGCGAAAGCCGTTGGTTCGCGAACGCGTTTGGTGATCCTGAACAGCCCCCACAACCCCACGGGCCAAGTGACCACGGCGGCGATGCTCGACGCCTTGGCCAGTGCCATGGACGGCACCGACGCTTGGCTGTTGAGCGACGAAGTCTACGGCCCCATGGTCCACGATGGAAGGGAAGCCCCGGTGCCCTGGCGGCATCCCAAACTTCGCGGTCGCACGCTGGTAGCGGGAAGTTTTGGCAAACTCTTTCATTGCACCGGCTGGAAAATCGGATGGATCGCCGCGCCTGCGGAACTCACGGCCGAGCTCCGGAAAGTCCACCAGTACGACGTGTTCAGCACAGGAGCGCCCATCCAAGCCGGGTTGGTTCGGTACTTGCCTACGCCAGAAGCCCAAGAGCACTTGGAAACGGTGGGGCCGATCTACGAAGCCAAACGCGACCGCCTTCTGCGTGGCCTCGAAGGCACCTCCTTCACCTGGATCCCTGCCGAAGGCGGGTACTTCCAAGTCGTGGGGGTGAGTGCGTACCTGAAGCCCGGCGAGTCCGACGGAGACTTGGCACGTCGTTGGACGCGGGAGCATGGCATTGCCACCATTCCCATGGGGTCGTTTGGCGACTCTTGGGAGCCCGCGGTAAGGTTGTGCTTCGCGAAAGAAGACGCCACCCTCGATCGCGCCATTGAATTGTTGCGTGCCATTCCTGCGAAGCGCGAACCGGTGCCCTTGCATCGATCCGTGATTGCAAATCCGACGACGTCCGACTTGTCCGAACTCCGCGTGCTGGCGGTGCAAGCCGATTTGGTCTGGCAGGACCCGGCAGCCAATCGCCAGAAGATGGAGCAAACGGTCGAGCGCGAGCTCCACGAATATCCAGCAGATCTGGTCGTGTTGCCCGAAATGTTCACGACGGGATTTGCCATGAATCCCGAAGCGGCCGACGTCCTTGACTCAGCCGGCCAATGCGTCACCTCGGAGTGGATGTTGGCCCTGGCTCGCCAGCACGACGTCGCGGTTGCCGGAAGCGTCGCCGTCCAAACCACCGACGGACAGGCCTTCAACCGCATGTGGTTCGCCACGCCCGAGGGCGATTTGCACTCCTACGACAAGCGGCACCTCTTCACCTTGGCAGGCGAAGACAAGGCCTACGAAGCAGGGACAGAAAGGGTGGAATTCGAATGGCGGGGCTGGCGCATCTTGTTGCAGATCTGCTACGACTTGCGGTTCCCCGGCTTTGTCCGAAACCACGGACCTCAGCCCTACGACCTTGCCCTGTACGTGGCCAATTGGCCTGAACGCCGGCGCGAAGCGTGGCGAACCCTGCTGAAGGCGCGGGCCATCGAGAACCAGTGTTTTGTGGTGGGCGTCAACCGGTCAGGAACGGACGCCAACGGCCACCGCTATGCCGGGGACAGCCTTGTTCTCGACCACGCCGGAGAGGCGCTTGCCGATGCGGGGGGCGACGGCGATTTCAAGACGTTGCGCGCCACGTTGGTCCGTGAGGACATGCTGGCCTTCCGCCGCAAACTGCCGTTTTTGGACGACGCCGACCGGTTTGGCGTGCGCTGATTCAGCGTAGGATCTTCTCCATCGAGCGTCCCTTGGCGAGTTCGTCCACAAGCTTGTCCAACACCCGCACCTTACGCGTGAGTTCGTTGTCCAATTCTTCGATGCGATACCCGCAAATGACCCCAGTGACCAACTCGGCCCGCGGGTTGAGCGTGGCCTCAGCAAAGAACTCCACAAACGTGGTCTTGCGTGAGATGTGGGACGCAATGTCCGCCTCCGTGTATCCGGTGAGCCACGTCAGGACCTCCTGCAATTCCGCTTGGGAACGCCCCTTCTTCTCGACCTTGGTGACGTAGTGGGGATGCACCGACGCGTAGGTCATCTCCGCAATGCGGCGATGGTGCGCTTCGGTGGCCACAGGCATGACGGTCGGGAAGGAGACGGGCTTACTTGAACGCGTTCTCGCCCGTGATGTCGAGGCCCGTGATCAGCAAGTGAATGTCGTGCGTGCCTTCGTACGTGATGACCGACTCGAGGTTGGCCATGTGACGCATGATGGGGTACTCGTTCATGATGCCCATGCCGCCGAGAATTTGGCGCATTTCACGCGCGATGTGGATCGCCATGTCCACGTTGTTCCGCTTGGCCATGGAGATTTGGGCCGACGTCGCACGTCCTTCGTTACGCAGCACACCGAGGCGGTGCGTGAGAAGCTGAGCCTTGGTGATCTCCGTGATCGCCTCGGCGAGTTTTTTCTGTTGCAACTGGAATCCAGCAATCGGACGGCCAAACTGCGTGCGCTCCTTCGCGTACCGCAACCCCACGTCGTAACAATCCAAGGCTGCACCGATGGCGCCCCAGGCAATGCCATAACGCGCGCTGTCCAAGCAGCTCAATGGCGCACCAAGTCCGGAGCGACCGGGGAGGATGTTCGCCTTGGGCACGCGAACGTTGTCGAAGATGAGTTCACCCGTGTCCGAGGCGCGCAAGCTCCACTTGCCCTTCATCGTGGGGGTGCTGAAGCCCTCCATGCCGCGTTCGACGATGACGCCGTGGATTCGGCCTTCCTCGTTCTTGGCCCACACCACTGCGCACTGGGCGAAGGGAGCGTTCGAAATCCACATCTTGGCTCCGTTGAGGATGATGTCGTCGCCGTCTTCTTTGTAGCTGGTCACCATGCCTCCGGGGTTCGAACCGTGGTCGGGCTCGGTCAGTCCGAAGCAGCCGATCCACTCGCCGGTCGCAAGTTTGGGCAAGAACTTCTGCTTCTGCTCCTCGGAACCGTACTTCCAAATCGGGTACATCACGAGCGAGCTCTGCACGGAAGCCGTTGACCGCAAACCGCTGTCGCAGCGCTCGAGCTCTTGCATGATCAACCCGTAAGCAATCTGGTCGAGGCCTGCGCCTCCGTACTCCTCGGGGATGTAAGGCCCAAACGCCCCAATCTCACCCAAACCTGGCAACAGGTGCTTGGGGAATTCGCAACGCTCTGCGGCGTCTTCGATGATGGGGCTGACTTCCTGCTTCACCCACGCACGCGCGGTGTCGCGGATCAACTTGTGCTCCTCGGTGAGGAGCTCGTCCATGTTGTAGTAGTCGTGGCCTTGGTAGAGGTCTGTACGCATGATCATTGAATTGCGCCCCAAAGATAACCCCTCCGCCCTCGTCGGCGCTTACGCTTCGTTCTGTTCGTACCAAGTATCGGTCAACAAGTTCCCGGTTTGGTACGCAGCCACCGCCATGGCGTCCACGCGCTCGTTCAGCGGGTTGCCTGCGTGGCCTTTGACCCAGTGGAACGTGACTTTGTGCTTTCGGTAGATGCGCAAAAAGCGTTGCCACAGGTCGGGATTCTTCTTGTCCTTGTACCCCTTCTTTTCCCAATTGAAGACCCAGCGTTTCATCACCGCATCCACCACGTACTTCGAATCCGAATACACCTCGACTTCCACTCCATCCCGCGTCAGGGCCTCCAGACCCACAATCACCGCGAGCAATTCCATCCGGTTGTTCGTCGTGAGCCGAAACCCCTCGCTCATCTCCTTGACATGCTCGCCGTACATGAGCAATGTCCCGTACCCCCCGGGACCCGGATTGCCACTGGCGCCGCCGTCCGTATACATCGTGACCTTGGCCATCAGAACAGGTGTTGGATGTTGGACGTGAAGAGCTTGACTGCAATCGCCAACAGGATGATGCCAAACACCTTCTGGAGGACTGCAATGCCGCCCTCGCCCAAGAATCGTTCAAGGCGGCCCAAGTAGCGCAACACGAGGTACACGAGGACCATGTTGATCACGATGGCGATGGCGATGTTGACCTGGGAAAATTCCGCGCGAAGCGAAATGATGGAGGTCATCGAACCGGCCCCCGCAATCAACGGAAACGCCACGGGCACAATGGTCGCCGTTTTCATGGCCCGCGCGTCCTGCTTGAACAGCTGCACGCCAAGCACCATCTCCAACGCCATGAAAAACAGCACAAACGAACCAGCCACCGCGAAACTGTTCACGTCCACGCCCAAGAAGCCAATGATGCCCTCTCCCACCACCAAAAAAGCGAGCATGATGCCCAACGCCACGAACGTGGCACGCCCCGCGTGAATGTCGCCAGCTTTCTGCTTCACATCGACGAGGATGGGGATGCTGCCCACGATGTCCACCACGGCAAACAACACCATGGTGCTTTGCAACAATTCCTCCCAATTCAACAGCTCCATCATGGCCTTACGGTTTGAGTGATTTCAAATGCGTGTCGTCCCGAACGTCCGTACCCTGGGCCAAACGAATGAGCCCCTCCAACACCGTTGGGTAATGCCGATGCTCCAACGTCAAGACCTTGGCCGCGATGTCGTCCGCGCTGTCTTCCGGTGCGAGATCGACTTCGCCCTGAAACACAATGTCGCCCTCGTCGTAGTGCTCGTTCACGAAGTGAATGGTCATCCCCGACACGGCCTCGCCTGCTTCCTTCACCGCACGGTGAACGTTCATGCCGTACATCCCGGCACCTCCGTAGTTGGGCAACAGCGCGGGGTGAACGTTCACCATCCGGCCCTCAAACGCGGCACAGACGTCGCTGGGAACCTTCAAAAGAAATCCTGCCAAGACGACCCATCCGACGCGGCGCGCGCGCAATTCTTCAAGCAAAGCACCGGACGCCATGTCCGTCTTCGGCACGTGGCTCTCCTCCACCCCAAATCGCCGCGCGCGCTCCCGCACCCCGGCCTCCCTTCGATTCGTCGCCACCCAAACCACCTCGCCCACCTCGGCGCCTGCTCCTTCTGAAAAGTGGGCCAGGATGGCCTCCGCATTGGAGCCCGAACCCGACGCCAACACCGCGATCCGCGCTCGGGTGTTTGTGCCTTCAGCCATGCTTAGAATTCAAATTCACCGAGGTCGATGAGGTTGCGCTCGTACGTCTCAACCGCCGCTTCCATCTCCGTCAAACGGCCTTCCAAGGCCTTGGTTTCTTCGGCGTCGGCATGGAAGTACTTCATCACCCGGACCAAGCGGTCGCCCACCTGCAATGCGAACTGCAATTCCCGGTCGGCCGCCACGTAGTATTCAGGCTCAAGGGAGGTGAAGTAAGCCACCTGGTCTTCCTGGATCTTCATGAAGTGATCTGTGACCTCCTGGGCCATCTCCCACGCGTGAGCCCGGCGCTCCGCACTCAGGCCAGTCGTGTTGCCCGCCACGGAAGGATCCGACGCCAATTGCAGGTAGGTCTCCGCCACCGGCATCATCACGCGGCTGTACGGGACGTTTTCCTTGGGTGTGCCGCGCAAGATTTCATCGAGCACGTTCAACGCCCGCTCCGGATCCTTCTCCTTGAGCAAGGTCTCCGCCAAGTTGGACATCTGAAGGCGCACGTTGGTGACCATGCGGCGGTTGTTTTCGTCCATGTAGATGCCGTTCTCAACGTCGTCCATGCCTCCCCACGCCCAGTTCTCCATCACGTTCTCGTACATGATGTCGGTGCCGATGGAACCGAGGATGTTGGGGTTGTCGTTCTTGGGGTACTTGAGAGGCACCAAACGGTAGGCCAACCCTTCCAAACGGAAATGATCCTGCAAGCCCAAGTAGCTCTCTGGGCCCGTCGTGACGGCGAAGTAAATGGGGCGTTCCCAGTTGTTGTTCGCAATCATGTTCAGCGCCGCGTAGTGGTTCTTGGTGATGTACGACGGCGTGGTGCCGCTGCCGTTGGCCAACGTCCACTCCACCTCGTCGACCAGGTACTTTGCCTCGTCGGGGCTCACCAACCCTGAAGCGAGCACAGCCGCGGAATCCACGGGGATCCGGAAGGTGCTGGTGGGCAGGTTGAAGTAGCCTTTTTGGCCTGGGAACTGCTGAAGGTTTTCGTCGACCAAGGTGTACTCAATCGCCTCCTTCAAATTCATTGGCGAGCTGTTGCGATCGACCAGCACCACGTCTCGCGTGCCTTGGCGGTACTTCTCCTCGTCCATCATGATGGGCAACGGCGCACTGTCGTAGGCGCGGCGACGCATTTGGTCAATGTACCAGTCCGTGTTGAGCAGGCTCAAGTTGCACACCCGAACGTCGGTCCGGATGCCCTCCACTTCCTGCGCGTACCAGAGCGGGAAGGTGTCGTTGTCGCCGTTGGTGAAAATGACCGCGTTGGGCGCGAGCGAATTCAAGTAGTTCTTCGCCATGTCCACGCCGGTACGGCGGCGGGCACGGCTGTGGTCGTCCCACCCCTCCGACGCCATGATCAGCGGTACGATGGCGGCCAAGGCCACCACCACGCCCGCGCGGGTCGAGTCGCCCATGGACGACTTGCCCAAACCCCAAGAAATGGCGTACATCACCGCCGCCACCACTCCCATGAACAGCACGCTGTAGGACAGGGCGTGGGAACCTCCGGTCAAGGTCTCCATGAGGAAGAAGACCACGCCTGCAACGAGAGGCAAAGCGAGGCCCTGCATGTGCGCCTTGATTTCAGGCTGTCGGGCGGCTTGGAACAGCGCCATCACCCCGAGGCCAATCCACATCGCAAACGCGTAGAACGATCCGACGTAGGCGTAATCGCGTTCGCGCGGCTGGAGCGGGGTTTGGTTGAGGTACACCACGATGGCCAAACCGGTCATCAAGAACAGCAACGCCACCACCGAGGCGCCCTTCGGATCGCGGAACGCCTGGAACGCCAAGCCCAGCAATCCCAGGATGAGAGGCAGGTAGAAAAAGTGGTTCAACCCGCGGTTGTCCGTCATTTCTCCCGTCAAGCTCGCCCGATTTCCGAGGCGCTGAGCGTCAATGAAGTCCACCCCGCTCAACCAGTTCCCATCGAGGAAATCGCCGTGGCCTTGCGTGTCGTTTTGCTTGCCGATGAAGTTCCAGAAGAAGTAGCGGAAATACATCCAGCCCACCTGGTAATCGGAGAAGAAGCGCAGGTTCTCGCCTTGGGTCGGCATCAGCTCTTCCAAGGTGTTGTTCAAACGGCCTTCCGCCTGCAAGGCGCGACGAATGTCGTCCTGGTTGCGCGATTGGTTGGCGCGTTGCGTGAGGCGACGCAGGTCTTCTTCGTTCTGGCGCTTTTGGCGTTCGAGGCGCTGCACGTAGCCCTTGCCGTATTCAAGGCCTTGGTCCAATTGATCCGCGATGTACTTCGCGAGTTGGCCGCGGAATTCGGGGTTGGACAACGGAGCCGTGTTCATCTGGCCCGTCTCTGGGTTGCGCACCAGAAGGACATCCTTGCTCTTGAGCTCGAAGTTTTGGTCAAACCTCTGGCCGTAGTCGGCGAACAGGCGGCGCAAGACGCGGTCCAACTCTGCCTTTTCCATGCGGCCACCTAGGAGGTCGTTTTCAATGTGCGCCTTAAATTCCGGGCGCGTCATCGCCCCTTCAATCAGGGGGCTGGTGTAGTACGTCGGCGCGTTGAAGCCCTTGTAGTTGCTCCACTTCTTGTATTCCGGAATGTGGGACCCCGTCGAGCTGTACATGCGCGGGAACACCATGGAAAAGTCCGGGTTGTAGTTGGGCTTGGTGCCGCGCTTCTCCCCGCTGTCCACGTATTCCTCCACGATGAAGTACTTCTGGTCGGCGTTGGCCTCGATGAATTTTTGGGCCGCGTACTCGCCTTTGAAGCTTTTGATGCGCTTGTTGATCGGGCCCCGCTTCAGCGTGACGCTGTAGCTCTTCACCCAAGCCGGCTTGCCATCGAGGTAGGGCTTGTCAAGCACCGTTGGCGTGTCCCAAAACTGACCCGTTGTCAAAGGTCGATCTCCGTATTGCTCGCGGCTCAAGTAGCTGAGGAGGGCGAACAGGTTTTGAGGGTCGTTCTCGTCCATGGGCGGGTTGGCCGCCGAGCGAATCATGATGGTCGCAAAGGAGCTGTAGCCAAGGAGCACCATGGCCATGCCAAGCGTCAGCGTGTTCAAGGCCCACCAGCCCTTCTTGTGACTGTAAACCAAGACGGCTGCGATGCCACCGACGAGGAGTGCGAGGTACACCAACGCACCTGAGTTGAACGGCATGCCGAAGTCGTTCACGAAGACCAATTCAAAACTCCCCGCGAGCTGGACCGCACCCTTAATCAAGGCTTCCTGCACAAAACCAAGAAGCACAAGGGCAATGGCCCCTGTGATCACCATGCCTTTCCACGTGACTTCGTAATTCCGGTAATAGTAGACCAACGCGATGGCCGGAATGGCCAACAAATTGAGGAGGTGAACCCCAATGGACAGGCCCATCAGATAAGCAATGAGGATGATCCATTTCGTCGAACCGGGCTGGTCCGCGACGTTTTCCCACTTCAGAATGGCCCAAAAGACCAGCGCCGTAAAAAGGCTGGACAAGGCGTACACCTCACCTTCCACCGCGCTGAACCAGAATGAATCGCTGAACGCGTAGGCCAACGCACCCA
>JAQCBJ010000109.1 GCA_027621555.1 Bacteroidota bacterium | reverse complement strand
ATAACAGTTTACTTGTTTTCATTCAACAGTGGGAGGGTCGCTCGACGGAGTGGCCCTCTTTTCTTTTGCTCGAAATCAAGCCCAAACCCCTTCTTCTGGCCACCCCGACCCCGATCGGACCTCCTCTTTTTCCGGATGAAAGGATTTTTTTTTGCGACTTCTATCCCCCGTCATTGCTGGTTCTCAGACGAAAAAGTTAGTTTTTTTCAACCTGAGTGTAACCATGAGGGAGGAGGTCCCGTTAAAGGACCCTGAAGCGCAAGCTTCGATAACAGTTTACTTGTTTTCATTCAACAGTGGGAGGGTCGCTCGACGGAGTGGCCCTCTTTTCTTTTGCACGAATCCAAGCTCAAGCGACTTCTGCTGGTCGCCTAGTGTTCTCAGGTCATCGACGTGCCCACGCATCGTCGATGATGCGTGAAATCAAGCTTGTCTTGTCGATGCCGACCGCGGCCGCTTGCTGCGGAATGATGCTTTGGGCGCTGAACCCAGGAACGGTGTTGATTTCGATGGTGTGGGCGGCTTCCCCTTCGACCATCATCATGTCGACCCTGGCCATGCCTTCAAGATGCAGGGTTTGGTAGACCTGAACTGCTGTGCGCTGGAGCATGGCTTTGTCTTCCTCGTTCAATTCTGCCGGGGTGATTTCGTGGCTTTGGCCGTCGTACTTGGCCGCGTAGTCAAAAAACGCGTTGTGCGACACGATTTCAGTCACGGGCAAGGCCTGCAACCCGCCGTTCCCGTCGGGGATCACGCCACAGGTGAATTCGCGCCCGGTCAGGAGAGCCTCCACCAAGACCGTGCTCGTGCCGGTGGTGCGTGCCTCTTCAACCGCGGGCCACAATTCATTCGCTTCCGCCACGCGGCTGATGCCAATGCTCGACCCGGATTCGTTGGGTTTCACAAAGCAGGGGAGCCCCAGCTCCGCCACGACCTCCTTCACACGCGAGTCATCCCACGTATCGGAGGACAAGCATTCCACCGACCTCGCGACAGGCAGGCCAGCGTCGCGGAGCAAGGAGGTGGTCCACCCTTTGTGAAAGGTGGTGGCCATGACGCGCGCGCTGGCCGTAGTGTGGGGAATCCCGCACAAATCGAGGTGCGCCTGGAGCAGGCCGTCTTCGCCCGGGGTTCCGTGCACCATGACAAACGCCAAGTCAGCAACCACCTTGTCGCCGTTGGCCGATTCAAATCCGAGGGTTTGGCGGTCGATGGCCATGCGCGGGGAATCGTCGGTTTCTTGCGTCCACCAGCCGTCACGGTCGATGTGGACGAGGTAGGGGTGGAAACGTTCGCGGTCCATGTGCGCCATGACCATGGCGGCACTGCGACGGCTGACGTCAGCTTCGCCGGAAAATCCGCCGGCGAGGACGGCGATGTGGAGGGGGGAGGAAGCGCCCATGCTTCCTCAAAAGTCAGGCGGTTTTGGTTCCGTTGACCTGAAGACGCTCGCGAAGTTTCAACACGTCGCGTTGAACGGAGGCCACATCGGGCCCTGTCACGGTCACGTGCCCCATTTTCCGGTGCGGCTTCACCGTGGACTTGCCGTAGAGGTGAACGTGCACGTTGGGCCATTCCAAGACTTCCTCCAGTCCTGTGTACACGGGCGTCCCGTGAGCATCGGGAGCCCCGATGAGGTTGAGCATTGCGCTGGCTGGGTGCAGAGGCGACGTGTCGCCCAATGGCAGGTTCAGCACGGCACGGAGATGCTGCTCGAACTGGGAACAAACGTTGCCTTCGATGGTGTGGTGGCCGCTGTTGTGGGTCCGAGGAGCGACTTCGTTGACCCACAGCGCACCGTTCCGATCGAGGAACATCTCGACCGCCAACAGCCCTACAAAATCCATGGAGGTGACCACCTTCAGGGCGAGTTGACGCGCTTCGGCTTCGAGCTGTGCGGAAATCGCCGCAGGAGCCATCAAGTGGTCGACCAGGTTGACTTCGGGGTTGAAGACGGCTTCCACCACGGGGTAGACGGCGGTGGCTCCGGAGGCGTTTCGCGCCACGATGACGCTCAGTTCTTTGTCGATGTCGACGGCTTGCTCCAACACACATGGTGCGTCAAAACCGCGCACGGCGGCATCTTCTGCGGACCGCAAGACCTGCACCCCCTTGCCGTCGTAGCCGCCCTTGCGGAGTTTTTGGACCACGGGGAATCCCATGGCGTTGACGTCGGCGAGCCCATCAATGAGTTGGTAGGGGGCGCTGGGGATGCCCCAACGCTCGTAGGCTTGTTTTTGGAGGCCCTTGTCTTGAATCAACGAGAGGTGAGCCGGGCGTGGGACGACTTGGACGCCGTTGTCGGCGAGCGCTTGCAATCCCTCGACGCTGACGTGCTCGATTTCCACCGTGATGGCGTCCAGCCCTTCCCCAAATGCACGAACGGCCGTGGCGTCTTGCAGGTCCCCTTTCACAAAGCGTGACGTGAGGTGGCGGCACGAGGCCTCCCCACTTGGATCCATCACTTCGACACGGACGTCCCAGTTCATTGCCTCTTGAATCATCATACGGCCGAGCTGCCCGCCTCCCAACACGCCAAGGCGCAGGGCTGGGCCAACGGGGGGAAGCGAGGGAGAGGAGGCGGAATTCATGCCGCAAAGATACCTGACCCAGGGAGGGGGAAAAAGCGCATTTTGGGCGAAGTTTGGCGCATGGAAGTATTGACGGAAACCATGTTTTTGGGCAACCCCTTGATGGAGTGGGCTCAAGCGCTCGGCTATTTTGTAGGTAGCGTCGTGGTGGCGCGCATTGTTTACATGCTCTTCAAGAGCGTGTTTAAGCGTCTCGCCGCCAAGACCAAAACCAAATGGGACGACGTCCTTGTCGATCAAATCGAAGAGCCGGTGGCGCTAGGCATTATCATTCTCGGATTCTGGTTGGGGTACGAGCACCTGCATTTTGGAGAGAACGTCGACCAGTTCATGGAGCACGTGTTTCAGATCCTCATCGCGATCGACATCACGTGGTTGGTCGCACGCCTCCTCGACTCCATCGTTAGCAACGTCATCCTGCACCTCGACGAACGCACCGACGGGGACACGGTGGCGCAATTCGGCCCCATCCTTCAAAAGACGTTGCGCTCCCTCGTGTGGATTCTGGGGATCATCTCAGGGCTGACCAACGCGGGATACGACGTCGGTGCGCTTCTTGCGGGGGTCGGGATTGGCGGTTTGGCCATGGCGATGGCGGCCAAGGACTTTGTGGCCAACATTTTCGGCGGCATCACCGTCTTCATTGACAAGCCGTTTGGAGCAGGTGACCGCATCAAGGTCAACGGCATCGACGGCACCGTCCAAGAAATCGGCATCCGCTCGACCCGAATCAAGACCCTGGAAAACCGCCTCGTCACCATCCCCAACCACCAGTTCACGGACCAAGTGGTGGAGAACGTGACGGCCGAGCCCTCGCGCAAAATGAAGGTCGTGCTCGGCCTCACCTACGACACGACTCCGGAGCAAATCGAACAGGCCTTGGAAATCCTCACT
>JAQCBJ010000108.1 GCA_027621555.1 Bacteroidota bacterium | reverse complement strand
GGTTCAGGGCGTGGATGCCTTGCGAGCCCGTGAAGCCCTCCGCAACCATGTCCATCTCGAGAATCGCCGACTTGACCGTGTAGCCCTTGCCGACCATGGTTCCGAGCGTGCGGTTCCGGCTGTGCGGGCTGTACGCCGTGACGAGCAAGTCGCCGAGGTAGGGGCTGCCCTTGACGTCGCGGTCGATTTGGTGAACCGCGGCGAGGAACCGCTTCATTTCCTGGCTCGCGTTGCTGACCAGGACGCTGATGAAGTTGTCGCCGTAGCCGAGGCCGTGCGCGATGCCCGCCGCGATGGCGTACACGTTCTTGAGGACGGCTGCGAGCTCGGCGCCGAAGACGTCGTCGCTGGTTTGGACCCGGATGAAACGCGTCTCCAACCGCTCCGCAAGCCACTCCGCATGCGACTCCGTGGGGCACGCCGCCGTCAAGTAGCTGAGCTTTTCGCGGGCCACCTCCTCCGCGTGACATGGGCCGCACACAATGCCGATGTTCTCGTACGGCGTCCCAAACCGCTTGTGCAGGTAACGCGCCGGAATGCTGTCGTATTCCGCCACCATGCCCTTGATGGCCGAGAACAAGATTTTGCCCTCCATGCCCTTCACGTCGTGCGCTCGGAATACGCTGTCCAAATGCAAACTCGGAATGACCACAAGCAGCACGTCGCACGCATCCACCACCGCTTGCATGTCGGTGGTGACCCGGAGCTTTTCCTTGGGGAAGCTGATGCTTTGGATGTAACGGGGGTTGTGCCCGTACGTCATCAATTCGTCGACGGTGTCCTGGCTGCGCACCCACCAATGGAGGGTGTCGACGTTGTGGCACAGCATCTTGGCGATGGCCGTGGCCCAACTTCCGCTACCGAGGATGCCGACGTTCATGGGGGCAAATGTAACAGGAACGTCCCTTGAGGTCTCCGAACCTCGGCGTACCTTCGCGCGCGGCAGCGCGACCCGCCCCGGATGGCGCCCGCCCTGAACACTGAACACACGAAGCCATGAGCGACGACGGATTGAAGAAAATCATCAGCCACGCGAAAGAGTACGGGTTTGTCTTTCCAAGCAGCGAGATCTACGACGGCTTGAGCGCCGCCTACGACTACGGCCAACTCGGCAGCGAGCTGAAGAACAACATCAAGCAGTACTGGTGGACGGCCATGGTCCGCATGAACGAGAACATCGTCGGGATTGACGCCGCGATTTTCATGCACCCAACCACGTGGAAGGCTTCCGGCCACGTCGACGCGTTCAACGACCCGCTCATCGACAACAAGGACAGCAAGAAGCGCTACCGTGCGGACGTTCTGATCGAGGAGCACATCGCCAAGATTGAGGCGAAAATCCAAAAAGACGTCACCAAGGCCGCCAAGCGCTTCGAAGACGCCTTCGACGAGGCCCAGTTCCGCGACACGAACCCGCAAGTCCTACGCCGCCAAGGCGAAATCGACGACATCAACGCCCGCTTCAAGGCCGCGATGGACGCTGACGACTTGGCCGCCGTGAAAACCCTCATCGAGGACCTCGGCATCACTTGCCCGGTCAGCGGCTCGGGCAACTGGACCGACGTGCGTCAATTCAACCTGATGTTCAAGACCGAGCTCGGCGCCGTCAGTGGCGACTCTGGCGTGGTCTACCTGCGGCCTGAAACGGCGCAAGGCATCTTCGTGAACTACCTGAACGTGCAGAAGAGCGGGCGGATGAAGTTGCCGTTTGGGATTGCGCAGATTGGCAAGGCCTTCCGCAACGAAATCATCGCGCGCCAGTTCATCTTCCGCATGCGTGAATTCGAGCAGATGGAGATGCAATTCTTCATCAAACCGGGCACGCAGGAGGAGTGGTACAACCACTGGAAGGAAGCCCGAATCAAGTGGCACAAAGCCCTTGGCCTCGGCGAGGAGAACTACCGGTTCCACGACCACGTGAAGTTGGCCCACTACGCCGACGCCGCGTGCGACATCGAATTCAACTTCCCGATGGGCTTCAAAGAGCTCGAAGGCATCCACTCGCGCACGGACTTTGACCTGAAGCAGCACGAAGAATTCAGCAACAAGAAGCTGCGCTACTTCGACCCGGAGACTCAGGAGAGCTACGTGCCCTACGTGCTCGAGACCTCCATTGGGCTCGACCGGATGTTCCTCGCCGTGCTCAGCAGCGCGCTCCGCGAGGAGACGCTCGAAGACGGCAGCGAGCGCACTGTCATGGCGATCCCGTTTGCCTTGGCGCCCGTCAAGGCCGCGGTGTTGCCGCTCATCAAAAAGGACGGCCTCCCCGAGAAGGCCCGCGAGGTCCTTGCCCAACTGCAACTCCATCACAACGTTCAGTACGACGAAAAGGACGCCATCGGCCGCCGCTACCGTCGCCAAGACGCGATTGGCACGCCACTCTGCATCACCGTGGACCACGACACGCTCAACGATCACGCTGTGACCGTGCGCAACCGCGACACCATGCAGCAGGAGCGCATCGCCATCGCCGACCTGAACGCCTACGTGGACGGCCTCGTCAGCATGGCTTCCCTGTTCCAAGCTTGACTCACCCCCGACCTCTCGACCAAGACTTCGACCTCAACCTCGACCCGCCCCCTTTGACCCCATGACCCTGAACGACCTCGACCTCCAAGGACAACGCGCGTTGGTTCGCGTGGACTTCAACGTGCCCCTCGACGACGCCCAAAACGTCACCGACGCCACCCGCATTCGCCGCGCCATCCCCACCATTCAGGCCCTCCTCGACGGCGGGGCCAGCGTGGTGTTGATGAGCCACCTCGGCCGCCCCAAAGGGCCCAGCGCGGAGCTGTCGTTGAAGCACGTGGTGCCGACGCTGTCGGAACTGCTCGGTCGTCCCGTCAAGTTTGCCGAGGACTGCGTGGGCGACAAAGCCCTCGACGTCACCCAAAACCTGCAACCCGGCGAGGTCGCTCTGCTCGAGAACTTGCGCTTTCACGGCGAAGAAAAAGCGGGCGACGAGTTCTTTGCGGGACAGCTCGCCGAGAGCGGCGACGTGTACGTGAACGACGCGTTTGGGACCGCCCACCGCGCCCACGCCTCGACGGCGGTCATCGCGAAGTTTTTTCCGGAGGTCAAGGCGTTTGGGTTGTTGATGCAAAGCGAAGTCGAAGCGCTCAATAAGGTGCTCGCCACTCCCGCCAAACCCCTTCTCGCCATCATCGGTGGCGCCAAGGTCAGCAGCAAACTCAGCATCCTTGAGAACCTCGTAGACCGCGTCGACAAGCTGATTGTGGGCGGCGGCATGGCGTACACGTTTGTGAAGGCGCAAGGCGGGGAAGTCGGCCAAAGCCTCGTCGAGGACGACATGCTCGACAAGGCCCGCGCCATCTTGGCCAAGGCCGAAGCCGCAGGCACGGAATTCCTCCTCCCCTCCGACACGCTGTGCGCCGACCAGTTCGCGGCCGACGCCGCCACGGCAGTTCACCCCACTTCCGCCATCCCGGCCGAGTGGATGGGCCTGGACATCGGTCCCGACACACGCGTGCGCTTCGTGGCGGCGGTGCTGGAAAGCCGCACGATTTTGTGGAACGGCCC
>JAQCBJ010000033.1 GCA_027621555.1 Bacteroidota bacterium | reverse complement strand
GGCGTAGTTGCCCGCGGCGTCGCCGGGAGTCGTTTCCGAAGTCACCGAAACCGTCACCTCTCCGCAGTTGTCAGTGGCCGAAGCATCCTCCATGGGCATGTCGTCGGAACATTCAACGGTGAAGTCCTCCGGCACTGAGGTGAACTGTGGCGCCGTGGTGTCCTGAACGGTGATCGTCTGCGTGGCTGTTGAGCTGTTTCCAGTGTCGTCGGTTGCGGTGAAGGTTCGCGTGATGGTGTAATTGCCTGCTGCGTTGCCTTCTGTGGTCACGGTCGAAACATTCAACGTGGTTTCACCGCAATTGTCCGTGGCCAAGGCGTCTTCCAAAAGCAACTCCTGATCGCATTCCACCACGTAATCACTGGGTACGAAAGTGAACTGAGGGCCTTCGTTGTCCACAATGGTGATGAGTTGCGTCTCAGAGGAGGCGTTGCCTTGTTCGTCGGTTGCTGTAAACGTTCGAGTCAACACATGGACCCCTGGCGCAACGAGCATCTCAAGGGACTCGCTTACTGCAACGGAAATGGCGCTGCAAGCATCGGAGGCAACAGCGGCTTCAAACGGAATTTCTTCTTCGCAGGATATGGTGACGTCGTCAGGGACGCTCGTGAAGGTTGGAGGAGTGGTGTCCACCACCGTCACGGTGTGACTCAAGGAACTTGAGTTGCCGCAAGCATCGGAGGCCTCGTGGGTAACGGACAAAGCGTAATTCCCGGTGGCTGGGGTGCCAAGTGTGTCGATGACGGTGGACCAAGACACTTCGGAGCAGTTGTCTACCGCATCGAGCTCCGCGGGGGACCAAACGGCGCTGCATTCAATCGTTTCATCTTCCACGCTGGAGAGCACAATGGGCGCCGTGGTGTCGCGAACGGATATGACTTGTTGTGCTTCCGAAGAGTTTCCGCACGCATCGGCCACCACAAACGTTCGAATCAAGTCGTAACTGTCGGAGCACCCCGCATCCACTGTGTCGATGGTGGTGGTTACAGCGTAGGTCGAGCAATCGTCTGCACCAACGGCTTCTTCCAGCACGGGCTCCTCGTCGCAGCTGTACGTTGCGTCTTCAGGAACGTAGGTGAAGTAAGGAGCGTCAATGTCCGTAACGGTTACGGTTTGGGTTTCAGACACAGAGTTGCCACACAAATCGGTCGCTACGAAGTGGCGCTCCAAAACGCGCCCACCTGGACAGCTCAGAAGTGAGATGGAATTGAAAATGGCAATGGAAATGTCACCATCCTCGGTGCAGTCGTCCGTTGCAGTGGCTGGGGGATAGACGAAACTGCTCCCACAAGGGAGAACCACATCTTCTGGCATTTCCAATGTCGGTGGCGTGACATCTTGGACCTGAATGACTTGGGAGCCAACCGAAGTGTTGCCACACAAATCCGTTGCAGAAAAGGATCGGTAGACGGTGAATTCTCCGGGGCAATCACCTTGCTCTACTACAGGTTCGTCTTCCGTGACGGCGATGTTTCCATCGCATGCGTCGACCGCAACCGCAGGGGCGTAAGTAGGGCCTTCGCTGCAACTGAAGGTCACGTTGCTCGGCACGCTTAGAGACGGCGCAACTTCGTCGATGACCAAGACGGTTTGGGTGTGGGATGACGTTAAGCCGCATCCGTCGGTTGCGGTGTAGACACGAGTTCGCGTGAATTCGCTTGGGCAGTCTCCGTTTGCGAAGGTTTCACTCATCTCGAGGGAAGCCGTGCTGCAATTGTCCGTTGCGGTAACCGTGTTCTCAGCATCGAGCACGGGCAATTCTACTGGGCAGTTCAGTGTATAATCCGGCGGCAGACCTCCCAGCACAGGTGGCGTGTCGTCGGTCACATCAATCGTGACTTCGACTTGATCATGTCCCAGAAGGGTGCCCACGAAGAAATGAGCAACTCCGTCGTGGTCAGAGGCACAAATGGAAGAGCTTTCTGTGCAGGATGTGAAGCTAGATGCGGCTTGGCCATATCCACTGAAAATGGTGCTGCCAATGCAGGTAGTCCAATCGAAAGTGCCCCCCAAACCGTTGCCGTTGTCGACGCCGTTTGCGCCATTTCCCTCTTGGAACGGGTAGCTCACTGCGACGTTGGAAGTCTCGAGATAAAGCGTGTGCCCCGCGAGGGTGCCTTGTCCTACCAATTTGGACATGTGCGGCTTGATTTGCCAAATGGTCCAATCGTCTACGTCCCCGGGCCCTGCTGCGGCATCGTTGACGTTTTCCCCTGTTGCTACCCAATCCGCGCCGGATTGGCCTTGGTTGAAGTAGAAATCCACGTCGAATTGGGCCGTAACGTCATTGGCGTTGGCGATCGTCCCTTGAAGGCGGGCGACGTTTTCAGGATAGACCGTCCAGGTCAATCCTTCTGCGGTTTCGTTGAATTTGTTCGTCGATGTCAACCCCGTCGCCGTGAAGTCACCCAGGTGGATGGACCCGAGATTCGCAGCCAATCCAACTGGACGTGAGCCAGAGCACTCGGACGTTGACCCAACGGTGTATTTGAACACACTTGCCCAGTACCCTTCCGTGCACGAAGTCGTGAACGCAGGGAAGTTGGGGACGAGCAACAACGGGCTTCCTTCGGAGCACGGAGCATCCACTGGGGCAATCTCGCTCGAGTTGAAGTTGATGGAACAGTTCTCGCAAGAGGTTTGGGCATGCATCGCACCAGTCAATGCAAAAATGGCCCAAAGCAAAAACAGTCGTTCGAATCTCATGAAGGTGAAATTTGGCATCTGGAAAACAGTCGCGCGGGTGACTATAATTAAATATACATAAAATTATAGCACGATAAGAATACGCTGCGCTACTTGGTTGATAAATTCAGGTGAAATGAGTACAAAACGATCCCGGCGGCGACGCCTACGTTCAGGCTTGACGTTTTGCCGGACATGGGAATGGCCACAGAGGTTGCGCAGTGCTTGAGGACCTCGGCGGAAATGCCATCGTGCTCATCGCCAAGCACGAGGCATGTTGGGTCGTTGGGGTCGAGTTCGTGGGGTGCGGCTTGGCCCTTTTCAGAGACGGCCACGGATCGAAGTCCGAGTTGGTTCATGGTGCCCATGGCCTCGGCCATGTTCTTGACCCGGCACATGGGCAACCGAAGCAGGGCTCCGGCTGAAGACTTGACGGCATCTTCGTTGATGGGGGCAGAGCCCGTCATGGGGACCACGATGCCCGTGGCTCCGAAGCACTCCGCCGTGCGCGCAATGGCGCCAAGATTGCGTACGTCGGTCACGCCATCCAAGGCCAGCATGAGTGGGTTTTCGCCGCGCTCAAAGGCCCCGAGTATGACTTCGTCAAGAGGTTGAAATTCGATGGGGGAGGTGAAGGCGATGACGCCTTGGTGGTTCTTGCGGGTGACGCGGTCGAGACGCTCCTTGGGAACGGCTTGCGCAGGAATTTCCAAAGCGCGACACTGCCGCAGGATTTCGCTGACCTCCTCCGTTTGCTTGCCTTTCAAGAAAAGCAAGCGCTGCAAGGGTTTGCGCTCTTCGAGAGCTTCCAAGATGGGGTGAATGCCGAACAGAAAAGTTCGTTCAGGTGGTCGTCGGTGCATGGTGGGGTGTTCGCGCGCAGCGCAAGGTACGACCCGCCGAGGTCTAGTCTCCCCGCACGCGACCGTTTCTCCAATTGCTGATGCCACGGTCCCAAACCGACCGGAACTGGATGCTTCGTTGAAGTTCGAAGTAGTTGTCGTCGAGGAGGTTGGATCTTTTTCGGAAGTGAAATGTCAAGGCGTTGGCCGTGCCTTCTTCCCCGTAGATCCAGTACTCGTTCCAGGCGTCGCGGCGAACGCGCTGCGGAACCCCAAACACCACGTGAATCATCCCCCGATCCGTGCGCCATCCTTCCACCAAGCCTGAAAACGCCAGGTTGGCCTCCTCCACGCGGCTGTAATACGTGTTGAGCAGGCCACGGGTAGACTCTGACGAGGTGCCGCAGGCAAGCCAAAACTCGTCGAGCGCCAGTTTGGGGTGGTCGGCCGTGCTCAAGCGGTGGAATTCGGAGCGCGACGCGATGTAACGCAGGGGTGCCACGAGTTCTTCCGCGTCGATCAGTTCAGGAAAATGACCCGACCGTCCGTGAAACCGCAAGGCGAGGTTCGTGCCACGCAATTGCAGGAGGGTCGTTCCGTCGGGCACCACCAAAACGATGAGGCTGTCAGCTTGCAAGGAGCCCAGCGCGGTAGGGCGGAGCGTGTCCCACCTCATCCGCGCACTGCTGTAGGGTGGTGGTGGGAGCTGGGTGGGGGAAGCGGCGTTGGACATGTCCCAAATCACAGGCTCTGTGCTGGAAAGAGCGAGTTGGGGCGGGAGACGGAGGAGGAGGGTGTCGCCGGTTTGGGCGTTTTCTCCTGACAAGGGCCAGCCGTCAGAAGTGCTCCAAACCAGCACGTCGTTGCTGCCCCAACGGTCGGGAGGCGCCACAGTTCGCTTGGTGAACCACGAGGCGTTTCGCAGCACGTCCACCACGGTGATTTCTTCCCAAAGAGGCAGGGGAGAGGCGCGAAGTGTCCAGCGCTGCGTGAGGAGTCGCGGGGTGTCTTCCCAGGCGGTGTCGAGCACGTGCCAGGACGTGTCGCCCACATCGACACGGAGCTGGGCCACAAAGGGCGAGCTGGCGTCCAAGCGGCTGTACAGCAATTCCTCACGCGGCACGCTGAGGTACACGTCCAATTCCGAGGCGTCCGCGCGTCGATGCAGGGTGATCTCGGGGTGCAGGCTCGACGATTCGCGGTCGTAGGGGCGGCGCTGGGAAGGGGTTTGGAGGCTTGTCGCCGAGCATCCGGCCAGCCAAGCAGCCATGAGAATCAGGCCGAGGTTCCGAGGTTTGGGAAGCCGCTTCATGCGGAACGAAAGGTAGGGGTCATCGCCTCATCTGAAGGGAACGTAACCTTTTTTCGAAAGGCTGCGTAAGGGGGAGAAGCATTGTTGTTTCCATCCTTTATACCCCTTTCTCATGCAACGTACGCTTCGAATTGCCGCCCTCGCTCTTCTGACTGCAGCCGCCCTCAGCTCGTGTGGAACCCTCTACGACCAGTGTGCAGCTTACGCGGAAACCCCGACGGCGGAAGTGCGCTAAGCGCGCTGAAACACAAACGTCAGGCGTTGTTCGAGGTCCGGATGCAGGCTTTTGGCCACCGGGCATGCTCGCCCCGCGCGCTCAAGCACGGCCAAGTCCCGATCGCTCGCCTCGCCTGACACCTCGATTTCGAATTGGATTTCAATGGCGGCCACCCTTCGGGGACTGGCCGCCATTGTTTTGGCCACTTTCGCTTCCATCCGGCGGATGGTGTAGGGCTTGTCCTGGGTGTGGATGCCGAGGATGGTGAGCACGCAAGCCGCCAGCGACGTGCTGAGCAGGTCGGTGGGCGAAAACGCCTGGCCCAAGCCGTGGTTGTCCGTCGGCGCGTCCGTGATCACCGTTTCGCCACTCGCGAGGTGGGTGTTGAGCGTGCGCAGCGGGTCTTGGTAAGACACCGTGTAATTCCAGTGGGGGACCGTTTCATTCGCCATGCGTGCAAGATGCGTTGTGAAGTCACCCTTCCCAACCCCAAACCCGCTAACTTCGTCACACATGTTTGTGTCCAACTCGTCACTCAAAGCGTTGCTTCTGATCGCCCTCGTTACGGGAGGTTGGGGTGCTGCGTTCGCTCAATCCGAGGAGGAGGGCTTGACGGGGTACGACGCCGTGTACGGCGAAGGGTTGGATTTGGTCCTGACCGATGCCGCGCGCTTTCACGTGACGGCGCACAGCCAAGGCGCGGGACTTGGCTTTTTCCGAGGCAAGTTTGACGGGGCGTTTGCGCTGAAAGGGTGGCAAGCGGAGTTGGTGTTTGTCCGGCACCCCAAGGAGGAGAAAACCCGCAACCCAGTCTACGAGGAGAGCTTGCCTTACGTCTACGGCAAGGTCAATGCGCACCACGCCCTGCGGCTGGAGCGTGTTCGCCACGAAATTTTGACGGAGAAATACCGCAAGAGCGGGGTCACCATCATGAGGTACCGTCACTGGGGCGCGGTGCTCGGCATCTCCAAGCCCATGTACCTCGAGATTGGTTACCCCGAGATCCCTTACACGTCACTCCAGGTGGAGAGGTACGATCCGGAAGTCCATTTTTCGGACCGCATCTACGGCCGCGCGCCTTGGGTCAACGGGCTGGAAGACCTGGTGTTGAACCCAGGACTGGGGTGGGGGGAAGGCATGTCGTTCGAATTCAACGACTCCCGCACCACCACGCGCACCTTGGACGTGGGCCTTCACCTCGACGCCTACGTGCGTCCGGTGGAAATCGTCGCGAGCGAATTCGTTCCGCCCAGCCGGTTCCACCTCACGTTCGTGCTTCGCTATGCATGGGGTGCACAGTGGTCGGCCAAGGGCTTGAGTGAGGCGCTTCCTTAAACCGTCCTTTCCGACCTTTGTGCGCTCAAGAATGCTCTTCTGATGTCTGCCACTCCTCCTGCATCCGACGGAAACGCTCCCAAGGCTCGTGTTCCCAAGCCCAAATGGCTTCGCGTCAAGCTCCCGACGGGCGAGGCGTACCGCGAAGTGCGCAACATTGTGTCGGAGCACAAGCTCCACACCATTTGCGAGAGCGGCCACTGCCCCAACATGGGCGAGTGCTGGGGAGAAGGAACGGCGACGTTCATGATTCTGGGGAACATTTGCACGCGCAGCTGCGGGTTTTGCAACGTCAGCACGGGCAAGCCGCTTGAAGCGGACCCCTTTGAACCCGGACGCGTCGCAAACTCCGTGAAATTGATGGGCGTGAAACACGCGGTCATCACGTCGGTCGACCGCGACGATTTGCCGGACGGGGGCGCGGAGATTTGGGCCCAAACGGTGCGCGCCATTCGCCACCAAAGCCCGGGCACCACGCTCGAAACCCTCATCCCCGACTTCGCGGGCAAGTGGGACAACCTCCACAAGATCATTCAAGTCGCTCCTGAGGTCGTGTCGCACAACCTGGAAACGGTCCGTCGCCTCACGAAGGCGGTGCGCATCCAAGCGAAGTACGACCGCAGCCTCGAGGTGCTCAAGCGCCTCGCCGACGCCGGCCTTCGAACCAAGAGCGGCGTCATGCTCGGCTTGGGGGAGACGGTCGACGAAGTGGTCGAAACGATGGAGGATTTGCGTTCCGTGGGGTGCCAAGTGGTCACCCTGGGCCAGTACCTCCAGCCGACGCCCAAGCACCTTCCCGTTGCGGAGTTTGTGCACCCCGATGTCTTCGCGGAACTGGACGAAATCGGCCAAAAAATGGGCTTCCGCCACGTCGAAAGCGGCCCGCTCGTCCGGTCCTCGTACCACGCGGAAAAGCACGTCCTTTGACGGCACGTGATTGTGCGCTTCATGCTTGATTTTGAGGTGCTCTCGGACGTTTGAGCGCAGTTCCTTCCACGCCGTGCGACATTTTGCGCTTCGTGGCGGTTCTTCTGTTGTAACTTTCCCTCGATTTCTAAGCCTGAAAGACTGAATCCATGATGTTGACATCAACACTACGCAGCTTGGCTGCGGGCACCGCGGTTCTTGCCCTCACTGCATGGGGCATTTCATCCTTGGTCCAAACCCCTACCTCTCCCTACACCCCACGTCCGGAAGCCCCAGCGGCTCAGCCTGACGGAGCGATGGAGATCCGTCGCATGTTGGTCGGCGACGCCGACGGCAACATCGACCACGCCGGATTGCAGGAGCTTCGCCGCGAAGTGGTGAAAGCAGCCGCCAAGCAATCTTCTGCAAAAGCCAACTCGTTGACGTGGGCCGAGCTCGGACCTGACAACATCGGAGGCCGCACGCGTGCCATCGCCGCTGTAGGCAACAACACGTTGTACGCAGGAGCGGTGTCCGGCGGATTGTGGAAGTCCACCAACCGCGGAAACAACTGGAACCAAGTGGTTTCGTTCCCAAGTCTGATGGTCGGTGCGATTGCCATTGCAGGCAACGGCACCATGTACGTCGGCACGGGTTCGAATTTTGACGGCGCGGGCGGCGAAGGCGGCTCAGGTTTCGTGGGCGGTGGCATTTGGATGTCCACCGACAACGGAGCGTCTTGGACGGAAGTCGACGGCACCTCAGGGTATGACGCGACGGACGCTATGGTCGCGGACCCCACCCAAGACAACCGCGTGTGGTACGCTTCCATGGACGGATATGGAAGCATCACCGACGGCGTGCTTGCCGAAGTTCCAAGCGGAGCAGATAGCCCAAGCAACGCGACGGACGTGGCCATTGCGCCGGACGGCAGTTACTGCCTTGTAGCCGGTGCCAACGGTCGCGTATACCGTTCACAGGGAGGCGACTTCACTGACCTTTTGGCCATCACCCAAGGTTCAGGTCAAAACGGCAACCTTCCTCAAAGCGGCATCGGTCGGGCGCGCATCGACATCGCCCAAACGGCCAACGAAGACGGCACCTACAACGCCTTTGCGATGTACGCGACGTCGGGAGGTCTGTTCTACGGACTGTTCTTCAGCGATGGCGAAGGAGCAGGAGGCACGTGGAGCGAAGTGTGGCCTGGTGAAATCCAAACGGCGACACCTCTCCCTCGTTCGCAAGGCATCTACGACCTCGCTCTCGGCATCACCAAGAGCGATCCCACGTTGGCTTACGTCGGCGGCATCGAGGTGTGGCGCTCTGGCCCCAACCAACAAGCAGAACAAGCAGCGGCAGCCTATGACGCACCGGGCTTCTCCTTCGGCGTCCACGCGGACGTGCACGAAATCTTGTTTGTGGACGACAACACGACGTACGGTGTGATGTACGTCGCCACGGACGGTGGCATCTACCGCTCCGAAGACAACGGCTACTCCTACACGGCATGCAACCGCAACTTCAACGTCACGCAATTCTACGGCATGGCCCACAGTGCAGGCACGGGAGTGCTCGGCGGAACGCAAGACAACGGCTCCTTGTTCATCCCTGGAGATGGCTACTTCCTGAGCGACCAAATGGCGGTGGAAGTGCATGGCGGTGATGGATTTGATTGCGCCATCAGCATGGTGACGGAGGCCGAAGGGTACCAATACGCTTGGTTCGCAGCTTCTCAAAACGGGGGACTCGTCCGAGGCACCCTCGGCGCAGGCGACGTGAACAACGCTGGGGATTTCTTCGACAACCAATTCGTAGACCTGTTCAGCGACAACGGAGACCTCGGCCAATTCTACACGTGCACCCGCCTGTACGAAGACTTTGATGACGAATACAGTCAGAGTGAAGTGATCCTGGTGAACACGTTTGGCCAAGACTCTACGGGAGGGTCATTTGAGTTGTCGACCAACAACCAAAACTTGCCCTTCACTTACACGATGGGGCCTGACGAAACCTTGCACTTCTTTGATTCCATCGCACGCCCGGAACGCATCCTGGATGCTGCTTTGACGGAAGACCCCGATTACTTCTGGCTGGATCCCCAGCCTGCGGTGGAAGACATTCAGTGCGATGTGATCACCGACACGGTGGGCTACGATACGCTTGTGTTCGAGACCCCAGTGGTGGTAGACTCGACCATTTTGGTCATCAACGGCCAAGGAGATTCTCTTTACTACACCATCGAAGTGCCCACGGGAGAAATTGACTCCACCGTGGTGGTCAACCCCGTCGTCGAGACTGCAGAGGTGTGTGACACGGTGTACATCCACGCTGCAGACGTGCTTTACAACATCCCTGAGCGCATCAAGGTCCAAGATCCGTATACGACGATGTTCGTGCTCGGATTGAACGGTGGTTTGGGTGTGTGGATGACGCGCGACGCGTTGAACTTCAACACCACGCCTTCGTGGATTCGCATCGCGGACGCACCAGCAGGATTCTCTGGCACCAAGGCCATCGAGTTCGTGGAACAAGGCGACGAGGCAGGAGACGTGATGTTCTTCACCGGTTGGAACGGTCAAGTGACGCGCGTCAGCGGGCTGCGCAACGTGTACTCTCAGGACGACGTGGACCAGCTTGAAATCACCAACATCCTGTCCAGCGCTGGTGCGGCGGTCACAGGCTTGAGCGTGGACCCCAACGACCCCAACCACGTGGTGGTGTCAGTGGGTGGCTACGGCAATTCTTCTGCCGGCAAAGTGCGTGAGACGTTCAACGCGTTGAGCGAGAACGTGACGTGGGACAACATTTGGAGCTCAGCGGGCTTCAACAACATGCCTTGCTACGACGTGGTCATCGACGTCAACGATCCTACGGGAGAGACCATCGTGGTGGGAACGGAGTTCGGCATCTTCGTGACGGACAACGGCGGAGACAGCTGGGCGATCAGCAACCTCGGCATGGAGAACGGACCGGATGCGTTGACGGCACCTGTGTTTGACTTGAAGCAGCAGTTCCGCCAGTCTCACCCTTGGAGCAACGTGACGAACGGAGGCGCGATCTACGCAGGAACTCACGGACGCGGCATCTTCGTGAACGGCATCGCGTCGGACGTGGACGAGAACGAGCTCGTGGAAGAAGTGACGACCTGGAACGTGTTCCCCAACCCTGTGGTGGGTGGTGAATTGAACTTGCCCACTCTCGGATGGCAGGGCCAAGCTCGCGTGGAGATCTTCGACTTGACGGGTCGCCGTTGGGTGAACGACTTCCCCAACGTGAGCGGCATCGACCGCGTGCGGACTGACGTCCAGGACTTGCCTTCAGGTTACTACGTGGTCCGCATGTCGCAAGGCGACAAGGTGCAGGCTGCCAAGTTTGTGGTGCGCCGCTGACCTTGATGCAACGAATTGAAAAAGGGACCCCTCGTGGGGTCCCTTTTTTGTTGGGCGAAAAACGGCCGTGGCGAAGGCTGGTTCAGCTGTGCGTGAGCAGTTTGGCTTCTCCGTTGGCAATCACCACGGAAGTCTTGTGGGTGAGCCAATCACCTGCATTCAGGTAACGCGCATGGGTTCCTTCCACGACGACATCGAGAGGGAGGTGTCTGTGCCCAAACACAAACACGTCCACCTCGGGCTTGCTGCCGTCGGCGAGCCACGCCTGCGCAAAGGAGTGCAGGTGTTCTTCGGATAGGTCGCGCAGGGGAGCTTCTCCTTTTTCGCGGCTCTTGGCCGACCAAGCATGGGCCAAGGCCATTCCGAGGTCGGGGTGCACAAGCCGGAAGGCCGCTTGACAGGCTCGTGAAGTGAAGATCTTCTTGAGTCGGCGGTAGCCGCGGTCGCCCGGTCCAAGCCCGTCGCCGTGAACGACCAAGCAGGTCAAGCCATCCCACTCTCGAAGCACCGGCTCACGGTGCACCTGCACGCCGAGTTCGTCTTCGAGGTACCCAAACGTCCACATGTCGTGGTTCCCGACGTGGTAGTGCACGGGCATGCCTTCGTCGACCAATTCCGCGATGGCACCGAGGAGTCGGACGCCGCCTTTGGGCACTGCGCGCCGGTACTCAAACCAAAAGTCAAACACGTCACCCACGAGGTGGATTTCGGTGGCTTGAGCGCCCTGCGCAAACCCTTCGCCACGTGATGCATCTCGCATCCAACGCACAAAGTCGCGTTCGCGCTCGACACTCGAAGCGTAACCTGGCGCACCAAGGTGCAGGTCAGAAGCGAGGTGGACGCAGTGGGGCATCACTCGCCAAAGACACCGCGCAAGGCCGACTCCACGCCGTTGCCGCGCAAATGCGTGGCGAGGATGGAACCGTCGCGGTCAATCAACATGGTGTGGGGAATGCTGCTGATCCCGTACTCTCGGGACGCGGCGTTTCGCCAGCCTTGAAGGTCACTGACGTGGTAGGGCCACACGAGTTGGTCCTGCTCAATGGCCTTCTGCCACCGCGAAGCGTCGCTGTCAAGCGACACGGAAAACACCTCGAAGCCCTGGTCCTTGTACTTCTCGTACGCTCGGACCACGTTGGGGTTTTCGCGTCGGCACGGTCCGCACCACGACGCCCAAAAGTCCAGCAACACAATCTTTCCGCGCAGGTCGCTCAATTTGCGTTCGTTGCCCTGGGGGTCGTTCATGACAATGTCCGGAGCCATGTCGCCTTGGATGAACTTGCTGTTCTTGCCGCGACGCTGGTCGGGGTTGGCCATTTCGATTTTGCGCGGACGCATGGCTTCGTCGTAGGACTTTTTGATTTTCCCGTAGTAAAACGACTCGGAATGAGATGCTTTCAGGGACTCCAAAGTCGCGCGGAACAGGTCTTTGTGCGCCGACGCATCCAAGCTCTCAAGCGCACTCAAAGCCGCGAGTTCGTTGCCGTGGGCTTGCGCGAATTCCAAGCTGACGGTCGTGATGCTGTCGAGCTTGGTTTGACGTGTCTCTTTCGCTGCTTGCCGCTTTTCGCTGTCCACCGACCGCGCGTCCCGTTCCGCCTCTTTGATGCCCTGCTGAAGTGGCATGATGACGTCGTAGTATTCTGCCACGATCACCGATTGCGGCGAGCCAGTAATGCGGGCATTCACCATGTAGTTCTCGCCTTCGCGGGCTTCCGCAGCAATGTAGACGCCTTCGGAGCTGTTGGTGATGAGCACCAAGGGGTGCTTTCGACCGGCCAAAAGCTGGTGGTAGCCTGTCATTAGTGGGGCCTCAGGCACCAAGGTGAACCCGCCCGCCGAATCAAGCGTGGCGGACGCGACGTTGATGAGGTTGCCTTTTTCAAAGCTGCGCAAGACCACTTCCGTTCCGGCTTCGAGTCCGGCAATGTTGCCGGCCACGGTTCCTGCAGCGACGTTGGGCGTGGAAGAACCGTTGCAGCCAAACCAGGCCAGGGAGATGGCGAGCAGGGCCATCGGGAAACGTTGGAGGAAGGTGGTTGCGTTCATGAGGTCAACAATGCGGTTGGGTTACGAAGGTAAGGTTTGCGCCCAGGATTTGAGGAAGTCGTCGACAAGCTCGGGGCGGTCCCAGCAAATCTCGACAGGAAGCACCCACAAGGCTTCGCGTTGAGTCGGCGTCAACACCGTGGACAACCGCGCTGCGTCTTTTTCCGTGGTCAACAGGCTCTTTACCCCATTCGCTTGCATCCACGAAAACCACCCTTCCGCGTCTCCTTCTGAAAAGGCGTGGTGATCCGGGTAGTGCGCTCGGGCTGCGACTTCCACCCCAAGTTCCACAGCCGATTCCCAGACCCGGTGCGGTTGGGCCACGCCGGTCACGAGCAAGCACGTGCCGTCAAGTCGAGGCGCTGTGTGGTCCAAGCTGCCCATGGGGCGGACGGAAATGCCTCGGGTTCTTGAATCCCAAAATGAATCCCGTTCCCGTGCCCCGGCACCTGGACGTGTGATCACGAGGCGGTCCCAGCGTTGAAGACGCCCCGGAAGGTCGCGCCACGGCCCGGCCGGAAGCACGTTCGCCCATCCCGTGGCACGGGACGGAACGGGACGGGAGACCAAGCCGATGCTCAGATCGGGACGCAAGGCGCGGTGCTGGAGCCCGTCGTCGAGCACGACGGCGCGGAGTTCGGGGCGATCGGCGGCCATGCGCTGCAGGGCCCGCACGCGGTCCGCTCCGACAGCGACGGGTGCCGAGGGCAGGAGCGACTGCATCATCCAGGGCTCATCGCCGACCTCCTGCCACGACGGGGCTTGGGAGACCCATTGAAAGTCCTGGGTCGTGCGGCCGTACCCGCGGCTGAGGATGCCGACGGCGCCAGTGCCGAGAAGGGATTCGAGGCGCCGGGTGAGGTCCAGGACGTGCGGGGTTTTGCCGGTGCCG
Organism: Bacteroidota bacterium; assembly: GCA_027621555.1. GTDB lineage: Bacteria > Bacteroidota > Bacteroidia > Flavobacteriales_D > Sanyastnellaceae > UBA11663. Next base: position 6,399 of record JAQCBJ010000033.1, on the reverse strand, counting down.
CCAAGCTCGGCGTTGCCGACGACGAGGGTGGGGAGGGCGCCGGTTTGGGATGTCAGAAGGCCGAGGTCGTAGAGCAGGTGGCGAAAGGCGAGGAGCAGCGACCACAGGGCGGCGAGCGGAAGGAACCACGGGCCGATCCAAGCCGAGCCGTGGCGCGAGGCGCGGGCACGCGAGGCGTCGGACGTCGCGCCGGGAAACTGGGGTGGAACGTGTACCTTCGGGTCCATGGAGAACGCCTTGAAGGTACGTGACATCGCGGCTTGGCTCGAAACGTGGGCGCCGCGGCATTTGGCCGAATCGTACGACAACGTCGGCTTGTTGGTGGGGTCCGCGGACGCGGAGGTGACAAAGGTGCTGGTGAGTTTGGACTGCACGGAAGGCGTGGTGGAGGAAGCAGAACGCGAGGGATGCCAAATGATTGTGAGCCACCACCCCATCATCTTCGGCGGGCTCAAGCGGCTGAACGGGAGCAACGACGTGGAGCGCACGGTTCTGCGCGCGGTGCGCAGTGGAATCGCCTTGTACGCCATCCACACCAACCTCGACAACGTGATGACGGGCGTGAACCGTCACCTCGGGGAGCTTTTGGGGTGTGTGCCAGACTCGCTCCGCATCTTGCGTCCTATGGGCGCCAAGCTGGAAAAGTGGTCCGTGTTCGTGCCGCTCGCTGAATTGGACGCGGTGCGTGACGCCATGGCAGCGGCGGGCGCTGGGCACGTCGGGTATTACGACGGATGCAGCTTTGCCACGGAGGGCACAGGGACGTTTCGGGCGCTCGAAGGGGCCAACCCGCACGTTGGGACGGTCGGGGAATTGCACCGCGAGCCGGAAGCCAAGCTCGAGATGGTGGTGCCGGGCGAGGCCGTGGGCGCCGTGCGCCAGGCCATGATTGCCGCGCATCCTTACGAGGAAGTGGCGTACGACCGCGTGGCGTTGGAGAACGGCCGCGTGGATTTAGGCGCAGGCATGGTGGGGGAGTTGCCCGAGCCCATGGCCTGGGAGGCCTTTGCCGACCGCGTGAAGAAGGTGCTCGGCGGCCAAGCCCTCAAGCACACTGCACCCGTGAAAGAAAAGGTGCAACGCATCGCGATGTGCGGGGGCAGCGGGGCGTTTTTGATGGGCGACGCTGCGCGCTCTGGCGCAGACGTTTACGTCACGTCAGACGTCAAATACCACGAGTATTTTCAGGCAGAAGGGCGCTTTCAACTCCTCGATGTGGGGCATTATGAGAGCGAATGGCAAACCAGCACGTTGATTGCCAACAAAATCAACGAGAAATTTCCTAATTTTGCCGTCCGTTTGTCCTCAACCCGGACAAACCCCGTTACCTACCGCTGAACAACGACTGATTTCCAATCGCATGGCTAAGAAAAAAACCAGCACCGCCGAGGACAAGCTGCGCGCTCTCTTCGACCTTCAGATCATCGATTCCCGCATTGACCGCCTGCGCGTGGTTCGGGGTGAGCTTCCCTTGGAAGTGCAGGACTTGGAGGACGAACTCGAAGGCATGCGTGCCCGACTCGAGCGCATGGAAGAGGACAACGACCAGGTGAACCAACGCATCACGGCTTACCAGATGCAGATCAAGGACAGCCAAGCGTTGATCGAGAAGTACACTGAGCAGCAGAACAACGTGCGGAACAACCGCGAGTTTGAATCGCTCTCCAAGGAGATTGAATACCAAACCCTCGAAATCGAACTCTGCGAGAAGCGCATCCGCGAATGCAAGGCGCAAGTGGAGCAGAAGGCTGAGGGCTTGGACGGAACGCGCGAGCGCTTCACCCAACGTCAAGCAGACCTCGACGCCAAGCAGGCGGAACTCGAGGCCATCATCGCCGAGACGCAAGCCGAGGAGGACCTCCTCCAGGAGCACAGCGACAAGATGGCGTCCAGCATTGAGGACCGCCTCGTCAACAGCTACCGCCGCATCCGTGGCGCGGCCAAGAACGGTCTGGCTGTGGTGCCCATCGAGCGCGAAGCCAGCGCCGGCACGTTCATCAAGATTCCACCCCAGCGCCAGATTGACATCGCTCAGCGCAAGCGCATCATCGTGGACGAGCACAGCGGTCGCATTTTGGTGGACAAGGAGCTCGCCGACGAGGAATTGGATCGCATGAACGCGCTCCTCGACAAGGAGCTCGCGAAGCTGAAGAAGTAAGCTTCCGTTTCCAACGAAAAAAGCCCGCCGTTGAAGGTGGGCTTTTTTGTTGCGATCGATGTTGGGGCGCCCAGGGCTTGAAGGCTCAGAGCCGCAACCCCGCCGAGAGCAACAACGTGCTGGCCTGCCGTTGGAGTTGCCCCGGAGCTTCAGGAGAGAACGCCCCCATGAAGTAGTAGTCTTCGCCGTGCCACGCGGTGCGCCAGGCGGCGCTGAAGTGGACGTTGGCGATGCGGTAGCCGCCGCCCACGCTCACGTGGTACCGGTTGGCGTCCGCGGCGACAGCGTCCCCAGCGAAGGGCGACGTGGACATCCCGCCTCCGCCGCGGATGCGGAACTGCTTCTCGTCGCCGGCGCGCATTTCCAAGCCTACACGCGCCTGATGCACCACTTGGTACCCGGCTTGAACGGCGTCGTTTTCGGCGTCGAAGTCGTAGCCTGTGGACAGGAAGCTCTCCGAGTCCCGCAATTCGCCACGGCGCATGTCGCTTCGGACGTAGTCGGCGTTGAGAACACCGAGTTTGCCCATGAGGAAACTCGCGCTGACCGTGGTTCGGTCGGGGGTAAACATGAGGTACTCCGAGTTGGAGGTGGGGCTCGTCGCGCTCTCCTCCGTTTCGTCGATCCACGACGTTCGGATGGCGGTCGCGTAGGTGTCGAGGAGGGTGAGGCGACCGCGGGTTTGGTGGGCGAGGCCTACGCGGAGGGCGTCGGACAGGCGTGCCAACACCCCAAACCGCAGCAACATCCCTTTTCCACTGACGCTCAAGCTCTCTTCGAATCGCCACGAGCTCAGGTCGGAGCCCGCGCTGACGGGAGCCTCACGGTGCGCCGACGTCTCTTCGAAGCTCACCTTGGGAAGGCCGAGCGTGGCGCCCATGGACAAGCGGTCCTGAAACGTCGTTCCGAAGGCGATTTGGGTTTCCGCGAGCTGCCCGCTCCGTTCGATGGTGCGATCCACGGCCACGCTCCCGTCCACGGCCGACGCGTACAGGGCGTCGTTGTCGGGGAGGAGCAGGCCCGTCCGCCACGCCAGGGATGCGGTGTAGCCAAAGATGTCGCCGTTGCTCAACGCTTCGTCTGTCGAGGCGTACCCGTACACGGCGGCGTCGTCGAGCGCCTGGGACACAAACAGGTCCGAGACGGTGTTGTCCGTCGACACGCCATCGATTTCCACGCGCTGCGTGAACGGCATCCGGTTTTGGTGACCCACCGCGAGGGTGAAGAAGGGCCAGTCGGCGTCGACGCTGGGGTAGGTCAGGGCAATCCCAAAGTTCCCCGCCACGACGTCCACCCCGGCGGCGTCTTGCGACCGCGTGCCCCATTGCGAGGCCGTAGAGCTTCCGTGGATGCCGGCGGAAATCGCCAGATCTCCGCGGCGGTACATGCCCAGCCCAGCAGGGTTGATGCCCATGCAGCTGAGGTCGGCGCCAAGCGCCCCAAAGGAGCCGCCCATGGCGGTCACGCGCGCTGAAGCGAGCGGATCAATCCATCCGTAGCGGAGGACGTCGGTTTCGTTTTGGGCCTGGAGGAAGGGCGCGGCGGCAGCAAGCCAAACGCCCGCCAGGACGTGTGCTATGCGGTTCATGGCTTAGCGCAAAGGCTGTCCACCACCCCGACTCGAAGTGCGGCTGCTTCCGCCGCTGCGTCCCGTGCTGCTTCCGGACGACCCGCGGGTAGAACCCGAGCCGGAGCTCGAACGGGTGCTGGATCCTGAGCTGCGTGAAGATCCAGAAGAGGATCCCGACCAGCTGCTGTTGCGAGAAGAGGAGGAGCTGCGCGTTGTCGTGCTCCGCGTGCTTGAACCAGAGTTCGATTCGCTGGAACTTCCCCACGAGGAGCTCGAGCGTGAGGAGCGCGTCGTCGTGCTCCGGGCCGGAGAGATGTACTCGGGCTTGGTGCTGGACGACTGCGTCGAAGTCGACGCAGGACGTGAGGACGTCGCGGCCGGCCGCGAGGACCCCGTCCCCAAGGCATCCACCCCACGCCAAATGGTCATGGGCGCCGCAGGCTCACCCGTCGCTTGAATTTCTTCGTCCTTGTTGGTCAACAACCGTCCACCACTCGCGTTGGAGTTGATGGACATCGACGACCAAATCGGCGTCCGCGGCGCCACCACCACGTTGCTCACGGTGTAGACGTCCGAACCCCAGCCGTTGCCGAACCCGCCGTACATGCCTCCGTTGCCTCCGTATCCACCAAAGCCACCCACGCCGTAGCCGTAGGGGTTGTATCCCGTGTAGCCGTAGCCGTAAGGGCTGTAGGCGTAAGGGTTGTAACCGAAGCTGCCCATGTAGGGGTTGATTCCCCACGAATTGGATCCCCATCCGTAGTTGCCCATGGGGCTGCCGTAGGGGTTGTAGGGGTCGTAGAATCCGGGGTTGTAGGCGCTGTAACCGCCGTAGAAGCTGCTTCCCCAGGGATCGTAGGGATTGGGCCCAAACCCAGCCGCCCCGTACGGCGTCATGTACCCGCGCAACATCGAACGGCCGCGCAAGCTCTGCGGAACGTACCCAAAACTGCTCTGGAACGCATCTCCACTCCGGGAGTCCATCCGATCGTATTCCCCCGCCGCGGCGTCGTACCCGGCCTGCTCGTAGGCGTAGGCCAAGTATTCGGCGTCGGTGATGAATTCCTCACCTCGGTCGAGGTAGAGTTCGTCATCTTCGAGGCTGGCGGTGCGCTGCATCAAGCTGCCGCATCCGGTGGACACGACCACGAGGAGCAAGGCGATCAAGGTCGCGAGGGACCCGAGTTTGGGGGAAGGGAAGGAGGCGTTCATGTTCCGTGGTTCAAGGTAAGACATTCCGTAGTTTTGCGTGACTTCTCACGTCACCGAACCCTACCGCACAAACCATACCAAAAATGGCCAGCAAGCTCACTTCCCGCGAAGAAGACTACAGCAAATGGTACAACGAGCTCGTTGTGCAGGCGGACCTCGCCCAGCACAGCGACGTGAAGGGATGCATGGTCATCAAGCCGTACGGGTTCGCGATTTGGGAACGGATGAAGGACGTGCTCGACGGCATGTTCAAGGACACGGGCCACGTCAACGCGTATTTCCCGCTGTTCATCCCCAAGAGCTACTTGAGCAAGGAAGCCGCCCACGTGGAGGGCTTCGCGAAAGAGTGCGCAGTGGTGACCCACTACCGTTTGAAGAACGACCCCAACGGCGGTGGTGTGGTGGTGGATCCCGATGCCAAACTCGAGGAAGAACTCATCGTTCGCCCGACCTCGGAGACCATCATCTGGAACACCTACAAGGGCTGGATCCAGAGCTACCGCGACCTCCCCATTCTCGTGAATCAGTGGGCCAACGTGGTGCGTTGGGAAATGCGCACGCGCTTGTTCCTCCGCACGGCAGAATTCCTTTGGCAGGAAGGCCACACGGCCCACGCCACGAAGGACGAGGCTGTGGAGGAAGCCAAGAAGATGCTGGAAGTCTACGCGGACTTCGCCGAGAACTTCATGGCCATGCCCGTCATCAAGGGCGTGAAGACCGAGAGCGAGCGCTTCGCGGGCGCCGAAGACACGTACTGCATCGAGGCGCTCATGCAGGACGGCAAAGCCCTGCAGGCCGGCACCTCTCACTTCCTGGGCCAGAATTTTGCGAAGGCGTTCGACGTGACGTTCGCGGACAAGGAGGGGGGGCAGTCGCACGTTTGGGCCACGTCGTGGGGCGTCAGCACCCGACTCATGGGCGCCCTCATCATGACCCACAGCGACGACCAAGGCCTCGTGCTTCCTCCCAAGCTCGCCCCCATTGAAGTCGTGATTGTGCCCATCTACAAGGGGCCAGACCAAATGGAAGAGATCGTCGCCAAGTGCCAAGCCGTCGCTGACGAGCTCAAGGCGGCCGGCATTCGCGTCAAGCTCGACGACGACGACACGAAGCGCAGCGGATGGAAGTTCGCCGAGTACGAACTCAAGGGCGTGCCCCTGCGCATCGCCATGGGACCTCGCGACCTCGAGAAGGGCACCTGTGAGCTCGCCCGTCGCGACACGAGAACCAAAGATTTCGTGTCGCTCGACGGCCTCGCCGCCCACGTGCGCGCCCAGCTCGACGACATCCAGAGCGCCCTCACGGCACGCGTCCACGACCGCATCAAGGCCGGCACGCACGTCGTCGACACGTGGGACGACTTCCTCGCGGCCCTGGACAAGGGCGGCTTCGTGAGCGCCCACTGGGACGGCACGGCCGAGACGGAAGAGTGGATCAAGCAACAGACCAAGGCCACCAT
>JAQCBJ010000032.1 GCA_027621555.1 Bacteroidota bacterium | reverse complement strand
CACGTCGCAGTCGGTGGCGCTCGACAAGTACCTCGAAATCACAGACGAACTTTTGAGCGAGACGAGCCAATACATCGACACGCTCGAGGCGCATGGAACGCTCAAGATTTCTGGCCGAAAGCTCAAGATGTTCATCGGGCACGTGCTCAAGATCAAGAACCAAATCTCCGAGAACCTCTACATCTTCGACTCGCCTGACATCACGTGGGAAAACGAGGCGCTGAACAAGTTGAACGCCTCGCTGAAGCAGACGTTTGACCTGAAGGACCGCTACCGCTACATCTACGAGCGCACGGCGATCATCAAGGAAGACCTCGAGCTGTTCAAGGACATCATGGACCACCGCGAGAGCAGCAAGCTCGAATGGATCATCATTCTGCTGATTCTCGTGGAAGTGGTGGACGTGTTTGTGATTCGGATCCTGAACCTGTTCTGATTCGTTCGCCGCTGCCCTAGCGGGTCAGGAACGCAATCGACGCCACCTCGAGGTCAAACGCCTGGGCAGTGCCGTCGTACTTCATCAGCCCCAAGCGCAGCACCTCACCAAGGTCCCGTGACGGGCGCACGGAGGTGAGGTCGCCGATTTGGGCTTGGCTCCATTTCAAGTCCGAGGCAGGAATCACCACATCTTGCCATTCAGCGGTGGGATCGAAAGAGGCATAGGCGTAAGGCATCCACCACCGCTCGGACGTTTCCATCGTCAGCTTGAACGGCCCGCCCGTACCTCGGCATTTCACCACGATCCGATCCAGGTCGGACAAGTCGCGCGCGCTCCACGTCGAGCGCAGGGACGCGAATCCCCCGTTGTTCTCGAGCCGAGTTTGGCCGCGCCACGTGATCGAGGAGTCATGCACCTCCACCTCTCCCTCAGAGAGACCGCCCATGACGTTGTCGTTGAGTACGCGCCAGGGTTCAGCCATGGCGCGGCCAAATACCACGAGCTCGGGGCTTTTTGGTTTGGGCGATTCGAGAGTGGAGCAAGAGACCAGGGACCAAACAGAAAACGCAAGGCGCATGAAGGAGGGTGCGGTTAGGAGGTTCACGGAATCAAAACAACCCCGCCAGAACAAGGTTCAGCATGCCTCGCACAAGTCTGCCCGCTCTCCTCTTCGTGCCTCACGCGTTATCCTTGCACCGATGAAGGGCTCTACACTTCGCATCGTCCTTGGACCGGCCGCCGCGCAGGACACTTCGCGGTTGCTGGAGAGCTCGGTGTCGTAGAACAGCACGCGTCCAAGCGTCGCGCCCGCGTCCGTCACGGTGATGCCTTGGGTGCTGCCAAACAATTGCATGGCTGGATCCGCCAACCACGAGTCGGGGTATTCCAATTCACTGTACCCAAACGCCACCTCCGGCAACACAGGCACTCGCTCTTCAATGGGTGAGCCGTGTGGTTCTTTTTGACATCCCCAGGCCAACAGGGCAACGATGAAGATTGCCCCTGTCCCGCTCATTGGGTCACGCCTGAATGGCATCATCTTGCCAAGATGTGCTTTTCATGACGTAACTTCTGCACAACCAACCTGTTCATCATGAATCGATTGCTTGCAGCCTTGCTCCTCAGCATTCCCGCATTGGCTTTTGCCCAAACCACGAGCGACTGCGACGGCGCCATCGTCCTGTGTGGCGATGTGTATTCCGAAACAGAGGCATCCTTCAACACCGGAGCGGTCTACGAGTACACGGGGGCGTGCAACGCCTTTTTGGAGCAGAGCAGCATTTGGTACACCTTCACGGTGTACGAGGACGGCCTGTTGAGTTTCGTGCTCGATCCGCTCGACCCGATGGACGACTACGACTGGGGTTTGTTTGACATTACGGAAGGTGGATGCGAGGGAATCGGAGCAACGATCGGGGTGATTTCTCCTGAAGTGGGGTGCAATTCCTACGGCGAGTTTGGGTCGAACGGCCCCACGGGAATCAGCACGGCAAATGGGGGAACAGGCAACACCAATGGGCCGGGCAATGCCAACGGACCTCCGTTCAACGCAGACTTGCCCGTGACCGAAGGGTCCACCTACGCCTTGGTGGTGATGAACTGGAGCAACAGTTTGAACGGGTACACTATTGATTTTGGGCAATCGACTGCGGTGCTCTACGACCAAGAGCCCCCGCAGTTGACGTCCTTGGAAACGGATTGCGTGCTGCAAGATTTCGTGGTCACGTTCAGCGAGCCGCTGGTGACGGCCACGGTGGAGCCGGTGGATTTCTTGTTGTACGATCCCACCGGAACCGCCATGATTGTGCAAAGCGCCACCGCCAATTCCGGTGGCAACACTTCGGACAGTTTCACCTTAAGCTTGGCCGCGCCGCTGAGCGTGTCAGGCAACTACACGCTGGAAATCACGGAGAACTCGTTGCTTGTTGAAGATCCCTGCGGCAATGCTGGTGAGGGAACGCTTCAGCAGTACTTCGAAGTGGTTCAACAGCCCTTTGGGTGGGACGAATTCGAGCTTGTGATTTGCACGGGTGAGGATTTGCGCCTCGACCCCAACCTCGTGGTGGAACAACCGGCGGACAACCTTGTGGAATACGTTTGGACCCTGGACATGGGGGAAGGCAACGACCCAGATACGCTCGGATTTAACGATCACCTGAGCGTGGAACAGCCAGGAATCTACCACCTTTCGATGACCACGAACCCTCCTTGCTATGAAGCCGAAGGCAGCTTCCGCGTGGTAGAAGAAACCTGCAGCGTTCTGATCCCCAACGTCATTTCGCCGTTCTCGTCGTTGGGCGTGAACGATCGCTTCTACATTCCGGGTCTTCAGGTCTTTCCCGCTGCGTCGGTTCGGATTTTCAACCGGTGGGGCAACCTCGTGTACGAGAACGATCGGTTCGACGTGAGCTCAGGTTGGGACCCTCGAGAAGATGGGGCATCCTCTGGGGTGTATTACTACGTTTTGACCTTGCCTGAGTTGCCTGTCCCACTCATCCTGTCGGACGGAAAGGGCAACGACACGCCCTACACGGGCGAGGCCCCTGCGGTGTTCGAAGGGACCTTGCACGTGGTGGATTGATTCACTGTCCGATGGCGTCGTTCAGGTCATCGATCGACAATTCGTAATCGAACGCGCCGTGCGTCTTGTAGTAGTTGTGTGGGTCCGAGCAGCGCGAATGCGCGAACACGGCAAAATCTAGACGTGAGCTCTCGTAAGTCATGGCACGCATCACCTGCGCGATCTGTCCGGCAGTCAACATCACGCCGCTCTGAAGCGGAGCCTTGGCGGTGGACAGTTTGCTGTCTTCAAACGTCTTCGCTTGAATGCTTGCGAGGTAGTCGTTGAAGTCAAGGTCAGTCATGGCGCTGGATGCTGCAGGAGCTGCAGGTTCAGGCTCCGCGTAGGCGGATTCGCCCCATCCGGAAGTGGTCGTGGTCGTGGTCGTCGACGTTGTTGTGGCGCTGGTCGTCGTAGTCAGGTTGACGTTCATGTTGACTCCACCGGGGATCAAACCGCCCCCCACGTTCATGTTCATTTGCACGCTTTCGGTGGTGCCTTGAGCTGGGGCGGATTCGGTGTACGATTCGGTCACGTTCATCTGAATTCCAGCATTCATGGCTGGAGACGACTCCTGCACCGTCGGTGCTGCCGCGGGATGAGGGGTCGAAGCAGGAGCAGCACTTGCCCCGGCAATCGGGGCGTACCCAAACGGACGGACGACGTACTCGCCCTTGCGGTTCATCGTGATTTTGCCCGTCGAACGCATGCCAGCTTCCACGCCGAAGTTGTTCTTCAAAATGTCTGGTTTGCCTGCTTCCGCAAAGTCAATGCGGAGTTGGTAATAGCCAGGCTCGACGGTGGTGAGGACACGCGCAGACGGGGCGTCGTTGACCTGCTGCTGGTTGAGGTACACGGTGAAAGCGTCTCCCACTTCGGAGAACACTTCGATTTCAGATTGGCCCAAGGCAAGGGTGGGAATGAACAAGGAGGCCCAAACGGCAAGGCGCAATGCGTTCTTCATGGTCGGAGAGGTTGATGTGCCTCAAAGGAAGTTGTTCAACCATCCAACTGATGTCGACGCGCAGAAACGTTTTGAACAGGGTCGATGTGTGCAAGCGCCAATCTGCCTGAATTCACATTGAAAAACGCCGTGTCTTGCTACCTTGGGAGCATGCAATGGGAAGTATGGCAACTCTGGCTGGCGGCCGCCATGGCGCTGGTCATCTTGGAAATTTTTGTGCCCGGATTCGTCTTGGCTTGCCTTGGCGTGGGGGCGCTCGCGGCGTCCATCGCTTCTGGCCTCGGCGCGGGCCTGACGGTTCAGTTGGTGAGTGCCGCAGCGATGAGCTTGGTGGCCTTTGTGTTCCTGCGTCCTGTGGCGCTCCGAATGGCCTCCTCGGACGAGGCCGTGTCGGGTGTGGAAGCCTTGATTGGCCGAGAGTGTCGCGTCACCACGGCTTTTGATGCCGACACGGGTTTGGGACGTTGCAAGGTCGACGGGGACGATTGGCGCGCCCAATTGTCGGATCGAGCCGAGGCGGCTAAGGCCCAGGAGCATGCTGCCGTTTGGATTGAACGCGTTGAAAGCAACACCCTTATTGTCACCACCACAAATACAAACTCATGAGCCCTACCTCCATTCTTGCCCTGATTTTCCTGCTTCTCGCCGTTGTCATTGTGGTCAAGGGTGTGCGCATTGTGCGCCAAAGCGAAAGCATGGTCATCGAGCGCCTCGGGAAGTACCGCACCACGCTGAACGCGGGCATCAACATCATCATCCCCATCGTGGATCGGCCGCGTGACATCGTGTGGCGCTTGGCGGGCGAACTGCCAGACGGCACGCGCGTGACGCAGTATAAGATGCGCGACCGCGTGGACTTGCGCGAGACGGTGTTTGATTTTCCCAAGCAAGGGGTGATCACGAAGGACAACGTGGTCACGGAGATCAACGCGTTGATCTACTTCCAAATCACCGACCCCGTCAAGGCCGTGTACGAGATCAACAACCTGCCTAACGCCATCGAGAAACTCACTCAAACGACGCTCCGCAACGTCATCGGGGAGCTCGAACTGGACGAGTGCTTGACTTCGCGCGACACCATCAACATGAAGCTACGCACCATTTTGGATGAAGCGACCAACAAGTGGGGGGTGAAAGTGAACCGCGTGGAGCTGCAAGACATCAACCCTCCTACGGACATCAAGGAGGCGATGGAAAAGCAGATGCGTGCCGAGCGCACCCGCCGCGCCCAAATCATCGAGGCGGAAGGCACCAAGACCGCCGCCATCCTCGAAGCCGAGGGCCAAAAAGGCGCGGACATCAACCAAGCCGAAGGCCACAAGCAAGCCCGCATTTTGAAAGCCGAAGGTGAGGCTCAGGCACGCCTCGCCGTGGCGGAGGCTGAAGCAGAGGCCATTCGTCGCATTGCCGCGGCGGTGGAAACGACCAAAGCCGACCCCACCCAGTACCTCATTGCTGTGAGGTACATCGAGATGATGGATCAGGTGCTCCGCGATGGCGGTGCCGGCTCCAAGACGGTCTTCATGCCCTACGAGGCGAGCGGCTTGATGAGCAGCGTGGGCGGCCTCAAGGAATTGATGAATGCGGCCAAAGATTAAGTCCCTCGCCCTTGCCTTTGCGGCAGGAGCGCTCGCCTTGCTCGGCACCGGATGCAACGAACGCGACGGGAACGCTGTGCTCCGAGACTACACGGGCCTGGACGGATGCAGTTGGGTCATCGAAGCGAACGGGACGGTGCTGGAACCCTTGAATTTGGGCGATTTCTTGAGCGATCCGGAGGATGGGATGGACCTCGACGTGGCCTACCACGTTGAGAACGGCTATGCCAGCATTTGCATGGTGGGGTACATCGTCACCTTGACCGCGTGCGAACCCGTGCCTTGAACGGGCACGGGGAGATTGAAATCTGACGAACGTCACCGAGGTCCACGAGCGAACCACCAGGTCGGGAGAGGCGTTCATCGTGGCTGCGAAGCGTGAAACCGCACCCGTGACACGAGTCCGAGGTGAGCGCTGACGTGTTCAGGGTGCACCACCACGAGCTCAAGGCACGCGAGGTTGCGAGCAAACACTGCAGCGTCGCTGACGATGGTTTGCTTTTTCACGGCTTGCAGGTTCATGAGTCCTGAAGGCGGGCAGGTCAAGGGGTCGTCCAGCAACACCAACAAGGTGAATTCGTCGTCGGGAGATTCCCCCGATTCAGTCAGCCACTTGGCCTGAACAAGCCCTTGCTTCACCATGTCCCCATTCCACTCGTTCACGGAAACGACGTAGGCTCGGTCCGGTTTCGGCGAGTCAGAGGCGTGCCCCAAGGGTGCTTGGGCAGCGTCGCGATTGGAATACGCGTTGCTCATGAAGGCAAAAGTCCGAGCCGCCGTTGCAGTAGGTTCTGACAAGCGTCAATTCAGCAAGTCCAAAAGCGCGTCCCGATCCGTCAACGTAATCCGGCGTCCACGAGCCAAGACCCACCCCTCGTTCTTGAATTGCGAAATCGTGCGGATGACCGTTTCGTAGGCCACGCCGATGGATTTGGCCAAGGTTTCACGCGGCATGTTGACCGTCCAAATTTGCCCGTTCCACTCCGCAAAACGCAACAGCACACGGGCGACGTTTTCGCGAGCGTTGCCATACAGCATGCCCATCATGTCGTCCACAAGTTGGGCGTGCGCTTGCTGGTGAAGTTGCCCCCACGTCATTGCCATGCTCGGCTGTTCCAAGAGCATGTTTTGGATTTGAGCCATGGGGATGCGAAGGGCCTTGGAGGGCGTCAAGGCCACAGCAGAATTCGGGTAGGCGCCTTGTTGAAAGCCCAGCGACCACCCCGCAAAGTCCCCGGCACGGCTCAAGTGAAAACACAGGGTGCGTCCCGCCGCGTCCGTGTACTCCCACCGGACCGATCCTGATTTGATGAAATACAGGTGGTTCGCTTGGTCGTCTTGCTCAAAGAGTGTGGCCTCCGCGGCGAGGTGGACTTCCGCGAGCGGCTCGCCATCGCGGTCCAACGGCGCGTCTGTCATGAGGTAATCGACCCAGTTTTGCCATTCCACGTCGGAAGCTTGAACCGGTTTGTTGGAGGCGGTTTGGCGAATCCTCAAGGAAATGGACTCGATGAGCTCGTCGCTTTCAAAGGGCTTGGTGATGTAGTCGACCGCCCCCTTTTGGAGCCCCTTCTTGAAGTCCGCTGGCTCGGCTTTGGCGGTGAGGTAGATGAAGGGGATGTGCTTGGTTTCTTCTTGACGCTCCAAAATCTCTGCCACCCCGTACCCATCGATGCCGGGCATCATGATGTCGCACAGAATGAGCTCGGGGGCGTGTTGTTTGGCCTTGCGAATGCCTTCGTACCCGTCTTCCGCTTGGAGCACGTGGTAGCCGGAAAGTTCGAGCAACTCCGAGATGTTCTCCCGAACATCTTGCATGTCGTCAATGACGAGAACGGTGTGATTCATGGCAAAGGGGTTTCGTGGTTGACAGGCCAAACGACGGTAAACGTCGACCCCACGCCCTGTTCCGAGACGCAGGAAATGCGTCCGCCCAGGCTGTGGGTGTAACGCGTCACCAAATCCAAGCCGACCCCCGTTCCCGGGATGTGTTGGGTGGATTCGGCACGGAAGAAGCGTTGGAACACGTGCGGCAGGTCCGCCTTGGAAATGCCCACGCCTTCGTCGCTGACTTCCAACTTCCATTCGGTGTCGCTGCGGTCAAGGTTCACGTGCACGTCGGTTCCGTCAGGGCTGTATTTGATGGCGTTGGACAGCAGGTTGGAGAGGATGCCGGTTAACGCTTCCTCCAGGCTGAACACCTTGCGGTGTGCCTTAACGTGGTCCCCAACGTGCAAGTGAATGAGTTGATCACCCGTGGCGGTCAGCTGCGATTCGGCCACGATTTTCTCCATCAACTCGAGAACGTCGAAACGGGTCTCGGAATGATCCAGCTTGCCCGTCTCGAGCCGTTCGAGGTTCAGGAAATCGTTCAGGATGGACGTGAGGTGGCGGATGTTGCCTTGGATTTTGGCCAAGTGCGGCTTCAACCGCGGCAAGTTTCCTTGGTCCAAATGACGAACGGACAAATCGGCGGACAGCCCAATGGCGCTCAACGGCGTCCGAAACTCATGCGAAGCCATGGACACAAACCGCGACATCCACTCGTTGACTTCCTTCTCTTTTTTGAGGGCCTGGACGGCGGTTGAAATGTCTTGTTCGATGACGAGAAGTTGGCCCTTGTTGGGGCCATCCAGCCGTACGGCATCCAGTTGAAACCACGCTCCGTCGTGCTCGACTTCGGTGGAGTGCATGCCGCCCTGCTGAGTTGCTTCGAGCAGGTTACGCACGTCGGTACGGACGTGATCAGGAAGGTGGTCGAGGTACGCCGTGCCCGCCAATTCCTTGCCGGACATGCGCAATTCAGACAAAGATTTCCCTTCCGCAAACACGCACTTGAGATCCTTGTCCAGCACGCAAATCATCCCGTTGGGGTAGTTCCGTGCGACGGCTTGGTAGAGCTGTTGGGTTTGGCTGAGTTCCAAAGTCCGAGCATCCAAGAGGTCGCTCAATTTGCGGTTGAGGGCCTCGTTTTCTTGGTGAAGCTTGACTTTTTCGTCCACGTCGGTGATGAGTGCGCACACCCAGTTTCCGTTTTCTGTTGGAAGAGGGGTCAAGGAAATTTCCACGTAGAAACGGGTGCCGTCCTTTCGCAGAGCGCGCAGGGTACGCCCCGTCCCCATGGGTTTTTGCTCCGGATTGTTGTGGTAGCTCTGGCGGAGCGCATGGTGACCTTTTCGGTTTTCGCGTGGCATCAGGTCTTCCACGCGCAGCGTCAGCATTTCTTCGGAGGTGTACCCAAACAAATCGGCTGCCGCGGGATTGGTGTACTTCACCGCGCCTGTTTCGTCGGCCACGACGAATCCTTCGGTCGAGGCTTCGACGAGTCGAATTTGCAAATCGGGAATGCGTGAAGGCATGCCTGCGAAGTTCGCAGAACATGACCTCTATCATATGACGGTTGTCAGATTTGCTTCCAAGTCAAACGTCGGTAGTTCGGAAAGGCCCGATACGCTTTCGGCACGGCATTCATAACGGCCGTTTTCAATCCGTGCAGCAACGCTTCGCGGTGGTAGTTGGGCCGAACCACAAGCGAAACCTCGCGGGCAGGTTGAGGATCTGCGAACGCTCGGACGTGCGGGTCGCTTTCCAGGCCAAGGGCTTCCATTCCTGGGATGAGGGTGCTGCCCCCCGTTTCGCGCACCAACCGCTTCAGCGTTTCTAACGAACCGCTTTCGCAACGGTAGCCAAGATCCGTTCCGCGCTCACTCGACCCACACAGTTGCAGGGCCTGTGAACGAAAACAGTGCCCCTCTTCCAGCAACAACATGTTTTCAATGGGCAGGTCTCCGGTGGTCACTTCGCCACTCGGGATCGCGGCCGCGGGGTGCTTCCCGTGAACGTAGGCGAACAACGGCTCCATGAAGACCGGCAAGGTCCTCAGGGCGTCGTCGGGCAAGGGTGTCACCAGCACGCCGACATCCACCGTCCCCCGTTCCAAATCAAGAAGCATGTCGCCGGTGGTGCGCTCGAGCACTTCCACCTCGAGTTCCGGAAAATCAGCCAACAGCAGAGGCATGAGGCGAGGCAACAAGGAAGGAGCGAGGGTCGGCAGGAGGGCAAGCCTCACGCGGCCGTCCACCCGTTCCGTCGCACCTTGCATCCAATCCGACAACCCGCCCAACTCCTCGAGGATTCGAACGGCAGTCGAGTGAACCTGTTGGCCAACCTCCGTCAGGGCGATGGGCTGCTTGCTGCGATCGAACAAGGGTGACCCCATCTCGGCCTCGAGCTTCTTCAGCTGCATGGACAGCGTCGGTTGCGACACCCGGCACAATGTCGCCGCGTTCCCAAAATGCCTCTCCGTCGCCACGGCATGAACGTACTTGAGTTGTTGCAGCGTCATGTTTGATAGTTTTTGTCTATCACAAATCTATGATTTTCGATTTTCATTAAGACATGCCTTCGAAGTAGGTTTGACGCGAAAGAATCACAACCTATCTCATGAAATTCTCAACCCTTCCCTTGTGGGTCGGCGCATCCCTGATGTGGATGATGACGTCCTGCTCCAACGACCAAGCGTCGTGCGACCACGCTGAAGGCGGCTCCGCCGCGGGCTGTCCATTCCACGCCGGATCGGGCACAGGCCCTGCTGGAGAAAACGGCCGCGCCAAGTCTCTGCAAGAGTGGTGGCCCAACCGCCTAGATTTGGACGTGTTGCGCCAGCACTCTGAAAAGTCCAACCCCATGGGCGAAGACTTCGACTACCGCGAAGCGTTTAGCAACGTCGATTACGATGCCTTGAAAAAGGACATCGAAGCGGCCATGCTCGATTCGCAGGATTGGTGGCCCGCAGACTGGGGCAACTACGGTGGACTCTTCATCCGCATGGCGTGGCACAGCGCCGGCACTTACCGCACGGGAGACGGCCGCGGAGGAACGCGTGAAGGCCAACAGCGCTTCGCGCCCCAAAACAGCTGGCCCGACAACGGCAACCTCGACAAGGCGCGTCGCCTGTTGTGGCCCGTCAAGCAGAAGTACGGCAACGCCATTTCGTGGGCGGATTTGATGATCTTGGCCGGAAACGTCGCGCTCGAGTCCATGGGCTTCGAGACGATTGGATTCAGCGGCGGCCGGGCCGATGTTTGGGAGCCGCAGGAAAACGTGTACTGGGGGGCAGAGGGCGAATGGCTCGCCGACAAGCGATACAAGGGCGACCGTGAATTGGAGAACCCACTCGCGGCGGTTCAGATGGGCTTGATCTACGTCAACCCAGAGGGACCCAACGGCAACCCAGATCCGGTGTTGGCGGCGCACGACATCCGCGAGACGTTTGGCCGCATGGGCATGAACGACGAAGAGACCGTCGCCTTGATTGCGGGCGGACACACCTTGGGCAAGACGCACGGTGCCGGACCTGCCGACAACGTTGGCGTGGCTCCAGAAGGAGCGGCCATCGAGGAGCAAGGTTTTGGCTGGAAGAGCTCCTACAAGAGCGGGAAGGGCGCCGACGCCATCACGTCGGGCCTTGAGGTGATTTGGACCAAGACGCCGACGGAATGGAACCAAGGCTACTTCAAGTCCCTGTTCAACAACGAGTGGGAATTGACCAAGAGCCCTGGCGGTGCGAACCAGTGGGTGGCCAAAGACGCGGGTGAGATTTTCCCCGACGCGTTTGACGAGAACAAAAAGCACCGTCCGACCATGTTGACGACGGACTTGTCGCTTCGCTTCGATCCTGCCTACGAAGAAATCTCGCGCAACTTCATGGAGAACCCCGACGCCTTCGACGCCGCCTTTGCCCGCGCGTGGTTCAAGTTGACGCACCGCGACATGGGGCCCGCGACCAACTACATCGGCCCAGAAGTTCCCGCCGAATCATTCATTTGGCAGGACCCCGTTCCCGCGGTGAACCACCCGCTCGTGAACGCGCGTCAGGTGCGTTCCTTGAAGGCCGACATCGCCAAGTCAGGCTTGTCCAATGAGGACCTGGTGTTTGTGGCTTGGTCGTCGGCGTCGACGTTCCGCGGTTCGGACAACCGTGGCGGTGCGAACGGTGCGCGCATTCAACTCGAGCCCATGCGCTCTTGGGAGTGCAACAACCCCGACCGCCTCGGGCGCGTGCTCGCGGGCCTCAAGGAAATTCAGGATTCGTTCAACGCTTCGAACGCGCCCACCCAAATCTCCCTCGCGGACCTCATCGTGCTCGCCGGCAACCACGCCGTCGAACAGGCGGCCGCCAAGGCGGGTGTGACGGTCGACGTTCCCTTCACGCCTGGACGTGCAGACGCGACCCAAGAAAACACGGACGTGAACAGCTTCGCGGTTCTCGAGCCCATGGCCGATGGTTTCCGCAACTACCAAACCAAGGAATACACCCTCACGACCGAGGAATTGCTCGTGGACAAGGCTCAGCTCCTCACGTTGACGGCTCCCGAGATGACGGTGCTGGTGGGTGGCATGCGGGCGTTGAACGCCAACGTGGACGGCAATGCCCACGGCGTCTTCACGGACCGTCCTGGCACCTTGAGCAACGATTTCTTCGTGAACCTGCTCGACATTTCGACGAAGTGGGAGCCCACGGACGAAACGGAATTGACGTTTGTCGGCCGCGACCGCACCACCGGTGAGGAGCGCTGGACGGCGACGCGTGCGGACTTGATTTTTGGTTCCAACTCGGAGCTCCGTGCCCTCGCTGAGGTCTACGGAAGCTCGGACGCGGACGCGAAGTTTGTGAACGACTTTGTCGCGGCGTGGACCAAGGTGATGAACCTGGACCGCTTTGACTTGCTCGCCTCGAACTGACCCCCTCTCCACTGCGATTCAAGCGCCGGGGCCTCGCTCCGGCGCTTTTTTGCATCCCTGATTCTCCCCGTCAAGGGCGCAATCCGGCGGCCCACGCCACGAACGCCTCGTCGGAAAGCGCATTCAAAAACGCCACCAAGTCTTCTCGGTCCTGGGCGCTGACCTCGCGCGGTTGAATCCTCGGGTCTTGGTTGGGGTGTTGGTTGCCGCCAGCGATGTAGTGGTCCACCACCTCCTCGAGCGTGGCCAACGAGCCGTCAAACATGTACGGCGCCGTGAACGCGACGTTTCGAAGCGTGGGCGTTTTGAAGGCGCCGACATCTGCGCTGTCGAACGTCAAACGAAACGCTCCGGGGTCGAGGTACTCCTCGTACAGTCCGTTGTTGTGGGTTTCGAAGTCGGTCAACCAAACGTCCGAGTGGCATCCCGCGCATTCGAGGTCCTCGAACAACGCCATTCCTCGCAACTCGCTCGGGTTGAGTGTCTCAGATTTGCCTTGGAGCCAAAAGTCGTACCGCGACGTGCCACTGATGAGGGTGCGTTCAAACGCCGCAAGGGCCCTAGTCATGACGTACGCGTCAAACGGTCGCCCAAACCCTTCCTCAGCCCACGCTTGGTATTGCTCGTCGCCAGCCAACTGCTCCACGGCTTCCACCACGTCACGGTTGAATTCGAGCGGATCTTGCACGGGGGCGAGGACCTGGGCCTCCAACGTCGAGATGCCTCCTTCGCGGTGAAATCGAGGCTGCCACGCCATGTTCACAAGTGCAGGGGCGTTGCGGAACCCCAAAGCTCCATCCGAACCGAAGGACGTCGGAAGGCTGTCGGAAAACGCGAGTCCAGGGACGTGGCAACTGGCGCAACTCAAGGCTCCGTCGGCACCCAGCCGTTCGTCGAAGAAGAGGTGGCGGCCGAGTTCCCACTTGGCCTCGTTCAGGACGTTCTCTTCATGCTCGGCGTAGGTCGGGAAATGCGAAGGAACTTCGCGAACGTCCGCCACCGTGAACGCCTCGTCGCCCGGCCTGCATGCCGTCAGCAAGGCCCAACTGGCCAAGCCATGAAAGATCCAAAGTGTTGTGCGCTGGGTCATGGGAGGGAGTGCCCTCCTCGGGCACGTCAGTGTTGCACCACGAAGGTAACGGCCTGTCCCGTGACAAGACGCAGGACATACAAGCCGTTGGGCCAACGAGAGGTGTCAATGACTTCTTGACGGGTGGTCAGTTGACCCTGGGCGAGGATTTGGCCTTGGGTGTTCACCGCCGTCCTCGTGCGTGAGCATGTGGCAGTGGTACATGTAGGAGATTTCCGGGTTGGGGAAATCCTCAAACTTGGCAATGAAGGATGCAGTCCTCATCGGGGGCACCAACACCACGTCGCCTTTGTGGACTTCGAGCACAGGCGCTAAAACGGATTCGTCGTGTTTATGGCGCGCAGGTTGCAACCCATTCCGTGCGCGGAACGTGATGGATGTGACAATCTCGCGATTGTGACGGTGCGCATCACCCGAGATGGCGACGTCCGTCGTATTTTGAGGAAGTCAAATGGGTCATGACATGAAGCAATTGAGTTGGTTGTGGGTGTTCGCGGTGCTCTCCGCGGGGGCTTGGGCGCAGTGCACAGAGGAGTTTGAGGGAACGCTGGTGGTGGGCGGTGGCATTTGGACCGTGGATGTGGGGTGGACCATTGTGGATGGATCGGGGGCGGCAACCCAAACGGGCGCGGTCGGAACGTTTTCGCTGTGCTTGCCCGCCGATTGCTACACGTTGGAACTCACGGACAGTGCGGGCGACGGGTGGACCGGAACGTACTACGACCTGTTCGCGGCCGACGGCACGCTACTCTACCACGGAAGTCTGAACGACGCTGCGGAAGGCGACGGCAGTTCGTGGGGCACCGACTACATCCCGCTCGGTGACGTCGCCTGTGGCGTGGGCTGTCTCGATCCCGTGGCGTGCAACTTCGACGCGACGGCCACCCTCGAAGGCGGCATCTGCGATTACACGTGCCTCGGGTGCACGGACGCGACGGCCTGCAACTACGATCCCTTGGTGACGGTCGACGACGGCTCGTGCACGGTGTTTGACGACTGCGGGGAATGTGGCGGGAGCAACGAATCGTGCGGAGGATGCATGGAGCCCACCAACTGCAACTACGAGCCGACGGCGACCGTGGACGACGGTTCGTGCATCACCAACGGTCAAGGGCTCACGTTGTCCATCCACACGGACGACTACCCGTTCGAAACCCAATGGCAAGTGGAGAACATCTACACTGGAACGGTGATTTACGACGGCAACTATCCGGTCGCCGACTCCACCTACGTCCACGACATTTGCCTGCCTCCGGGCTGCTACGAAATCAAGTTCTTCGATTGGTCGGGCGACGGCATGTGCTGCGCGTACGGCCAGGGGTGGTTCACGTTCGTCCACGACGACGGCACCGTCATCGCAGAGGGTGGGGATTACGGCTACCAGCTGGACATCCCATTTTGCGTGGGGGCCAACTACGGATGCACCGACGCGACGGCCTGCAACTTCGACAGCACCGCCCTCACCGACGACGCGAGCTGCAATTACGATTGCTACGGATGCACCGACCCGGCCGCGTGCAACTACGAGCTGACCGCCACCTTGGACGACGGGCTGTGCGAGTATCCCCAACTCAACGGATTCTGCGCGTGCGACGAGTTCTACCATTTCGAGGCAACCCTTGACGGAGGCCAAAGCACCACCGCCGTGAACCACTACGGCGCCGGTCAGCTCGATTCCCTTCGTTTGCACATCACGTCGTGGGACGGCGTGTCCAACGACGCCACGTCGGTCAACGACATGGTCATCCGTGTCGATGCTCCGGACGGGAGCTGCATCGCGTTTGGAGGGTTCTTTTACGACCCGCCCGTGGAGTGCCAATACCTCGGCGATTACACGTTTTATCCCGGATTCTTGTACGAGCCGGACGGAAGCGCCTTGCTCGAATTTGACGTGAGCGAAGGCGGATTGTCGGGCGAGGGTGGGTGGCAAGTCAAGATCACCAACGGCTACTGGACGTCGGACGGGCTGACGACGGTGTGCGACATCGAATTGGTGGGGCTGTGCAACACCATTCCCGAGCCCAACTCCTGCCCCGAGGACCTCAACGAGGACGGCGTCGTCTCGGTGGCGGATGTGCTGTTGTTGCTTGGCAGTTTTGGATGCACCTCGGGGTGCGACGTGGACGTCAACGGGGACGACGCGCTGAACGTGGCGGACTTGCTGATGGTGCTGTCGGCGTTCAGTTCGACGTGTTGAGTGGTGTAATTTTGGGTCCAAACCCATCCCATGTCTCAGAAGCCCCACGCCATCCTCTACGTGTTTCAAGTGATCAAAGGCCAAGAAGCGGCGTTCGAAGCGGCGTGGGCCGACGTGACGCGTGAAATCCACGCCAAGTGCGGAAGCCTCGGTTCACGCTTGCACACGTGGGTGGGCGGCACCTACTGGGCGTACGCGCAGTGGCCCAGCCGGGAGGCCTTGGAAAATGCGGAGATTGAAGGGCACGCGACGCTGATGGAGGCGCGCAAGCGTATGGTCGAGGCGTGCGAAAGCATGGAGGTCTTTGGCGAGGGCAACATTGTCCACGACCTCTTTGTGAAGGAATCGGCCTGAGCCGGGGTCAGTCTCAGACCGGGGACTACCTTTGCGGCTTCTTAAAAAGCCCCCCCCCCAATGCGTCTTGCCCTTTTTGACTTCCGCCAAACGGTGGATTACCGCTTGGAAATTCTCAGCGGTCTGACGGTCGCCATGGCCCTCATTCCTGAAGCTGTGGCGTTTGCTTTGATTGCGGGCTTGAGCCCACTCACGGGCCTCTACGCGGCATTTGTGGTCGGGTTGGTGGCGAGCGTTTTTGGTGGCCGTCCGGGCATGATCAGCGGCGCGACGGGTGCCGTGGCGGTGGTGATTGCGGCGCTGGTGGTGACGCACAGCGTCGATTACGTCTTTGCCACCATCGTCCTTGCCGGCGTGCTGCAAGTGTTGGCGGGTCTTCTGAAGTTGGGGAAGTTGATGCGGTTGGTTCCGCAGCCGGTGATTTTTGGGTTTGTCAACGGGTTGGCCATCATCATTGGAGGCAGCCAGATCACGCAATTCAAAACCGACGGCGGCGAATGGCTGCATGGCGGAGAGCTTGGGGTGTTCGTGGGGCTGACGCTGCTTTCGATGGCCATCATCGCCTTTTTGCCCAAGTTGACCAAAAAGGTGCCCGGCGGGCTGACGGCCATCCTCGTGGTGTTCGGATTGACCGCGTTCTTCGGGTGGGACACCAAAACCGTGGGAGACCTGGCTTCCATCCAAGGCGGTTTCCCTCTGTTTTACGTCCCGGATGTGCCGCTGACGTGGGAAACGCTTCAAATCATTTTCCCTTACGCCGTGATCGTGGCGGGAGTGGGGCTGATCGAGAGCCTCCTCACCCTCAACATCCTCGACGAAATCACGGGAACGCGCGGGCAGGGCAACCGCGAATGCGTGGCCCAAGGCGCGGCCAACGTGCTGAGCGGCCTGTTCAGCGGCATGGGCGGATGCGCCATGATTGGCCAAAGCCTCATCAACGTCAGTTCCGGCGCCCGGGCGCGCTTGAGCGGCATTGTCGCCGCGGTGATGCTGCTGGTGTTCATCTTGTTTGGCGCGCCCCTCATCGAAAAGCTGCCCATGGCCGCCCTGACGGGGTTGATGATCATGGTTGCCATCGGCACGTTTGAGTGGGCTTCGCTGCGGACGTTTCGTCGCATGCCGACGTCCGACGTGTTGATCATGGTCCTCGTGACGTTGGTGACGGCGGTGCTTCACAACCTTGCGCTGGCTGTGCTGCTGGGCGTGGTCGTGGCCGCGTTGGTGTTCGCGTGGGACAACGCCATTCGCATCCGCGCCCGAAAGCGCATCGACGAACAAGGGTGGAAGCACTACGAGCTGTACGGTCCGTTGTTCTTTGGGTCCACCACGGTGTTCGCGGAGAAGTTTGACATCGAAGGCGACCCGGAGCACGTGGTGTTGGATTTTGCCGAAAGCCGGGTGGTGGACATGTCGGCCATCGAGGCGTTGAATCGCTTGACGTCGCGATATGCCGAAGTGGGCAAGAAGGTCCACCTGCGCCACCTGAGCGAAGACTGCCGACGCCTCATTGACAAGGCCGAGGCCATCATTGAAGTCAACCACTTCGAAGACCCCACCTACAAGGTGGTGAGCGACACGCAGTGAGGGACGGCGGGGGAGGTGTAGTTTTGGGCCACACTCTTTCGCGATGATCCAATACAACCCCAAAAGCTGGTTCAGCCTCATTTTCCACGCCTACAGCCGGCAGGTGTTTCGCAAGCTGTTTCCGGCCATGCTCGCCTTGGCGGCGTTGACGGCCGGGGTGTGCTACATCGAGCTGGAGGTGTTCGAAGAGCCGATGGAGGTCAGCAACGTGGTTCACTCGCTGCTCGGCTTTGTGCTCTCGCTCTTCCTGGTGTTCCGGACCAACACGGCGTACGACCGGTGGTGGGAAGGGCGAAAGCAGTGGGGTGCGCTGGTGAACGTCTCCCGGACGCTCGCCATGCGCGTGCATGAATTTGGAGGCGGTCCTGAGGTCAGGGCGTTCTTTCAATCGCACATCCCGTCGTTTGTCGAATCCCTTTGGGACCACCTGCGCCCGTCGCAGCCTGAGCAGCCGGTTCGCCCCGATGCGGAGCCGTTTGCACGCGCGAATCACGCCCCCAACGCGTGGGCGCAGGCGATGGAGCGGGAGGCCGCCCGTTTGGCCTCGGACGGCACGTGGACCCCACAGCAGCACTGGCTCATCTCCCAAAACCTCGAACGCATGGTCGACATCCTCGGCGCGTGCGAGCGCATCCTCAAGACCCCCATTCCTTACAGCTACAGCATGTTCATGAAGAAGTTCATCTTCATCTACGTGGTGACGCTCCCCATCGGCTTTGTGTCCACCTTCCAATGGTGGGCGATTCCTGTGGTGTCGCTCGTGTTTTACATCCTCGTCAGCATCGAGTTGATTGCCGAGGAAATCGAGGACCCGTTTGGGGTGGACGAGAACGACCTGCCTCTCGACGGCCTGTGCGCGACCATCCGAACCAACACCGACGAAATCCTAACCCGTGGCTGAGTCGCCTGAGTCGACATCTGCTCGCTTGCAAGGGTGGGGCGCGGCATTCCTCGCCCTGGGTGCGGCCACCGGTGCGCTGGGCGCCCACGCCCTCGAAGACGTGCTGACGCCGGAGCGCTTGGAATCGTGGTCCACCGCGAGTGTGTACCTCCTCGTTATGGGGGCTGGGGTGATGGGCGCCGCTTCGTCACGTCTTGCCCCTCGGGAATGCAAGGCCCTCCGTGCGGTTGTGGTGGGAACGGCGGTGTTCTCGGGCAGCATTTTTGGGCTCGTGGGACTGGTTTCGATCGAGATGGGCGCGGGGTTGCGGGCTGTCTTGGGACCCTTGACCCCGATGGGCGGGGTCGCGATGATTGCCGGTTGGTCCGTCTTTGCCTGGTCCCGCTTTCGGAATGTAATTCCGAGTGAATCAAACGGGGGGAGCCATTGAGGTCCAAACGCTCGAGGGGCCCAAAAGATCAAAACGGATTGGCCAGAAGCACCAGCTATTTGCAGGGCATGGGTCGCTCGTAGGGCCCAAACATGGCCACGTCGCGCGTGACGCGTCCTTGCATTGCCCGCGCCGAAGCCCTGAACATGCCCGCGCTGTTGTACACCAGAGCCACGTTCCCGAACGCGTCCACGGAAACCACACCGCCGTCGCCGCCCAACGCGCCCATTTCGTCAAAGATGGTCGCTTCGCATGCCGAGGTGAGCGATTGACCCCCGTGGAGCATGCGCCCATGAATGTCTTGGGTCACCCCGGTCCGGATGAAGTATTCTCCCCAGCCGGTCGCGGAAACAGCGCATGTGCGGTTGTCGGCCCAGGTGCCTGCGCCGATGACAGGGCTGTCTCCAATGCGTCCGTGGCGCTTGTAGGTCATGCCGCCGGTGGAGGTGGCGGCAGCAAGGTTGCCTTCTGCGTCAAGGGCCACGCATCCCACCGTGCCACGCTTTTCCTCCAAGGGTACAGGGTCCTCGCCTTCTCGTGCTGCGGCACGTCGGTATCGTTCGTAGGCCTTTTGGGTGTCAAACCACGTTGAGGGCGCGGCTTCTGCTCCTTGAGAAGCTGCAAATACCCCCGCGCCATGGCCACTGAAAAACACGTGTTCGCTGCTGTCCATGACGGCGCGGGCCACGCTGATGGGATGTCGGAACCCTTGAAGGCCAGTGATCGCGCCGCAATTCCTTGAGGCGCCATCGGCAATGGAGGCATCCAATTCATGTGTGCCTTCGGAGGTGAATACGGCGCCGCGCCCCGCGTTAAAAAGGGAGTCATCCTCGAGAATCCGAACGACCTGTTCGACCACATCCACCGCCGATGAACCCTGTTGCAGCAGATCCTCACCGAGTTGCAATGCCGACTCCAGGGAGGCGGTGTAGGCTTCTTGCATGTCAGGGCTGAGGTCTTCTTCCCCGAAGTGACCGGCGCCGCCATGAATGGCGATGGCCCAGTCTGCACGGGCTG
Organism: Bacteroidota bacterium; assembly: GCA_027621555.1. Taxonomy (GTDB): domain Bacteria; phylum Bacteroidota; class Bacteroidia; order Flavobacteriales_D; family Sanyastnellaceae; genus UBA11663. The sequence continues at coordinate 427 of JAQCBJ010000032.1, read as the reverse complement.
ACGCAGAGGGGGGATTGGAAGGTGAAGGGGTGCATCCGGCGGCGATCACGCCGAGGACCAAGGCGGAGAGGAGGAAATGACGCATGGCTTATCGTTCAAGGAGGCGAGAGGAAAGCAACCCGATCAAGGCAAACGGCACGACAGAGTCGGCGAGGTGTGCCCAGATGTCCGGGTTCTTGTACCAGATAAAATTGCTGTACGGGTAGAACATGAAGCCGATGAACCCCACCGCCACGGCGATCCCAATGCGTTTGCCAAGTGTTGGAGCACTGATTTGGCCGAGCAACCAAACCAAAAGCAAGGCCGTCAGCACATTCATCATGAGGCTGCGCAGGAGGTTGGGCAGCATGTTGCCGCTCCATGCGTGGCGGTAGTTCAACACGGCGTGTGGCTGCCCTTCCATTCGGGCCATGTATTCTGCACCCAA
>JAQCBJ010000031.1 GCA_027621555.1 Bacteroidota bacterium | reverse complement strand
ACGGGGTGGGATTCTCCATGGCGTTGCGTGGGACTCCGCGAAATTAGGCCAAACCCCGCGCCGCCCTTCTCCCGAATCCGTTCAGGTCCTCAGTCAGCCGTCGAGTCCGCGAAGGAGACCGAATCGATTCGCGGCACCCCACTCGTGTCGCCTTCCCACGGCCAGTCGTCCAAGAGGGGCGCCCATCCCTCCGGTACGGCGGCCTGCAATTCCAAGGTCCGTGTCCCGTCGGGATGCGTCACGGTCAATCGCCCTGCGTGCAGGAGCAAGATGTCCGTCCCGGTTTCGGCGGCCACGAACCGATTGTGCTTTTTGTCTCCGTACCGGGAGTCGCCCACGAGGGGGTGTCGCAGGTGCCGGAAATGGAGCCGGATTTGGTGAAAACGGCCCGTCTCGGGGCGGCATTCCACCAGGCTGTACCTCGCCGTTTCGTAGGGCCCGACGGGGTTGGAGAGCTCCACACGGGCCAGGGTTCGGTAGGCGGTTCGGGCTTCCTTCGGCTCCGGGTTGTGCGCCGTCGGCAGGGGTTTCTCTACCACCCCCTCGTCTTCCGTCCATCCGCGAACGACGGCCCAGTACACTTTGGTGGTGCGCCGGTGCACAAATTCCAACTTCAGGGCATTCAAGGCGTCGCCGGGAGGGGCGAAGAGCACGATGCCGCTCGTGGGTTTGTCCAAACGGTGCACCGGCTGCAACCACGAGTCCTTGTCGCGGGTTTTGTTGACGAGGTCCCGCAAATTGAACGGCTCGTGAAAATCGATGTCGGTTCGGTGCACCAACAACCGGTTGGGTTTCACGACCGCTGTCACCTCATCGTCTTCGTGCAACACCTGAAATGAAGGTTCTGCACCTTCAGGCGTTGAAGTCGGTTCGTTTGGTGTGGTGAAAGAGTGGTCCAATTCCGCTAATTTGCGGGCGAATATGTCGAAGATGACTTGTGAGAACAACTTTTTTCAGCACTCGGACTCGATTCCTCCCAAGAAGGCATGGGCGCGACTAGGATTGATGGTGATGTTGGTCCTTGTTTCGGACTGGGTAGGTGCCCAAGTAACGGGAGTGCATTGGGAAGTCGATCGGGTGTTCTATCAAGAGGATGCAGACCTCGAGCCGACGTTTCAGCCATTGGTTGGGATGGTGAGCTACATCATTTACGCGGACGTGACCTACGAGAACGACTGGATCGGAGAGGTTTATGCGTTGGAGGCACAACCTGGTGGTGACCCTGCGGACGTGACGAATCCGATGTATTTCTCTTCGACCGAGGAATGTTGGAACGACCCTGCTTCCGGACCCTCGATTGGCATCTCTGACCAACACTCCCTTTTCGGTATGGGGATTTATCCTTCCCTGGAATATGATTCATTTGTGGGGCTTGGTGCGTTGAACGTGGACGAGGACGAGGCTTCCCCCGTTGGAGTGTACATCAATACACAACAAGGGTCGGGGTTTTGTGGAACCCAGGTTTTCGACGGAGCCTTCGCCCGAACACAAACTGTCGACGATGCCACGGGATTGGTGACGGGGCCTGTTGTCCAATTTGGGGGAGCAGATCTGTCGGTGCCGATTGCTCGAATCACAACGGCAGGAGACGTTTGCTTCTCCATGAACCTCGCATATCGGCCTCAGGCCATGACCAATCCGTATGACGCCAACACGGATGAATACGATGCATGGATCCAAGAGAACCGTTTTCAAATGCAGGAAGCCCTGTGTTTCGACAACGTCTGCGGACGCTACGCGAGCGACATGCCGGCGATTTCGGGGACGAGCTTGCTGTGCCCTGGCAATTCGTCCACGGTGGAGGTGGAGTTTTTGGGTGGAGAAAACATCACGGAGGCGGATCTCACGTACGCCTTGTTCAACATCACAAGCCTTGAAGAAACAAACGGCACGGGTGCTCTCGTGTTCGAAGACCTCTACGAAGGGGACTATATTCTCTACACGGAAGACACCAACGGGTGCAAGGACACGGTGGAATTTGCCGTCGTGGCGCCGCCTCAAATCGAAGCGAACATCCATTTGGTTGACGACAATTCGTGCTTTGGGGAAGCCGACGCACGGATTGAAATTCCGGATTCGATGCTCGTGGGTGGAACGGGAGCCCTCCAGATCTCGGTGCAAGGCCCCAACAACCAAAGCGTCGCGGGACAGCCCTTTGAGTTTGGGACCATGTGGGACGGGCTGGTTTGCCAAGACGGTGACGGCGATTTCATTTTTACCATCACCGACAACAACGGCTGCACGTTGAAGGACACGGTCCCTGTGAACTGCCCTGAAGAGATTTCCGTGGCCCTGTCTTACGGCGATGTCATTTGCGCAGGGGATGCGGATGGATTCATCGTCGCCGAAGTCTCAGGCGGAACAGGCGAATTGTACCTCACCAACCAAAACGAAACGGTCCTCGCCTCCGACGGTCTGCTCGATTTGGGGCCGGGCACGTACCTCGTGTCTGTGTTCGACGACAACGACTGTGCATCCGAGCAGGAGCTGGTCATCATTGAAGAGCCTGCCCCTTTGGAAATGTCCATTGGAGACATCACCAACCCTTCATGCGGGTTGGATTGCGACGGCGAAGTGGCTCTGACGGCACAAGGCGGCATGGGGCCTCTGGAAGTGTCGTATTTCAACACGAGCACCGGCGGGTTCTCCCTTGATTCGATCGGATTGTGCGCAGGCGAATACGTCGCCACGGTGACCGACACGTCCGGGTGCCAGTTGACCGGATTGTTTGAAATTGAGGCTCCAGCTCCGTTGGATTTCTTGATCGCAGCAACCAACGCGACGTGCACGGGGATGAGCAACGGATCGGCGGATGTGTTCCCCATTGGAGGCACGGTCTCCGACCAGGAATACGACTGGGCGGTTTTGGACACCGCAGGAAACGTGGCCAACCTCAACAACCTCAGCGAGATGATCTACACCGCGGTCGTCACAGACCAAATTGGTTGCACCTACGCCGAGACGTTTGCCATTGGGATTGACTTTGTGACCGACATGGAGCTGAATACGTTGACTTCGCCTGTGACGTGCTGGAACGCGGCCGACGGAACGGCGACGGTCAGCGTCAACGGGGGAGAGGCGCCCTTCACGTACTCTTGGAGCGACCCTTACGCCCAAACCACCTCCACCGCGGTCGGATTGACTGAGGACACGTACACCGTCGTGGTGACGGACGCCGTCGGATGTCGTCGGACGGCCTCGCAGGAATTGGATGCGATCGAGGGCTGCCTTTTCATTGCGGATGCGTTGACGCCCAACGACGACGGCAAGAACGACGACTGGGTCGTAGGCGGCTTGGAAGATTATCCGTTGTCCAAGGTGTTGGTGTTCAACCGTTGGGGCCAAAAGGTCTTTGAAACCGACGGGGGACAAGAGCGTTGGGATGGCCGGTTCAACGGCGCGCGTCTTCCCATCGCGGATTACTACTACACGATTGAATTGTTCCCGGAGGCATTGCCCATTCGCGGAACGGTAACCTTGAAGTACTGAGAAGATGAAGAACGCATGGATTTTCTTGGTGTTGTTCGGAGCCACCTCGTGGACAGCCAATGCCCAGCAGCAACTTCGCCGCTCGCAGTACGTGACCAACACCTACCTCGCGAACCCCGCTGTGGCGGGAACCGAGCCAGGCATGGTGCTCTCATCCACCTTTCGTCACCAATGGGCAGGATTTGAGGGTGCGCCATCCACGATGCTGCTTAGTGGTCACCAGGCCTTGCCCAACGGTTTGGGAGCAGGGGTGATCTTGTACAAAGACGACATGGGAGGCGCCATCCACCAAACGGGCATTGAATTGACAGGTGCGTACAGCATCCTGCTCAACAACCAGGATGCCGTGTCTTTTGGATTGAGCATGAAGGGCAACCAATTCGTGTTTGACGGCACCGACCTGGAGGTCTACCAGCCCAACGATCCGAGCTTGCCGGGAACGATGGAATCCACCTTCGGGGTTGATTTTAATGCGGGCATGATGGTGTACGGGAAGGATTATTACTTCGGCATGTCGGTCTTCAACTTGCTTCAAGAGAAGTTGAATGTGGCTGGTGTGGATGACGACCAAAACCGTTTGGTGCGCCACTACCATTTCATGGGGTCTTACCTCTACAACGTGTCGAAGTTGGTCGCGGTGCAGTCCAGTGCGTTGCTTCGCATGACGGATGCGACTTCAGCACAACTGGACTTGAACATGCGCGCCATTGTGAATGGGACTGTTTGGGCGGGCATGGGCTTCCGTCCTCAAGATGCCTTTGTGCTGAGCACCGGGGTCAACTACGGCGCCTTCACGCTGGGCTACAACTACGACATTACGGTTGGAGAAAACATGCTGAGTGCCCATTCACATGAATTGTCATTTGGGTATTTCTTGCCTGTGCGCTCTGCGTTCCGAAGCCGTCCCGGCAGTGGGAGGAAGGCTCGGGCGACCGACCGCATCTTGAAGTAAAGGAGGCTCTGCCTATCTTAGGGCGAGCTCAGCTCACAACATCTGAACACGATGAACAAACTCTTGACCCTTGGCCTGACCTTGGCCGTGACCGCAACGGCTTCCGCGCAATTCGTGCGTTTGGAAGTGGATTACATTGACAACATGGGCAAAGTGCCAGGCGAGACGTACCGCGTTTACGCCGTGATGGAAAACGAAGGGGACATCCTCGACGCCGTCTACGGAGAAGCCAAGGCGCCCATGAAGATCACGGCGACGAAGCCGTTCTACCAGCACCCCAAGGGAGGTGCTCTGTCCGCAGACATTCAGCGTTACGACACGATGTCGGACGAATCGTTGCTTTTTGATTCTTGGGTGACCATTGGTGCTGAAGACAACTACATGAACGCCGTGTCAGGCTTCATCATGGAGGATGCGTTGGCCGCGTTCGACCAAGGCGGGGAGCTTGCAACAAACGACGGTGCGTGGTTTGTGACGCCCGACAAGCGCCAGGCGGCGGCCGGTCCATCCAAGCGCATTTTGTTGATGCAATTGACGACCCAAGGCGAGGTGAACGGCTTGATCAACTTGCACGGCCGTACCAAGGCGGTGACGGACAGCGAGGGCAATGCCGTAGCTGGACAGGAAGTGATCCAAGCGGAAGGCTTGTCTTTCGTGTGTGCCCGCCCTCGATAAGGACAGACACCACGCAAAAAAAAGAGGCTCCTTTTTGGGGCCTCTTTTTTTTTGCGATTCCAGAATCAATCCACAGGGCGGGACGCTGGGGCGACGAGCTGCACGCTATCGCGCGGCACGAAATCGAGCGCCACGCTGTTGATGCAGTAGCGGAGTCCGGTGGGGGGCGGGCCGTCTTCGAACACGTGTCCGAGGTGCCCACCGCATGCGTTGCAGACGACCTCCATGCGGCGCATGCCGTGGCTCAAGTCAAGATGCTCACCGACGCCTTCAGCAGCTGTCGGAGCGTAGAAGCTGGGCCAGCCGCTGTTGCTTTTGAACTTGGCGCCTGAATCAAACAAGTGCGCGCCGCAGCCCATGCAGACGTACACGCCATCTTCTTCGTGAAGCCAGAACTCGCCGGAAAAGCGAGGCTCGGTTCCTTGCTCCCTCAGAACGCGGTACGCGTCGGGGCTGAGTACACCGCACCAGCTCGATGCACGAAGGCTGTCCGAGGAGGCTTGGGCGGCGGCAGGAGCGGGTTGTTGTGCGTTGCATCCCACCAAGGAGGCAAGGGCGAGAAGGGCGAGGAGGGGAAGGCGGGTCATGCGTGCGGGAGTTTGGGTTTGAGGTGTTTTCCGGTGACGGAGTGCACGTTCTGTGCCAAACTTTCAGGCGTCCCGGCATGAACAAGGGTGCCCCCGTGCTTGCCGCCTCCCGGGCCGAGGTCGAGGACCCAGTCCGCGCATTTCAGGACGTCGAGGTGGTGCTCGATGACCACGACGGAGTGCCCCTGCTGGAGCAACGCGTCGAACGACTCGAGGAGTTTGGCGACGTCGTGCACGTGCAGCCCGGTTGTGGGCTCGTCAAACACAAAGAGGGTGTGGCCTTGTCGGTCGCCTCGAGCGAGGAAGGCGGCGAGCTTGATGCGTTGTGCTTCGCCGCCGCTGAGCGTGTTGGAGCCCTGGCCGAGGGCGACGTAGCCCAGTCCGACGTCTTGGAGGGGCTGGAGCTTGGCGAGAAGGCGACGGATGGTGGCGGAAGGTTTGCGTCCAGGTTCGGGGGCGAAGTAGAGCAGGGCGTCGTCGACCGTCATGGTCAAAATGTCGTGGACGTTTTTGCCCTGGTAGGCGACTTCAAGAACGTGGTCCTGGAACCGCTTGCCGTGGCAGTCGTCGCAGAGAAGTTTGAGGTCGGCCATGAACTGCATGCCCACCGTGACGTAGCCTTCGCCTTCGCACGTTTCACAACGTCCTCCCGAGATGTTGAAGCTGAAGTGCGACGGTTTCAGGCCGCGGGCTTTGGCATGGGACGTGTCGGCGAGGAGGGATCGGATCTCATCAAACGCCTTGACGTAGGTCACGGGATTGGAACGCGAGCTTTTCCCGATGGGGTTTTGGTCCACGAACTCGAGGTGCTCAAGGGTGCGCAAATCGCCTTCGAGGGCTGCAAAACCCTTGGGGTTACCGCCAAACCCGTCGAGCTCCGCCTGGATGGCGGGGACGAGGAGTTGGGTGATCAGTGTGCTTTTGCCTGAGCCGCTCACGCCGCTGACGGCCACCAAGCTTCGCAAGGGAATTGTGGCGTCAAATCCTTGGAGGTTGTTGGCGCGGACGTCGCGCAACACCAGTTTGTCTCGAACGGGGCGGCGTTGGGTGGGGACGGCAATGGCTTGCCGGCCGGTCCGGTAGGCGGCAGTGAGGGATGGGTGGGTGTCGTCGAGGGCTTCGAGTTCGCCGTGGGTGCCGCTGAAGACGACTTCGCCCCCAAACGATCCTGCATGCGGTCCCATGTCCACGACGTGGTCCGCGGCGGTCACGATGTCGTCGTCGTGCTCAACCACGACCACGGTGTTTCCTTGGTTCCGAAGGCGGTGAAGCACGCCGATGAGCTGGGCCGTGTCTTCGGGGTGAAGCCCAATGCTGGGCTCATCCAAGACGTACGTGCTGCCGACAAGTGCACTTCCCACGCATGAACTGAGGGCGATGCGCTGCGACTCTCCGCCACTCAACGTAGGGCTGCTTCGCATCAGGGTGAGGTAGCCCAGGCCGAGGTCGGCCAGCGTTTGCAGCCGCGTTTCGATTTCCCAAAGCAAGCGATCCGCAATCTTGGCGTTGGCTTCGTCGAAGGTCCATCCACGGAGCGTGGAGAGCGCTTCTTCGACGGGAAGAGCCAGCAAGCGGGGCAGGGTGATGTCCCCGACGAAGACGTTGTGGGTGTCTTTGCCAAGCCGCGTTCCTTTGCAGGTGTTGCAGAGCGTCCGGCCGCGGTAACGGCTGATCATGACGCGGTTTTGGATTTTGTAGCTCTTGGCTTCCAGGGTGGCAAAGAAGGCATGGATTCCTTTGAAGTGCGCACACCCCTCCCAAACCATGTCGCGCTGCTCCTCCGTGAGCTCGTGCCACGGCACGTGAACCGACAGTCCGGCGGCGCTGGCGCCCATCACGAGGCGGTCGCGCCAGCGGCCCGTGCGCTCGCCACGCCAGGGCGCGACGGCTCCGTCGTACAGGCTTTTGGTCGGATCGGGGATGACCTTGTCGGGGTCGATCCCCAGGACGTGGCCGTACCCTTCGCACGTGCTGCATGCCCCAACGGGACTGTTGAAGTTGAACATGTCCGGGCTCGGCTCCGGGAAGAGGATGCCGTCCCGTTCGAACCGGTCGTTGAATTCCCGGCACGTGGGCTCGCCGTCGTCGCCCGCGCTCCAGAGCTGGCATCGCCCGCCCCCCTCGAAGAAGGCCGTCTCGACGCTGTCCGCCACACGCCCGGGATCTTCCTGAGCTGAAGCGGGGGAGAAGCGGTCGATGACCAGTCCCAGGACGGCCTCGGGCTTGACGTCTTCGAGGCGGACAGCCCCGTCGGTGGTCCACACCCGCGAATATCCTTGCTGTTGCAGGACGCGCAAATGGTCCTCGGCCGAACGGTCGGCACGGGCTTGCAGCGGCGCAACGACCATCACACGGTCCACCGAGCTTGTCAGAATCGCGTCGACCACGTCCGAGGTGCGGTCCTTGCGGACGACCTCACCCGAGACGGGGGAGCGGGTTTCGCCCACCCGCGCAAACAACATGCGGAGGTGGTCCAGGATCTCGGTTCGCGTGCCCACAGTGCTGCGAGGACCGCCTGCGGCACTTCGCTGCTCAATCGCCACGGCGGGAGAGAGGCCGTCGATGCGGTCGACGTCGGGCTTCTCGAGCCTACCCAGGAACTGGCGGGCGTAACTGCTCAAGCTTTCCACGTAGCGGCGCTGGCCCTCCGCGTACAACGTGTCGAACGCGAGGCTGCTCTTCCCCGAACCGCTCAGGCCCGTCACCACCGTCAGTTTTTCCTTGGGAATGCTGACGGAAACGTCCTTCAAGTTGTGGACGCGGGCGCCGTGGATGTCAATCTTCATTGCAGTTTTTAACACGTCGAAGGTACCTGAGGTTTGGTCTTGTCAGTTAATAAGAGTACTTTAGGTCTTGTTCGGTTGAACCCTTATTAACGCATCGCGATAGACACACTCGACTCTAGTCCAATTTCATGAAGCTCTGAACCCGGGATGGCCCTGGGAGAAGAACGTGAACTTAAACGAGTTGTGTCATGCATGCATCCCAAACCGACCGCGAGCTCATCCGCGCGTACAGAAACGGCGACGAGCGCTCCTTCGAAACGTTGTTGAACCGCTACCAGCAGGGAGTCTTCACCAAGATTCACTTCGTCGTGCGCGACGAAGAAATCGCGAACGACCTCTTCCAAGACGTCTGGATCAAGGTGGTCCAAATCCTGAAGTCTGGACGTTACGTGGAAGAGGGGAAGTTTGGGCCGTGGGTGATGCGCATCGCGCACAACGCTGCCATCGATCACTTCCGCAGGAACCGCAAACGACGCATGGTTCGCCCTACGGACGAGTTTGACATCTTCGAGACGCTCTCTCACGACGCACCGAGCGTCGAGGAGCGCTTGGTGGAAGGGGAGATCATGGACGAATTGCGCCAGCTGTTGCCGGCCTTGCCCGAGGAGCAGCAGCAAGTGGTGCAGATGCGGCTCGAGCACAACCTGAGCTTCAAGGAAATCGCCGAGGAGACGGACGTGAGCATCAACACAGCGTTGGGCCGGATGCGTTACGCGCTGATCAACCTCCGCCGAATGGTGGAAGACCAAAACCTGGTGCTCACCCCGCGGTGAGCATCGCCTGTTTCATGATTTGGCCAAGGGCGCACACAATACGGTGCGCCCTTGTTCGTTGTAGGGGGGAACAATCCAAAACTTCGTTCATGAATTCACTCTTCTCCGACGCTCTTTTTTCGTGCCACGATTTTCCCGCCCACGAAGCGGACGGCGCGTTTGATGCGTGGGCTCAGCCCCGTCCCTCAAGCATCTCGAACATCCTTCGGTTTTCTCAGTCTTACACGTCCGTCACCACGTCGCTTGGCGAGGTTGGCTTGACCCAAAACTGAGGACAGCTTCTTGATTGGTGCACGCGGCAGCTCCGCTTTGCGCGACAGCTCAACTTAGCCGGGCCACCCACGAGGGGTTGCGCTGAACTTGCTCACGCAAGCGGGCGTCCAAGGTGGACGAGGGCGCAACAGGATTCAGCCCAGGCGTGAGGTCCCGAAGCCGCTCTTGCCCCTCGGCGGAGCTGGGGTCGACTGCCAAGTCCTCGGCCTCGACGAACCCGTACCCGCTGACGTGACCGTCCAACACCGCGATGAGCCCGCGCTCGTCCGACGTCCGACCTGCCTCGACGAACCATCCCGAGGTCAACTTCTTCCATTCCAACATCGCTTCTTCAAAGCGGTTGTTGTGCTCGTCTGCGCCGACCGGTTTGGCAGAGCTCCACGTTCCAAGTCCCATCCATTCGGCGTTCAAACCGTGCGCGAGCGTTTGTTCGTGCAGCCAAGCTCGTGCGCTCGCTTCGGAATGAAAGGTCCGAACCGCATCGCGCGCGCTGCCTTGCGCTCGAATTGCGAGTCGGTTGCGTCCTTGCCGATCGACGTAATGCATTACGGTTCGGTAGGCCTTGGGTTGTTTTTGGGCGCGGTTGAGGGGAGGCCAATGGGCCCGGATGCGCACGTCCTCCATCACGGCGGCCATCCATTCGCTTCCGGCCAGTTCGTGTTTCAAGGAGCGCATGTCCCGGAGCAACACTTGTCGCTTGGTGGAGGCCGTTGTTCCTGAAAAGTGGCTGCGCACCCGCTGCTGAAGCCGAATGCTCATGCCGATGTACAGGGGCTTTCCGGACGCGTCGAGGAACCAATACACGCCCGGATCGTCCGGGAGGGCGTCAAATTCAGCGGCCGGGACGTGTTGCGGCATCCAGTTTTCGCGCGTGCCGCGCTTGAGCGCGGCAGCGATGGCGGCCTCCCCGCGATCTGAAGCCGCGATGCGGTGGAACAACTCGACGGTCGCTTCGACGTCGCCCATGGCGCGGTGACGGTTGACGTGCCGGATGTCCAAGGCGTCGCACAGCGGCCCCAACCCGTACCTCGGAAGGCCGGGAAAGGCTTTGCGGGCGAGTCGGACGGTGCAGAGTTTGGGCCGGCTCCACGACGTGCCCAAGGCCTCAAAATGCCCGCGAATGAACGCGTAATCGAACCCCACGTTGTGCGCCACGAAGACGCAATCCGCCAGCATCTCCGCCACCGTGTCGGCGACGTCTTCAAAGCCCGGCGCGTCCTCAACCATCTCATTGGAGATGCCGGTGAGCGCTTCGATGCGGGGAGGGATGTGCTCGAAGGGGTTGATCAGGGACGACCAGCGGTCGAGCTCGCGGGTGCCGTCGGTGACCACGATGCCAATCTCCGTGATGCCCCGCGACTTGGCGGAGCCTCCTGTGGTCTCGATGTCAACGACGGCGTACTTCACGTTGCGAAGATGAGACGGAGGGTCCGTAAGGAATGTACGTGGGGGGTATGTTTGTGCCATGAAGCGGATTTGGAGCACGTTTTGGGGTGGGACGTTGGCAGCGATGCTGGCGGCGTGCGGAGGGGATTTGGCCGGAGAGGCGCCCCACGCTCAACCCTCCCCAGAAGCTGCACAGCCTGAGAAGAAGGTCGAGGTGGACGAGCGGATTCGCCGCCTTGTGGCGTCCGATTTTCCGACGCTGGACGACACCAATGCGGCGGCCTTTCTCGCCGAGTGGGGCGCCACACAAACCGAAAACCTCGTCGTCCTCGACACCAAACACGGCCGCATCGTGGTGGAGTTGTTTGCGGACGTGCCGGTGCACCGCGCCAATTTCCTGTACAAGGTGTACCGCCGCTATTTCGACCCCGCCGAGTTCACGCGTGTGGTGCCGGACTTTGTGGTTCAGGGCGGCAACAGCGAGGAGGAGCGTCCCCAGCAGCTGCGGTTTTTGATTGGTCAACACACGCTCCCGGCTGAATTTCGCGCCGACCGCATTCACGTTCGCGGCGCGCTGGCGATGTCGCGGAGCTACAGCGACAACCCCGACAAGCGTTCGTCCGGGTACGACTTCTACATCGTCACGGGACGGAGGATCGGCGCCGAGGAGCTCGGACGAATCCAGCGCGACGCCGGAAAAACCTACACGGCGGCCCAAGCGCAGGCCTACGCCACGCAGGGCGGGGCGCCGCATTTGGACGGCGAGCACACGGTGTTTGGCCGCGTCGTGGAGGGGATGGACGTGGTGGACCGCTTGGCCGCCACGCCGCGCGACGCGAGCGACTGGCCCGTGGAACGACTGGAGGTCCGCATGAACTTCGCCAGCGAGGCCCCCGCGGTTCCTGAGCCGTTCTGAGGGTCAGGAGGCTTTGTCGCGGAAGTGACGCGTGAGGGCGCGGAGGGTGGCTTGTTTTTGGGCGAAATCGCCTTTCAACTCGCGCCGCAACGCCAGCAATTCGTCCAAGTTTTCTTCCACGTCTTCCGGCAGCACGTCTTCGAGCCATTCGCGCATTCGCTTGGCCAAAATCGGCGCCTTGCCGTCCGTCGAGATGGCCAATTTCAGCGACCCGTTCGTCACGATGCCCCCCATGTAGAAGTCGCATCCCTCGGGCACGTCGGCCACGTTCATGATGTGGCCCATGAGGCGCCCAAGCCCCACCGACCAGCGCACCTCTCGAGGTTCCACGGTGGCCACAATGCTGATGTCGCTGCGACCGAGGTCCCAGGGCCACGCGCGCCAACGGGGAATGAGGCGGACGCCGTCGTGGGCGTCAGCGAGTTTTTGGACGGGTTCGGAGAACGCCGAAGCGAACACGCGAACCCGCGCATGCGGGCTGCTCTTGAGCAGGAAGTGCAGTTTCTCTTCGGCGATTTCAGACCCTCCGAAGACGTTGAACGTGAGGTTTTCCGGCTTGAGGAAGATGGGGAACTTGGTATTCATGACTGAAGGTTGGAGCAATGGAACGTAGGGGAGTAGCGTGGGTTTGGAGGCGGTGGTGCACCACCTCACCGATGACCAAAAGCGCGGGGTCCGCCAACTGATCAAGGTCGGAGCTGACCGCCCATTGGCGGGCGGTGCGCACGACGGTGTGGTGCTGGGGCAGGCTGCCCTCCGACACGACGGCCACGGGCAGGTTGCCCTTGTCGAGATGAAGGAGGTGCTGGGCGATTTCGCGCAGCCGTCGGCGCCCCATGAACACGACGAGCGTCGAAGAGGTGCGAAGGGCTTGCACGAGGTCGTCGGTCAAGCGGCCGTCTTGGCCTGTCGCCGTCCCAAGCCACGCGGACGAGGCCACGCCACGAAGCGTCAAAGGGATGCCGGACAAGCCAGCCAACGACGTCCCGGAGGAGATGCCCGGCACGTAAGTCCAGGGCAAGCCGAGCTTGTCGGCAAACGACAATTCCTCTCCGGCACGCCCAAACACCATCGGGTCGCCGCCTTTCAGCCGCACAATGCGCAAGCCTTGCCGCGCCCCTTTTTCAATCCAATCGTGGATCAGGGCCTGGGGGGTGCTGGTTTGGCCGGCACGCTTGCCCACGCAGACTTTCACGGCATGCGACGGGGCAAGGGCCAAGACGTCTTGGTGCACGAGGCTGTCATAGAGGACGAGTTCGGCTTGTTCGAGCGCGCGCGCGCCCTTGAGCGTCAACAGCTCGGGGTCGCCCGGTCCAGCGCCCACCAACCAGAGGTGGGCCTGACGCGCAGGGAGGTTTAGAGGGGTGGTCATGTCAAGAAGCTTTTGAGGAATTGGAGGTGGCAGACAACGCATCGAGCTCGGCCAAAAAAGCTTCCGCCGTGTTGAAATACGCTTGTGCGAAGTCCTTCGACGAATGGCCGCCGAGGTAGGACAGGACTTGAGCTGTGAACGAACCGGCTTCCAAGACGATCTGGCCTGCAGCCACAAACTCGCGGTCAAACGACTCGAGGATGTCGGCGTAGGTGTTGGTCTTGTGGCCGTCGCGCACCAAAAGGGCTTTGGCGCCTGCGATTTGAGCGGCATACGCGTGGTAGATCCCGTGGCCCCAGCGCCCTTCGGCCAAGGCTTCGCGGCCGAGTTCAAGCTTCTCGCGGGCTTCGAGAAGAAGCGTCGACACCAAATCGATGACCACGCCCGCGCATTCGCCCACGCCGATTTCCGGTTGGAAGGCTTGGTCGCTGCCCCAATCCACAAAGAGGTCTGGCGCGTCGCCGTCCACGTGCGGCTGGAGCAGGTCGTAGTGGTAGCGGTCGCCGACGCGGAGGAAGTAATCCGCAAACGTTTCGCCTGGGAGTTGGTTCAGCTCAAAGTCCACGAGGACCGTCCGCAACGCGTCGGGCACATGCTTGGTGGGAAGTTTCATGATCTTTTTTGCGAACGACCATTCTCCGTTGGCGCGTTTGCCGCCACCGACGAGAATCTGCATGGCCGGCATCACCGCACCCTCGCGGCGAAGTGAGCTGCCGTGAAGCCCAAACGACGCCAAGCTGTGTTGTCCACATGCGTTCATGCATCCGCTGATTTTGATGCTGAATTCGCGGTCGTACGTCATGTGGGGGAATTCCTCTTCCAAGAGGTCTTCGAGCACCGTACTCAGATGCGTGCTGTTGCTGATGGCCAAATTGCAGGTGTCTGTCCCCGGGCACGACGTCACGTCCACCGCCGCTTGGAACCCGAGCTGGGCCCACCCACGTTCGGACAAGATGCGGTGAACCATCGGCAGGTTTGCCTCCACCACGTCGGGCAGCAGAAGGTCCTGGCTTTGGGTCAGGCGCAGGGTGTTGGAGGTGAAGGGCGCCAACGCGTCGAGGAGCTCGCGCGTCCGCGACGTCGTCTCGTCGCCGAGGGGCACGCGGATCCCCACCGCGAAAAAGCCTGGCTGCTTTTGGGCGAAGACGTTGGCACGGCGCCACGCTTCGTGGCCTTCCGGCGCCACCGCTTCTTCGATGCGCTCGGGGGCAGAAGGTTCGTGCTCCGAAAACGCCAAGGCGGGGAAGTCCCCCGAAGGCGCTTGCCGCTCGCGTTCGATCGCCTCGAGCAAGGCTTCGCGACCCATGCTTTGGTACAAGAATTTGAAGCGTGCCTTTTGGCGCTTCGCTCGTTCGCCTTCGCGATCAAAGACGCGCAAGATGGCTTCCGTGATTGGGAGAAGTTCTTCGACCGGTACCCACTCGTGAAGCACGTCCGCGGGCGCGGGTTGGGCGCCGAGGCCGCCTGCCACGAGCAACTTGAAGCCGGGCTCGCCTTGTGCGTTGACCGCAGGCAAGACCCCGAGGTCGTGCATGACGCCGAGCGCCGTGTCTTCGTCGGAGCTTGAGAACGCCACTTTGAACTTGCGCCCCATCTCTTGGCAGACGGGGTTGCGCAAAAAGAAGCGCCAAAGCGTGTCGGCGAATGGCAGTACGTTGAAGGGTTCCTTGGGATCGAGGCCGGCGAGCGGCGAGGCGGTGACGTTGCGGACGGTGTTGCCACATGCTTCCCGCAATGTGACGTCACTGGCTTCCAGTTTGGCCCAAAGCTCCGGGCTGTCCTCCAGCTTCACGTGGTGGATCTGGATGTCCTGCCGCGTCGTGATGTGGTACTTGCCGGTGCTGTATTCGTCGCACACGTTCAGAATGGCGCGGAATTGGTCGAAGGTCAAGAGCCCCATGGGCACTTTGATTCGAATCATTTGCACGCCTGGTTGGCGCTGACCGTAAACGCCGCGGGCGAGGCGAAGGCTGCGAAAGCTCTCCTCGTTGAGTTTGCCTTCGCGGAAGAGCAAGATCCGGCGGTTCAAGTCGAGGATGTCGCGCTGGACGATGGGGTCGTCAATTTCGTTGATGAAGCTGAGCATGGGAGAAGTGTTGAGTGTCGTGTGTCGAAGTGGGTCAAACAAAAAAGGCCTCCACAGTGGGAGGCCTTTGTCGAAGTCTGACGCTTGGGTTCATGTCAGGACACCGCCGATTGCCTACCCGAAGGTGGGGTTGGACAACAGCAGCAGCAAGCCACAAAACAAGCGTTCGGAATCAAAACCATACCCCAATATACAAAGCCTATCGGAATTGTGGGGTATTGAATGAAAAAAAGTTCGCGAACTTTACTTCATGACCCAACAGGAAGGAAAAAAGGACACATTCGCATGGCGGATGGCGGGATGGATGCTCGGAATGTGGCTGTGTGTCATGCCGATGAATGCGCAGATGACGGTGTATGGGGACGACGACGATTACACGTACGCATCGCGCGAGGGCTTGGAGTTTGGGGTCAACATCGGGGTCTACCGCGGCTTTCCGCAGGCGGCCTATTTCTACGATGGGGCGGGGGATCACGAGTTGACGGACGCTGGGGCCCAAATCTGGGGCATCCAAGAACGCCTCCAACAATTGCAAAGCACGCAGCTCAATCACCCCGTCACGGGAGTCCTCAACGAATTCCCGGCGTGGTCGATTTACAGCTTGCCGCTGATGCAATACAAGCCGTCCATGTACTTTGGGTTGAAGGCGGCGAAGTTTTGGAATCCTGAAACGGCTTTGGTGTGTCACTTGGACGTGGCGCAGGTGACGGCCGAAGGGGCCTGGTCTCTGAGCACAGGGCTCCTCCCGGACCAAGGTCAGGGAAACGAAGACGTGAGGACGTACCCCATCGTTGGGAAAGAGCAGCGCCTCGGGCTCGCACTCGGGTACCGCACGTCCATCTTCATTGCGGAAGGCGCGTCGTGGGCGTTGGAGTTTGGTGGGCTGGGCAATGCGGTGTCCATCGAAGAGAACTACATCGTCATGTCGCCCGCGGTCGGCAATTCCCTGTACGAGGTGAACCTGCTCACCGCGGTGGGGACGGGCGCCGGCGGGGCCTTGACTCCCGCGAGCAACGTCTTGACTCAGTGGGGCACGGGCGTATATACCGCGGCCGGGGTGGCGTTGGAGTTCGACGAAGGGGGGCACATTGAATTGAATGTGCGCGCGAGCCGCGACGTGGTGCGGTTGGGAACCGAAGAGTACAAAGGCTGGAACCTTGCGGCCTTCATCACCTGGATGATTCCGTCCCAAATCGGGGACTTCGTCCGGGCATCCTTCTAATGAAGGGGATCGGGTTTTGGTCAACAACCGTGTGGATATCCTGAAAGGGTCGGTTGGAAGGGGGGAGGCGCGCAGTGTAAATTGTACGCCATGCAACACGGAAGAACGATCGCCGCTGCCGTTGCAGCGTGCATGATGTGGGCCGGCAACGCCCAAGCGCAAGACGCAGACAACACCCCCCTGTACACCTTCAAGACGCTCGCGGACCTCACGGCCACGAACATCAAAGACCAGTGCATGACGGGGACGTGCTGGAGTTTCTCGACGACGAGCTTTCTCGAGAGCGAGGCGGCGCGCATCAGTGGGGAAGTGGTGGACCTGAGCGAGATGGCTTCGGTGCGCTACACGTACCCCTTGAAGGCGGACATGTACTTGCGCCACCACGGGTTGCACCAGTTTGGGCCGGGCAGCTTGTGCCACGACGTGCTCAACGCGGCGGACGGCTACGGGCTGGTTCCCGAGTTTGCGTTCACGGGCCTGGACCAGGGCGAGACGGAATTCAACCACGGCGAGCTGGATGCGGTGTTGGCCGCGGCCGTGAAGGCGATGTCAGAACAGAAGGTCCTGTCCGACGATTGGCGCGACGCCGTGGACGGCATCTGCGACGCCTACCTCGGAAAGCTGCCTTCGTCCTTCCAATTCAACGGCAAGACCTACACGCCAGAGTCGTTCCGGGACCACCTGGGCATCGTGCCTTCCGACTACGTGTCGCTGACGAGTTTCACGCACCACGAGTTTGGGGAGACCTTCGTGCTCGAAGTGCCTGACAACTTCTCGCGCGGCCACTACCTCAACCTGCCGATTGAAGATCTGACCCGGCTTGTGCGCAACGCCGTCATGGCTGGGTACACGGTGGCGTGGGACGCGGACGTCTCTGAAAAGGGGTTCAGCTTCCGCAACGGCATGGCGCTGATGCCGGCCGAGGGCGAAGAGGGCAAGCTCTGGAAAGAACGCATTGAAGAAACGAAGGTGTCGCAGGCATCGCGCCAGGTCGGGTTTGAGAACCACACGACGACAGATGACCACTTGATGCACATCGTGGGTTTGGCCCAAGATCAAGACGGCAACGAGTATTTCGTCATCAAGAACAGCTGGGGAGAGGGCAACCCCTACGGCGGCCGGCAGTACATCAGCATGGCGTATTTCAAGGCCAAAACCATCGCCGTCACCCTCCACAAGGACGCGATGCAACGCAAGAAAAAAGGCTGATCCTGCAGCAACCAAACATCTCACGACACCTCACGACATGACCGCTTTCGCTTCCGCTTCCAAAGACCAACAACGCCAGTGGCGTTCGCGCTTGTTTTTTCACCTCGACGGGCTGGCTCTCAGTGGGGTCGTGCCGGTGCTCGAGATGAGTGGCGTGTTGGAAGAGGTGTTGCAGACGGGAGGGGACGTCGACGATTTGGCGTCGCTGTTTGGGGCGAACCCGGGATACTTGAACGTGGGGCTGCGCATGCTTTGCTCTCAGGGTATTGTGGACGCGCACCGCGGCGAGGACCGCGTGACGTACGTGCCCCGGAAGGGCGCGGACGTGGCCCATTGGGCGCACCGCCGTCAGGTGTACGGAGTCGCCCGGACGTGGCTTGAGTTGGCGGTGGGCATGTGGAACCAACCCCAAACCCCGCTCTCCGCTGAAACCCTCGGCGCCATGCGTCAGCTCATCGACGCCCTGCGCGACCTTCAGAGTGCAGGTGACGCCGTCGAGCCTGGGGCGAGCCTCGAAGCGCGCATGTTGGCTCACGTCGAAGGGGCCTTGGCCGCCCCATGGATGGTGTTGATCGGCACCGCCTTCGGCACCGAGGCCATGACGTCGTGGGACGACGTCAGCGTGGCGCTGGGACGGCTGCACCCCGAGCTTCAAGAATCCTGGGGCGAAGTCAGCGAGGCACTCGGGTGGAGCGGCACGGACGTGGGCGGCTTCTTTTTGGAGCGCGCGGCGGCCTACGGCGTGACCACCTCGTACACCCAAACCTTCCTCTGGGCGAAAGAGCTCCTGCTCGGCGACGGCAAGTGGCTCTGGCGCACCGAACCCGGCGAGGCCGAAATCCACGTGGACCGGACGCTCAACGTTTGGGGTTCCGGGGGCGCCCACAAGGCCTACTTCAGCCACCTCGACAACGTGGTCAAGCGCGTGTTCGACGCGCCCCTCAACGAGCAGCCCCTGGGCCTCTGCGACATGGGATGCGGCAACGGCGCCCTGCTGTTGCACTTGCGCGAGTTCATCGCCAGCCAAACCCTTCGCGGCCAGCACCTCGACACGCACCCGCTCATGCTCGTCGGCGCGGACTTCAACCAAGAAGCCCTGGTGGCCACGGCCGACCACTTCCGCCAGAAGGGTGTCCAAGGGCACTTCATTTGGGGAGACATCGGCGACCCGGACCGGTTGGCCCTCGACCTCTATGAGATGCACGGCGTGCGCCTCGGTGATTTGATGAGCGTGCGCTCCTTCCTGGACCACAACCGCATCTACAACCCGCCCATCATCGACCGCCCCGAGACACCACTTTCCACCGGCGCCTTTGCCTTCCGCGGCCAGCGCCTCAAGTTGCGCAACGTCGAACAGAGCCTCAAGGAGCACTTGATGAAGTGGTCGCCCTACGTGGCTCAGCACGGCCTGCTCATGATCGAACTTCATACGGTGGCCCCGGAAGACGCCCGCACGATGCAAGGGAAGCTCCCTGCCACCGCCTACGACGCCACCCACGGCTTCTCCGATCAATACATCCTCGAAATCCCAGTCTTTGACGCCATGGCCGCTGAGGCCGGCCTCGTGATGGACGAGGAGGTGAGTCGCACGTTTCCCTCGTCGCTCCCCGCCACGGTCAGCCTGCGCTTCTTCCGCGCCTGACGGCTTGGTCCCAGGCAAGCGATGTTGTACTTTTGCGGCGCCGGAAGCACAGCGTGAGGGAGGCGTTCTGGTTATCCACAATTGTTTGTAACCGAGGTGAATACAGTGTGGATTTCGAAAAGCAGATTTTTTTTGGTGGCGAGCGTTTGTGTGCATTCTTTGTGTCAGCAAGGAGGCCAAACGACAACCCCGCCGGCCCACCCGCAAGACCTCTTCGGAGGACTTCAGGACCGGAAGTTGTCACCTGACCAAGCCGATCTGGCGACAGAGAAACTTGGAGAGGTTGGTCGGCGAAACGAAGAAGGGCTTCGGCACAGCTTCGGGACGCGCATCCGAGAGGAGCTTCTTGCCGCCGACGTGCAAAGGCGCGACGGCAGGGTGACCGCCGAACGGTAAGCTCTTCGGAGCGGAACAGGAGGCCCACCCGACAGGGTGACCGTCGAACGAAGCGTCCTTCGGGGCGTGACAGGAGGCCCACCCGCCAGGGTGATCGCTGAACGGAGCGTCCTTCGGGGCGCGACAGGAGGCCCACCCGCCAGGGTGATCGCTGAACGGAGCGTCTTTCGGGGCGCGACAATAGGCCCACCCGACCAACGATTCCCGCAAGGGGCGTTGGAAGCCAAAGGGCGAGGAAACACTGCGGATCCCTCGGGAACCGCGAGCAGCCCACCCGCTTGGAGCAATCCAAGTGCCAAACCCGACGCAAGGAGGGGGAGGAAGCCTGAGTGTCTTCGGACATTCCCGCGAGGTGGAGTTGAACAACTCGAGCCCAGTTGCACAAGGCTTCGGCCGGCAATTGGGGCGGTGACGAAATCCCCCGGAGGCCCAGCGGCAGCGCGAAAGCGCGGTCGACCTCGACGCTTCGGCTGAGAGGTGCGTCCTTCCAAGAGCAATCAAGGGAGGAGCCTGGAGGATCCGCATCGGCAACACGGTGAACAAGCGGCAACGCGAGGGAACCAGCCGGTGCGGATTTCTTTTTTTACGAGAATTTCAAGGGGGCGTTTGGTAGGAAAGAAAGCCTGTCTATCTTTGCCCCCCGATTCGCCGCGAGGCGAG
>JAQCBJ010000030.1 GCA_027621555.1 Bacteroidota bacterium | reverse complement strand
CGGCATCAGCCGCTCCGGAAGCACCATCGGCGCCGCCCTCATGCTCGGCATCTCCCGCGAAGAAGCCGCACGATTCTCCTTCCTCATGGCGCTCATTCCCATTGGCGGCGCCACGTTGCTCACGCTCAAAGACCTCCTCGAACAACCCGCCGTGGCGGACGCCGCCGCCGGTCCCTGGCTCGGCTACGCCGTCGGCACCCTCGCCGCCTTTGCGAGCGGTTGGGCCGCCTGCACCTGGATGATTCGGTTGGTGAAGCGCAGCAATTTGGCAGGTTTTGGCGCGTACTGCTTGGCGGTGGGCGTGCTTGCGCTCATCTTTGGCTAAACCCCAACCATGACCTTTTCCCGATTTCTGACGGTGGCTGCGGTCGCCCTGCTCTTTGCGACGACCGGATGCGTCGAAGTGACTTTCCCAGAACCGATGCCCGCAGGCATGAAAGATCTGACGGAGTTTCCCTCGGCTTGGCAAGGCACGTGGACGTCCCACGTGAACGGCGCCGAGGCCGCGGGAGAAGACGAGATCATGGTCATCCTTACGGACCGGATCAAGGGAGATCCGCGGAGTGACGATTTGGTCTTGGGCCAAAACTGCACCCTCCGCAAATTGGGCCGACGCCTCGTGCTCAGCCTGCCGCAGGAAGAGGGCGGCCGGTACACGGCGCTCGTCGCAGAACGCCACGGCGAAACCCTGACCGTCCAGAAGTTTGACCCGGAAGTGCAGGGAGCGATTGACGGCTGGGAGGAGCTCCTCGGGCACGACCGCGTGGTCAAGATTCACAAAAAGGACAACCCCACCAAGAAGTTGAAGGAGGTGCAGCTGAACCCCAAGAACCGCTGCCAATTCCGCAAGCTCGTGAAGCACGGCACCACCGAATTGGTGACGTACACCAAGGTCCCAGAGGGGGCCGCGCCCTGAGGCGCTTAACGCACCAGTACCTTCGCGCCCTCGAGGCGCTGCGCCACAGACTCCCAGTTGACCAAGCCCAAAAAGGCCTGGATGTAGTCGGTGCGGCGGTTTTGGTAGTTCAGGTAGTAGGCGTGTTCCCAAACGTCCATGCCCAGGATCGGGGTTCCCGTACGCTCGACGCATTGCGTCATGAGTGGGTTGTCCTGGTTGGCGGTGCTGGTCACTTCGAGCTTGCCTTCGCCGTTGACGATGAGCCAAGCCCAGCCGCTGCCAAACTGCTTCGCGCCGGCCTGGTCGAACGCGGCCGAGAAGGCCTCGATGCCACCCAAGTCCCGGGCGATCAACTCCGCGAGGTCGCCTTCAGGCGCTGCCGGACCTCCCGGGCGCAGGACTTCCCAGTACAGGGTGTGGTTGTAGTGACCGCCACCGTTGTTGCGGAGCGCGGCGTTGTCCGGGGACACCCACGCGAGGAGGGACTCGAGGCTGCCGTCCAGAGCGACTGACACGCCGTCGAGCGCCGCGTTGAGTTTGCGCACGTAGCCCGCGTGGTGCTTTCCGTGGTGGATTTCCATGGTCGCCGCGTCAATGCCCGGAGCCAGCGCGTCCGTCGCGAACCCGAGGGCAGGGAGCGTGAACGTTTCAGGTCCGAAGGTGGTGACGGCTGGGGTTTGGCCTTCCGGCTCACCCGGAGCGCAACCCAACCAAGGCGTGAGCACCAACCCCGCACCAGCCGCGCCGGTGATTTTTAGAAACGTTCGCTTGTCCATGAGACAAAGATGAACACGAATGCGTTCCCTTCGCGGGTGTGCACGACGAGGTGTGAACAGATGGGCACGAAAGGCCCTTCACCACGGCTCGGAATGCGCGAATTTTAAACCAAACGATGGACGCTCCTCTCCGTTCCTTTCGCGTTCCGCGCTGGCTGGTGTGGACGCTTGCCGTGCCGGGCTTGCTCGCACTCGGTTTGGCTGTGTTGGCGTGGCAGCGAGGGGACGTGTGGAAGGCCCGTGCCCTCGAAGCCATCAACCGCGAGTTGGCCGGAGAACTCGAAGTCACCGAGATGACGCTTTCCTGGTGGAACGGCTTTCCCGACGTCAGCGTGGACCTCGCCGACGTGGCGCTTCTCTCGCCGGATCAAGATACCCTGGTCGTGGCCGATCGCGTGGGCTTGGAGCTCGGGTTTTGGACCCTTTGGGGGGACGCTCCCGAATTGAACTCCGTCGCGCTCGAAGGCGGCCGGGTGCACTTGGCTCAAGATGCCGCTGGACGTTGGAACGTCCTGGATTTGTTGGCTCCACCAGACACCCGGGATACAGAGGGCCCTGCGCTCACCGTCGGTCGGCTCTCCTGGACCGACGTGGACGTGAGTTGGGCCTTGGAAGGTGCGGCGTCTGGCTCCTTGCGGCTTCAACGCGCCACCCTTGAACTCCCCACGGAGACCACCCCGCTGCGGTGGAAAGCTGAGGCGAAGAACGTGGCGGTTGCCCAGCGTGACCTTCCTGAATTGCGCCCCGTCGACGCGGCGTGCAGCGGTTCGTGGATGCCGCAGGGCGAGGACGGTTGGACGTGCGTGGGAGAACTCGCGGTCCACGGCATCGAGGCGACTTGGAACGCGGAGTCAAGCCTCTCCCAGGAATGGGTGGCGCGCGTTCAAGTGCCCAAACTCACGCAGCGCGCCATCGACGCCGTTTGGGTCGACCCCCCCTGGAAAGGGACGGTCGCGCTTGACCACGCCGTCAGCCTCGACGTGCGCCTGCAGCCTCAATCCACCGAAGTGCATTGGTCTGCGGGCAAGGAAGCGTTCCAACTGGCGCCTCAACTCACCGGCCTGACCATGGCCGTTCAAGGCGTGTGCAGCGGCGAAGGCACCTTCAAGCAGGAATTCGGCGCGTGGTCTTGGGCCGTGGACGAAGCCCTCCTTTCCGGCAACGGCTGGAGCTTGGAAGGAAGCGTCAAGCCCACGTCCTCGTCGCGCCTTCAAATCGACGGACGCGCCACCCTTGACGCCGCCACCCCCTTCCAATCCTGGATCCCCGAGGTGCCCATGGACGTTCAATCCGTACTGCCCGTTTCAGGAACCGCGACGGCCCAAGGCAGCGTCTCGTGGGACCTTCAACGCGGCATGCAAAGCATGCTCGGCACCGTGGCGCTCTCCCAAATCACGGGCAAACTCGACGGACAACCCTACCTCCTCGAGGCCCCCGAGATCCGCATGGAGTCCACGTCGTGTTCCGGAGAGGACCTCGTCTTCCAGTGGGCGGGAAACAACGCGGATTTCGACGTCAAAAACCTGTCCTGGCCCCAACTCATCGGAAGCGGCCCCGTCACGGGCGACGTGCACGTCCGGGCGCGTTCCATCCACGTTAACCCCATCCTCACTTGGTGGGAACACTTGGCGCGTCCCGCCGCCACCGAAGCGGCCTTGCTGCCCCCGGGCTCGTCCCTCGGCATCCACCTCGACAGCGACGTGTTGGAATGGGATGCCCTGCAGTGCACCAACCTCGCGGCGCGGACCAAGGTCTCGCACAACCGCTGGAGCATCCAAAGCGCCCAAATCCAGGGTCTGGAAGGACGCGCGCACGTTGAAGGTAGCCTGAGCCCCGGACGTGCGGGGTGGCTCCTGTCCCTTCGCGGATCCGCCGACGACGTGTCCCTGCCCAAGCTGTTCTCGACGTACGGCAATTTTGGCCAAACCCTCATCCGCCACGACCACCTCAGCGGCGCGATGTCCACCGCCGGAACCCTAGGCATGTCGTGGGACCTCGACGGCAACTGGCACGGCGAAGAATTCACAGCCAGCCTCCAAACCGGAATCACGTACGGCCGACTCCGCGGTCTTGAGGTCTTCGAAGAGGTCGCGGATTACCTCGAAGGGCACCGCTTGATGGCGCCCTTGGTGGATCCCGACGACTTGCGCGAACGCCTCAAGGACGTGGCCTTTGAACCCGTGAGCCAACGCATCGACGTCCGTGCAGAGAAGGTCACCTTGCCCATGACGGTGATTCAATCCTCCGCCATGAATGTGGCCGTCGAAGGGGTGTACAGCTTTGACTCCAACATCGACTACACCCTTGGCTTTGCGTTGCGCGACCTGCGCGCAGCGGCAACCGACGCCTTTGGGGAAATGGAGGACGACGGACTTGGCAACCAGTTTTTCCTGAGGATGTCAGGGCCTGTCGAGGAACCGGTCTATGCGTACGACCGCGAGGCCGCCAAAGAACATCGCCGCTCGGCCATCCAAGCAGAGAAGCAACGCCTTCGCGACGCCCTCCGGCAACGAAATGCGCCGGAAGGACAAGACGGCGAAGACCCGTCCCCTGCTCCACCCGCAACAGCTTCGACACCTCTGGCCAGTCCCCCTGCTGCACCCTCAAATTCCCCCGAGTCGAGTGAGGAGGAGGGCAGGTCTTCGCTTTTGGACCGTGTGCGGAAACCCAAAGACAAGAAGGACAAGGACTTGTTCAACCCCGACGACGACGATTACCTTTAAACCATGGAACCGCTCGAATTCTCTGACGTCCAAAAACAACTCGTTCGTTGCCAACAAGTGCTGGACGAGGCACGCCAAGAGGGCTGGTCCCCAGAACGCATTGAGGCGTTTGATGTGGCCACGCGTGAACTGCACGAAGGCGCCGTGATTCGTCGTGCCCTCTCTGCTGTGCAAGTGACCGCCGTCGACGAAGCGCCCGAGGGTAAGGCAGACGCTTCCGAACCTGAGGCGGAAGCTTCGATGGAGCCCGCCTTCAACCGTTTGTTGACCGCAGAAGAGTTGGGCGAGTCCGCTCCAAAACCGGATTCGCAGGTCGATTTGTTGTCATCCATCGGGGAATTGACACTGGCGGAAAAGCTCGCCCTGAAACCCCTTTCCGACGTGTCGGAAGGCATGAGCATCGTGGACCGCGCCCAATTCACCAGCGTCTTGTTCTCAGGAGAAGAAGAAGTCTTCAGCGCGCTCCTGACCAAATTGGCTCGAGCCTCCACGCAAGAAGAAGCCCTGGCCCAATTCCAAGAAGCCCTCAGCCCTCGCGGCGAAGACGCGGAAGTGGAGGCGTTGAAAGACGAGTTTGCCAAACGCATCATGCGCACCTTCGTCTCATGAGCGGCGGGAAGTTGGTGGTGGTGCCCACCCCGGTGGGGAACCTGGGCGACATGACGCCGCGCGCCTTGGAGGTGCTGAGCGAGGCTCACATGGTGCTGGCGGAGGACACCCGGACGACCGGCAAGCTTCTGCGTCACTTCGGCATCGAAACCCCGCTTCGTTCCTTTCACCAACACAACGAACACCGCGCTCTGGAAGGCGTCGTAAGCCAGCTTCAAGGTGGCGTCACCTTAGCGCTGTGCTCCGACGCCGGCACACCTGGGATTTCAGACCCTGGCTTCTTGCTTGTGCGCGCCTGCGTCGATGCGGGCGTGGCTGTGGAATGCCTGCCGGGGGCAACGGCCTTTGTCCCAGCGTTGGTCACCTCGGGGTTGCCTTGCGACCGCTTCTACTTTGAAGGGTTTCTCCCGCACAAAAAGGGGCGCCAAAAACGCCTGACCGCCCTTCTCGACATGCCTTGCACCGTAGTCATGTACGAGAGCCCCCACCGCGTGGCCAAACTTCTCGACCAACTCCACGACCTCGGTGCGGAGGACCGACCCGTCGCGCTGTGCCGCGAAATTTCCAAGTTGCACGAAGAAACGCTTCGCGGCACCGTGAGCGAATTGAAAGCTCACCTCGCCGACCATGCCCCGCGGGGCGAATACGTGGTCGTATTAGGAACTGGCAATCAGAACACCACGCGCTGAACCTCGTTCACGCGCTTTACGGGCACAACTGTGAGTCCCTTGGGTGGTTTGGGGTGCGAGCCGTGACCTGAAATCAACATGCGCTCCATCCCCAACCGAGCCGCCTCGGCCATCCGTTGCTCAAGGCGTGGTACGGGTCGAATCTCTCCGCTCAAGCCCACCTCCCCTGCGAAGCACGTTCGGTTGTCCAAAGGCAAATCCAAGCTCGAGCTCAAAATCGCCGCGACCACCGCCAAGTCATTCGCTGGATCCTGAATCTTCAGGCCACCCGCCAGGTTCAAAAAGACGTCGAATGCACCGAGTTTGAACCCACAGCGCTTTTCAAGCACCGCCAACAGCATGTTCAAGCGCCGCAAATCAAACCCCGTTCCAGAACGCTGGGGCGTGCCGTACACCGCCGTGCTCACGAGCGCCTGAATTTCAACGAGAAGCGGGCGTACACCCTGCAGGGACACCGCCACAGCTGAGCCGCTGCTCGCTTCACCTCGCTCGCCCAACAACACCTCGCTCGGGTGGTCCACCGACGTCAATCCTTCTCCCGACATTTCATAAATGCCCAACTCCGCGGTGGTCCCAAACCGGTTCTTTGCCGCGCGCAACATGCGGTAGGCGTGGTGCCGATCTCCTTCAAATTGCAACACCACATCCACCATGTGCTCCAAGACCTTGGGGCCCGCGAGGGAGCCCTCCTTGGTGATGTGGCCGACCATGAACAAGGGGGTTCCGGTGCCCTTGGCCCAAGCCGTCAGGGCGGCGGCGGATTCGCGGATTTGGCCTACAGAACCCGGTACGCCATCCTGGTCGGGAAGGTCCAAGGTCTGCACCGAATCCACGACCACAAGGGCAGGTTTCTCGGCGCGAAGCGCGTCCAACACGGCAGGTACTTGGGTCTGAGAAAAAATGAGCACCGTAGGCGGAATGATGCCCAAGCGGTTGGCACGCATGCTTACTTGCTCTGCGCTCTCCTCACCGCTGACGTACAACACCTTGAGGCCCTTGGACGCCACGGCCAAAGCCACCTGAAGCATCAGGGTCGACTTTCCAATTCCAGGTTCGCCGCCCAACAGGACCACACCCCCTGGGACCGCACCGCTTCCCAAAACACGATTCAACTCCTTGTCGCCCATATCGAGACGGGGCAATTCGGAGACGTTGACGTCGACGAGGGGCCGAACTTGCGGCGTTTGGAGCGCACTCAGGCCCGTCCGTGCCGCACGTTGAGACACGGGAGCCACAGACTCCTCATGAAGGGTGTTCCACGCCTTGCACTGGCCGCATTGGCCCACCCATTGCGGGTGAGCGTGCCCGCAGTCCGAACAGACGAACTGCTTTTTGGTTTTGGCCACTGGATTAACGCGCCCGGAAGACGTTCACGGGTCCAGAGAATTCCTCTCCGTTTGGAAGCAAGATGTAATAGAAGTACACCCCCTCCGCACGGTTGTCCGCGAACCAAGGCTGTGCGTTGCGGTATTCGAAGTTCTCGTACACCATGTTGCCCCAACGGTCAAAAATCCGCACCAACACGCCCTCGGGGTCGTCCTCCCAAGGCTCGAGTCCACGGATGTGGAAGCCGTTGTTCATGTCGTTGCCATCCCGCGGGGTAAACACGTTGGGAGGGAGGATTTCACATTGTTGCACGCTGATCTCGTATTCGTGCTGCAATCCCGAAGGCAAGCATGGGTTCGCGATCTCAGCCAGCAGTGTCAAATCGTAACCCCAGCAGCTGGGCGGGAACATTTCCCCGTACAACTCCGCGTTGCTTTCGAAGAAGAATTCCACGAGTGTGTCCGCACACTGCACCGTCCAAGAGTAGTCGCTGTACTCGGGGCCGTTGAAGCTCGCATTCAAGTCGAAGAACTCAGGCTGGCCTGGACACAAGGCCCGGACGCCGGCGTAAATCGGCAGCGGGTCCCAAGTGGGCTCATCGCCAATGAACACCAACCCACACGCCTCTTGAGGCTCGCAGCCGTAGGGATCTTCGATGGTCACGCAGATTTGAGTGCCGTTGATTTCCGTCTCTTCCAAGAGGGTCCACGTGAAATCATCCTCCACCGTCGTCACCGTTCCGTCGGGCCAGGTGATGGTGTAATCTGCGTAGTTCGCAACAAACGCAGGGTTGACCGTCAAGTCAGCGGGCTGACCCGGTTCAATTCCCCCGCCGTCGCAATCGGTGATGGACCCGCCGAGGAACACGTCAATGTCGATGGCTGTCACAATGTCGATGAAGGCACAATCGTCGTCGTCAAAGGAGGCGGGGCAATTTTCGCTTGGAACCGTCACGCAGTACGAGCCTGTCGCATCCACTTCCCACTCGTTGTCGTCGATTTGCGCATCGTTTCCATTGTAGGTCCACTCGTAAGCAATTCCTGAATTTTGGTCCCCAGGGATGGGGTCCAACTCGAGCGTCGCTCCTTCACCACACAGGTAGGCGTTTTCAAGCAACGGTTCTGGTATGGCTGTCACCACCACCTGGTCGGTGGCCTGTCCGCAACCGTTCTCGATGGTCACCACAAGAGTCGGCGTGGAATACTGTGTGTAGGAATACTCGTTGAACAACACGTTGTCGTCACCAGGATAAGGCCAGTTGATGGTGGCCACATCAGCCGGGTCGGTGATGAATGCCTCCAAATCCAATTCGTCGTCGCCACACACCCAAACCAAGCTATCACCATCAAGCTCAATGGTCGGGGGAAGGTTCACCTCCACTTCGAAACAGCGAGGAATTTGACATTCCTCGTCTTCAAAACAGACATTGTACAACCCAAAATCCTCTGGGATGAACGTCGTGTTAAACTGGGTGGTGTTCAAGAACGTGTAGGTCTCTGGGCCATCCACCGTCCACACCCCATAAGCTTCTTGAACTTCGCACATCGCCGGCCCGTTGTACAACACCAATCCGTCGGTAAGGTTGTTGAATTCCGAGCAGTTGTCCGCGTTTTCGCCTGTGCAATTGTTCACGCAGTTGAACAAGTTCACGGAGAAGTTGGCGTCGAGGTCGGGGTTGCCCGTTCCGACAAACGTCACTTGAACCGAATCACCGTAAACCATGGCCAATTCCGGGTGCGTATCCTGGGTGTAATTCTCAAATTCGTCGAAGCACTGCAAAAGGGAAAATTCTTGGGAGCCGTCCTCGTGCGTGACGACGACTTGCAAGTAGGCATCTCCCCAACCGAGGTTGGTCGTGGCAAACATTTGGACTTGCATGTTTCCTTCCGCCGGCGACGCATAACCGCCCGCAAACTCGACCGAATCAAAGCCCAGTTCCAACGAGCCGTCGCAAATGGGGGCGATTTCCAAGTCAGGGATGCTCACGGATGTCGTGCCAATGATGAACGTCCGCCTTCCTTGGCACCCGCCTTGGTCAGTCACCGTCAATTGGTAGACCCCAGGAGTGACATACACCTCCCCTGTGCCTTGGCCCGAAACGACTTCACCACCACCGCCGTTCCAATCCGCTACCCAATCGTAATCGACGAACACCTCGTCCACATCGGGCTCCACCACGATCAACGCGGAATCACCTGGGCACACAGTCACTGCCGTGCCCGAAAGCGTAGGGAGATAAAACGGCGTTTGGAACACGTCGAAGGGTTTCTTGACAATGCAACCGCTTTCGGTCGTGCCTGTGACTACAAACGTTCCACCAAAGGGAATGCTGGCTGTGTTTTCATCCCAAAAATTCTCGTTCAAATTCCAAGACCATGACACCACCGGTTCGTCACCATCCAAGGAAGTCGCGACCACGTCGAGTTCAGCACCGGCACAGATGCCAAAACCACCACCCTCAGCCAAGGACTCCACCTCGATGTCGGGTGGCTCCACCCCAACAACTTCAATGACAATGTTCAATTCGGTGGAGGCTTCGCCGTCGTCAACGGCCGTCATGGAGATGCTGCTGAGGCCTTCCTCGTTTCCGATAAAAAGGCCTGTGTAGGCCGCGGTCGTCACGCCTGACGTCAGCGTTTCGCCTTCAATGACGTTGCCTCCAATGTCCGTGGACACCGTCAATTCGATGATTTGGCCTGGTTCTGGGCCCAAAAACTCCACGTCGAGGTTGTATTCCTGGCCCAAGCAAATTCGAACCGTGTCGCATCCTAAATTGGCCGTAGCCACGGGATTCAGGTTGTTGTTGGTTTCGGCTGTGTTGATGTTGAAGTACTTGTAATCCAGCCAGTTGATGCCGTCCCATTCCGCTTCGGAATCGCCGTAAGGGCCGTTGTATGAGTCATCCAACAAGTTGAAACGACCAAATTGAACGTGCGGACTCGTGTTGGGGTTGGGGTTGGTAGATTGTCCGTCGGCTCCAGTCACACCGGGTGTGGCGCCGCAACATCCGCCCCCGCCACCACCAAAGTCCCCGTGAGCCCAATTCATGTCCAAGTAACATACCTGGGCGTTGCTGCCCTCAGGCAAAATTCCGCTTTCAGGGTATGTGATGATGATTTGGAAGCTGTTGGTCAGGTTGCTGTTGTTCTGCCAGTATCCGACGTCGATGTAATTCACGTACACCGCGTTCTCCGTGCGCTTCCACTTGATTTCTCCAATGCTCCTGATGTCGATGTCCTGCCAGTAGCCTGAAATTTGATTGTACTGTGCCGCAGGGAACCCAACCGGCTCCCAATCCAACACGGGTCCGCCAAAAGAGATTTGGCCTTTGGAGTTCACGAAGAACGAGCTGTACGTCGCGCCGTACAATTCAAATTCCCACGGGTTGGTTTGCATGGCGATTGGCAATTCTTCCGAGGAACAATCCACATCCCATCCACCGCCATTCTCGGCTAAAAATTCCCATGCCATTTCATTGGGCCCGAGGCCTGCGAGGCCTGGAGGAGGGACCATCCGCGTGTAGGTGTCGTCCGGCTCAACCCAACAACCGCACTCATCGTCCTCCAACACGCGTTGAATGCGCAGTTCCTTGCGGCGGGCCCGCTCCTCTTCAAAGCTGCCCTTGTATTCATGCAAGAACGTCAAGTAGCGCTGCTCATCGAAACCCTCCCATTTCCTCACAACAGTCCATTCCTCCCGCGTCATGCTCAACACGGCTTCCTCGAAGGTGGGATAGCTCTGAAGGATTTGGGCCGCCGAGCGCTGCTCGGAAAAATCAACTTGGCCAAAAGTCAGGTTGAATGGCATGGAAAATGTCAACCAAAAAATGACAGATAGTGCCGGGGTCTTCGATTTGAAACAGATCATGTTCAGGCAGATGGTTGTGAATAGAACAACAAGCAATACCACAAGTGTTGCAGGTGTCAGGCGCGTAAAGATAAGAAAGTCGGACACGGGTGAATCTCGAAGTACCTTTGCACGTGCGTTCGGTGCCATGAACAACGCGTGTTGACACGAAATCACCGGACCTTTTTGACATGAAGAACATCCGCAACTTTTGCATCATCGCCCACATTGACCACGGGAAGAGCACGCTGGCCGACCGCTTGCTCCAAACCACGGGCACCATCTCGGACCGCGAGTTGCAGGAACAAACGCTCGACGACATGGATCTCGAGCGTGAGCGAGGCATCACCATCAAGAGCCACGCCATCCAGATGAACTACAAGGGGAACGACGGGCAAGACTACATCTTCAACCTGATCGACACCCCGGGCCACGTGGACTTCAGCTACGAAGTGTCTCGTTCCATCGCCGCTTGCGAGGGCGCGTTGCTCATCGTAGACGCCACCCAAGGCATCGAAGCCCAAACAATCAGCAACCTCTACCTCGCCCTCGAGCACGACCTCGAAATCATCCCCGTCCTGAACAAGATGGATCTCGACTCCGCCGACCCCGAAGTCGTGGGCGAGCAAATCGTCGACCTGATTGGGTGCGACATGGAGGACATTTTGCCGGCCTCGGGCAAAACGGGCATGGGTGTGGAGGCCATCCTCGAAGCCATTGTCGACCGCGTTCCTGCGCCCAAAGGCGACACCGAGGCGCCTCTGCAGGCTATGATTTTTGACTCTGTCTTCAACAGCTTCCGCGGCATCATTGCCTACTTCCGGGTGCTGAACGGGACCATCCACAAGGGGGACAAGGTGAAGTTCGTGGCGACGGGGAAAGAATACGACGCCGACGAAATCGGCGTGCTGGGGTTGGACCTCATCCCCAAGAAAACCCTCGCGGCGGGCGACGTCGGCTACATCATCTCTGGCATCAAAAACGCCAAGGAAGTCAAGGTTGGGGACACCCTGACCACCAAAGAGCGTCCCTGCTCCCAGGCCGTAAAAGGGTTTGAGGACGTGAAGCCCATGGTCTTTGCGGGCATTTACCCCGTCGACACCGAGGACTACGAAGAACTGCGCGCCTCGATGGAAAAGCTTCAGCTGAACGACGCTTCTCTGGTGTTTGAGCCGGAGAGCTCGGCGGCGCTGGGGTTTGGGTTCCGCTGCGGCTTCCTCGGCATGCTCCACATGGAAATCATCCAGGAGCGGCTCGAGCGCGAGTTCAACATGACCGTCATCACGACGGTGCCCAACGTGGGGTACAAAGCTTACACGAAGAAGGGCGAGAAGCTCGAGATCATGAACCCGAGCGACCTGCCCGACGCCAACCACCTCGATTTTGTGGAAGAGCCATTCATCAAGGCCCAAATCATCACCAAGAGCGAGTACGTTGGCCCGGTCATGAGCCTGTGCATCGAGAAGCGCGGCATCCTGGCCAACCAGGTCTACCTCACCTCGGACCGGGTCGAATTGACCTTCAGCATGCCTTTGGGAGAAATCGTCTTTGACTTTTACGACAAGCTCAAGACGATTTCCCGTGGGTACGCCTCCTTCGACTACTTCCCCGAGGGCTACAAGCAGAGCAACTTGGTCAAAATGGACATCCTCCTCAACGGGGACCAAGTCGACGCGTTAAGCGCGTTGATCCACCGCGACCACGCCCACAGCCTGGGCAAGAAGATTTGCCTCAAGCTCAAGGAACTCATCCCTCGACAGCAGTTCATGATCGCCCTGCAAGCGGCCATCGGCGCCAAGATCATTGCGCGCGAGACCATTTCCGCCGTGCGCAAAGACGTCACCGCCAAGTGCTACGGGGGTGACATCACCCGGAAGCGAAAGCTCTTGGAAAAGCAGAAGAAGGGCAAGAAGCGGATGCGCCAAATCGGAACCGTCGAAGTGCCTCAGTCGGCCTTCCTCGCGGTCCTCAAGCTGGACTGATCTCCTTTCTTGGGGCCTCTTCGCCCGCCGTGTTTTTGTTGGCGAGCTGGCCGCATGCCGCATCGATGTCCTTGCCTCGTGAGCGACGAACGTTGACGATGAGGTTTCGGTCTTCGAGCAGCGACACGAAGTCGTTCAGGCGCTCAGGCGTCGTCTGCTGAAACTCCCCGTCGTCAATGGGGTTGTACTCAATCAAGTTGATTTTGCACGGGATGTGCTTGCAGAACTGGGCCAATTCACGGGCGTCTTCCAAGCCGTCGTTGAAATCCTTGAACACGATGAACTCAAACGTCGGACGCGTGCCCGTCTTGTCAACGAAATGCCGCAACGCCTCGGCCAACACCGCGAGGTTGTTCGTCTCGTTGATGGCCATGATGTGGTTGCGCTTGGCGTCGTTGGCCGCGTGAAGGCTCAGCGCCAAGTTGAACTTGACCTCGTCGTCCCCGAGACGCTTGATGGCCTTGGCGATGCCTGCCGTCGACACCGTGATGCGCTTGGGGGACATGGCGAGGCCCGGGGTGCCTGTGATGCGCTCCACCGAATCAATCACGTTCTGGTAATTCAGCAACGGTTCGCCCATGCCCATGTACACAATGTTGGACAGCGACTTGCCGTGTTGCTGGTTGGCAAGCACATTCAGCATTTCCACCTGGTCGTACATCTCCCCTGCCGTCAGGTTCTTGAGGAGTTTGAGGCGGCCTGTCGCGCAAAATTTGCACGCGAGGCTGCATCCGACCTGCGAACTGATGCACGCGGTAAGACGCTTGGTGGTGGGGATGAGCACGCCTTCGACGACGCGGTGGGCGTCGCCATCCACTTGGAAGGCGCACTTCACTGTGCCATCTGTGCTGTGCTGGGCCTCGACCTGTTCAATGCGGCTCAAGCTGAACGATTCCGCAAGCTTGGCGCGCAGACCCTTTCCCAGCGACGTCATGTCGTCGAAGGACCCTGCGGCATGCGTCCAAAGCCACTCGGACACCTGCTTGGTCCGAAACGGCTTCTCCCCCATCTCCACCAATGCAGCGGCGAGTTCGTCGTTGGACAGGGCTCGTATGTCGGGGAGGGCGTTGGCCATGGCCGCAAAGATAGCCCCGTGGCCCGTGGGGTCGACCGGCTTATGCGGTCATGAGCAAGGACAGCCGTTGCTTCAGGGCTTCCCGTTTTCGAACCGCCATGGGCACCACAGCGCCCGTGTCAAGCACCACGGTGTTGTCGCGGTAATTGCACGCCTCCACCCGCTCGAGCTGCACTAGGTGGCTGTTGTGCGCACGGAAAAACATTTCGTTGTCCAGCATTTGCTCCACGCGCTTCAGGTTCTTGCTCATGGTGATTCGACGTCCGCCCGCCAAGTGAAGCGTCGTGTAGCTGCCCTCCGCTTCGACGTGAACGATGTCCCTGTGACGCACGAAATGCCGCTTGCCTGAAGTCAAGATTTCGAGGCGGCGCATGGCCGGAGACAGCGCGCCCTGGCCTGGCGTTCGGTGGTGGTAGAAATGCATCAGAATGCGCCGAGCACACGCTTGCAAGTCGTCCCGATCGATGGGCTTGAGCAAGTAATCGAAGGCCTGTTTTCGCAACGCCTCCACGGCATACTCGTCGTAGGCGGTGGTGAACACGAGGTAGAAATCGCGGTCAGACAGCGCGTCAAGAAGGTCCAAGCCCGATTGGTGTGGCATGTGAATGTCCATGAACACGACATCGGGGGCCAAATCCCTAATGAGGCGTTCAGCCTCTTTGGCGCTTGCCGCCGTTTGCACCACCGTGATGGAGGGGCAGGTTCGTTCCAATTGACGGCACAAGTAGTCTCGGCAATGCGGCTCGTCGTCCACCACAAGGGCATGTAATTGTCGAAGCATGATCACAAGGTTTGAACCCAAGAAAACTTGAGCCTTGCATCACCCCTCTTCCCTGTTCACAAGCGTCGCCTCCCCGTTTGTAAACGTAGGGTGTTATGTGAAGTCGACGCGGTCGGGGGAATCAGAGCAAGCTTCGAGCGAGGTCGATGACCGTGTAGATGTCCTCTGGGAGGAAGCGCTTCTTGCCTTTGGACTTGGTGTAGCCTGTGCGGACCACGACGAGGTCGAGGGCGGGGACGGTGATGACCATTTGGCCTCGGAGGCCTTCCATGATGGAAAACGGCAGGCCGTCGTCGGTTGTGCCCAACCAAATCTGGTACCCGTAGTAGGTCGTCGCCACCTCGTCCGTGAGTTGATTCACCGGCGTGATCATCCGGGTGACGTACCCCTTGTCGAGGAGCTGTTGGCCCTTCCACGCGCCGGTGTCGAGCAGCATCTGCCCAAAACGCGCGTAGTCCCGCGTCGTGGCGTAGTACTGGGCGAACGCGCGCTCGACCGCACCCTCAGCGGGATCGCCATCGAGGCCCCAAAACGCGTCGTGCCTCGCGCCCATTGGCTCCCAAAGCCCGTTCGCAATGTCCTGGCTGAGGTTGCCTTCGCGCACCGCGTCGAGGATTTCCGCGAGCAGCATCGTGTTGCCCCCCTGGTAGCGGAAGACGGTGCCGGGATCGCCATCCACGCGGAAGGGCTCCAGAAGCGTGCGGTTGTCGTCGCGGTAGTAGGCCTTCGCCTGGAAGCCAAACGGATCTTTGTAATCCTCCCCGAACGGGATGTTGCTCCGCATTTGAAGGAGCTCTTGGACGGTGAGCGAGGCGCCGTCGCCCTCCGCGAAACGGGGGAGGTAGGTGGAGACGGGGGCCTGTTCGTCAATCAAGCCCTGTTGCACCGCGAGCCCTACGGCCATGGCCGTGATGGATTTCACCATCGAGAACGAGTTGGTCAGCGTCGTCGCGTCGTGGCCGCGGAGGTAGGATTCGTAGACGAGGCTGTCGTGTTGGATCACGAGGAAACTGGCCGTCTTGCTTTCCTCGATCCACGCCTGGCCGGCCTCGTCGAGTTCGACCTTCCCCCAAAGCGGACCTTCCGGCCACGGCTGGGGATTGGAGGACGCGGGGAGGGTGCGGACGTGATCGCGGAAGGGGAGGTCATCGATTTGGGCGTTTTCCCACCCGCGCAACCACGTCTCCCGAATGCCGCCCCACAGGTAATCGTAGTTGGTGAGGTAGGACAAAACCACGGCAGCCACCAAGGCCATTCCAAGCGCGCGAAGAACCGTTTTCATGAAATGCGAATCAGATGTAAGGCGCAAGGTCGGCAGAAAGGCCTGCCGTTCTCCTCAGGGAACCTGTTGCCACTCAAAAAGTTCAGCGAGGTGGCGCGTCATGTGGGCCTTGACCTCTTCCACGTCCACGGGGCCGCCTGTTTCCCGGGCGAGCGAGGTGACGCCGCGGTCGGCGATGCCGCAGGGCACAATGAGGTTGAAGAAATCGAGGTCCGTGTTGACGTTCAAGGCGAGGCCGTGCATGGTGACCCACCGGCTGCACTTCACTCCAAAGGCGCAGATCTTTCGAGCGGCGGCACCCGCTTCAGGGTCGATCCACACGCCCGTGAGCCCCTCGATGCGGCCGGCGACGATGCCGTATTCCGCGCACGTCCGGATCACCGCCTCTTCGAGGAACCGGAGGTACTTGTGGATGTCCGTGAAAAACTGGTCGAGGTCCAGAATGGGGTAGCCGACGAGTTGGCCCGGACCGTGGTAGGTGATGTCGCCACCGCGGTTGATGGGGAAGTACTGCACGCCCAGTTCCGCGAGGCGTTCCGGGGCCGCCACCACGTTGGCCGCCGCCCCGCTCTTGCCCAGGGTCAGCACGTGAGGGTGCTCCACCCAGTACATGTGCGAGAGCGGGAGAGCCAGGTCGGGCTGGCCGTCAGGTCCGGGGTCGGTGGTGGAGAGGCCGGCGTTGCGGCGCGCGATTTTCGCCTTCACCATGCCCTGGAAGACATCCTCCTGAAGGTCCCAGCAGGGCTTGTAGTCCATGCGACCGAGGTCGCGCACCTCGACCCGTCGCGTCATGCGTGCTTGGCGAGGGTGTTCTTCAGGTGATCGATGAAGCGGATGTCCACGGGGTCAAACCCGCCGCGTTCGGCCAGCA
This sequence comes from Bacteroidota bacterium, assembly GCA_027621555.1. Lineage (GTDB taxonomy): Bacteria > Bacteroidota > Bacteroidia > Flavobacteriales_D > Sanyastnellaceae > UBA11663. The sequence continues at coordinate 4,245 of JAQCBJ010000030.1, read as the reverse complement.
CAAGCGACATCCAGTCGCCCAACCAAACCGCATCCAGCAGCCGTGCCCACGGCGTCGCGCCGTCCGGCTCGACCACCACCACGTCGGCGCCCTGCTCTTGGAAGACTTCCGAGGTGATGTCCATGCGCAGGGAGGTTCGGGCGTGGTCGTCGGGGGTCCGAACCAAGACCGCAACGCACTGCTCGTCGCCGGTTTCCCAGCCCACGAGTTCGTTGTGGTTCATCTCCGGGAAGACCTCGACGTTCGCAAGGAGCTTGCTGTTTTCGTTGAGCTGTTGGCGCCACCGCGTGAGCAAGCCCCGCATCGGAGTGTCGGCGTAGAGGTAGATCTTCTTCCCCTCCACCGCCAAGGCCAAACTCTCGCCCCGCTCCGCTGCCGAAGCGCCGTCCAATCCCGCCACCGCGGCTTGGATGTCGGCCCAGTCGCCGTCCGTCACAAGTCCAAAGGCGTTCATCAAGGCGCAGAGCCCGAGGAAAGAACGGCCAAATTGAGATCGCGGCGGGTTGCCGCCAGGCATGATGACCGTTGGCCAGCCTCCCTTCTCGGCGCGCGAACCCAAGGTCCCGCCCGACGTCACGGCCGCGAGGTCGCAACCGCGCTTCTCCGCTTCGTCCAAGGCCGCGAGCGTCTCTTCAGTGTTCCCTGAATAGCTCGATGCCACGACGAGGCAACCCTCGCCCACCCAGCCCGGGAGGACTTGATCTGAGACCGCCACAAACGGCACGGGGCACGTCGCGCGCAACATGTCGGCCAGGATGGCCCCGCCAATGCCACTGCCCCCCATGCCCAGCACCGCGACACCTCGGAAGGCCGCGCCTTCAGATGGAGGACGGGAGACGGGGACGGTGAGGGCGGCCGCCATTTGGGCCCCCAAATCCGAAATCAGCCGGCGCATGTCCGGCGCATCGTTGTGCTCTGCCATGACCCAAAGGTCGTGCAGACTCAGTTCATCTGGTACGCAAATCCGAGGCGCACCCAGCGGCCCGGTTGCTGCACGTTGCCGAGGTCCACGTACTCGCGGTCCAAGGCGTTGTCCACGCGCACAAACGAACGCAATTGGTTGTCCAAGAACGCCCGACTCACGGTGCATGACACCAGCGAGAACGGCTCGAACTCCACCTCCTGACCCGTCTCGCCGCTCACGTAACCGCCCAAGCGATCTTGGTGGCTCCACCGCACGTCGATCCGCACCTCGCCTGGCACCACGAGGCCGACGGACGCATCCGCTTTGGTCTTCAGCCCATCCAAGACGTAGTTGCTCTCAAAACCCGCGCTCGACTCGCTCGCTTCCATCGTGGTGAAGCCCAAACGCGCGTACCGCACCTTCCAGTCCCCACTCAGGGCCTCATTGGGCGTGACGTTCACGACCGTCTCCAGTCCCCTAAAGGTGACTTCGCGCAAGTTGATGGCGTTCGTCGTTTCGCTGCCGTTGGGGCGGGCCCAATCAATCAGGTCATGGCCTTGGCGATGGAACAGCGCTTGTTCGACCTGAATGCCGTACACGCCGTCGGGCGAAAGGCCCAAGCGCACCCCCGTTTCCAAGTGGTCCGCCCACTCCGATTGCAGGTCGCGGCTGCCCACGGCACCGCCGAGCGTGTAGTACAAGTCGGTGTAGGACGGGTGTCGCACCGAACGGTTCGCGGACGCAAACAGGATGGACGACCCGTCGCCGACCATGTCGAGCGCGAGCTCAGCTCCCGGCACGAATCGTGTCCCAAACATCGAATTCACGTTCCACGCCGCCGTGGCGGAAAGCGCGAAGGGCCCAAACTCGGCCCTGTGCCCCACCGCCACGTCCGTGTTGAACCGAACGTCCCCACGCAGGTACGCGCCGTCGTCATCGCCGAGGCTGTCCACCCCGAGCAGGTTGCTCTTGATGAATTCGCGGCGCGTGTCGGCCGACACAAACGTCTCGCCAAGGGCCGAGCTGTACCGGAATCGGTCGCGCATCCCCGTCGTGTGGCTGATGTGGTTGTTGGGCGCGCTGTACCAGCTCGCGGCCGTGTCCGTCCCAAACACCAAGAACCCGTCGTCCGTCCGCACGTAGTAATCCTCGTGCTCCCGGTACAGGTGGAACTCGTCGCCGTGCGTGCGGTGGTACACTGCCGCGTCGTATTCGAGGTTCCCCCACGTCTTCGTGTAGCGTGCTTGCGCTTGCAGGGTCCGCGTTTCCTCGTACTGGTAAGGGAACGCCGAGGTGTAGAAATTGAGGGCCCCAAACGCCTTGCCCGCATACCCCACACTGGTCCGCAACGACCCCCATTCGCCGGCCAACCATCCGGAGTACCGCGCGCGGAGAATCGAAGCGTCCGTGTTGGTGCCTTTGCCAAGGGTCCCGTTCGTGCCGGTTTGGCTAACCGCGATACGGTGACGCGCCACCGTGCCGGTCGCGGTGGAGAGGTCCGTGCCGAAGTCGGTCGTGACCTTGGCCCGAAGCCACCCGTTCTGTCCGCTCTCGGCGACCAACAAGGTGCCGTCCTTGGTGGCGGGCCCAGCGGTGAGGGCGACTGCACCGGTCATCGCGCCCGTGCCAAGTGCGCTCGAGGCGCCGCCACGAAACACTTCAACCCGGGAAATGTCCTCCGGATCTACGGGCAAGTCCATCAAGTGGTGCCCCGTATGCGGCGCGCTCCAGCGCACCCCATCGACCCACAGCGCCGTCTGTTCAAACGTGCCGCCCCGGACACTCAAATCGGTCTGGATGCCGACGGCACCGCGGGAACGAACGTCGATGCCGGGCACCGCCTCGAGCACGTCCGCCAGGGACGGGGCTCCGGTTTGGGCCACTTCCTCGGCATTCAAGACCGCCAAAGCACGTGGGGCCAGGGCGGGCGTGACGGCCGAGAAATCCCCGGTCACAGCGGCCGGTTTCAGAGCCGTGGTGTCGAGGGTGAAGCTGGAGGTTTGGGCAGCGGCTGGCGCAGCCAAGGCAAGGCTTGCGAATAGCGCTGCGAAGAAAGGGAGACGAGAGAGGGTCATGAAAAAGGGTTTCGTCCCCCGCGTTCATTGCGCAAGGACGCTCCAAACCTACAACCCCTGTAGGGTTTTGGCACATGCTCCCTGCGTACCTTTGAACACATGATTCGTAGTGAACAAGAACGCCAGCGCATCGCCTCGGTGGATGCCCTTCGTGCACGCGGCATCGACCCCTATCCCGCCGCCGCATTTCCCGTGACCCACCACTGTGCGTCGCTCAAGGAAAACTTCGAGGAAGGCGTGAAGGTCAAACTCGCAGGTCGCATGATGTCACGCCGAATCATGGGCAAGGCCTCGTTCGCCGAACTCCAAGACCACGAGGGCACGTTGCAGATCTACCTGAACCGGGACGAACTTTGCCCGGGCGACGACAAAGCCTTGTACAACGACGTGTTCAAGAAGCTCCTCGACCGCGGGGACTTCATCGGCATCGAAGGAGAAACGTTCCGCACGCAGGTCGGCGAACCCTCCGTCAAGGTGACTTCGTTGACGGTGCTGAGCAAGGCCATCCGCCCGCTGCCGGCTGTCAAAGTGGACGAAGACGGCAACGTCCACGACGCGTTCACAGATCCCGAATTGCGGTACCGCCAACGGTACGTCGATTTGGTCGTGAATCCCGACGTCAAGAAAACCTTCGTCGCACGTTCCACCATCATCCGCAAGATCCGCGAGGTGTTTGACGCCAAGGGGTGGATGGAAGTGGACACGCCCGTGCTGCAGAGCATCCCAGGCGGGGCGGCAGCACGTCCGTTCATCACGCACCACAACGCACTGGACATCCCGCTCTACCTGCGCATCGCCAACGAACTCTACCTGAAGCGACTCATCGTCGGCGGATTCGACGGCGTGTACGAGTTCAGCCGAAACTTCCGCAACGAAGGGATGGACCGCACCCACAACCCCGAGTTCACGGTGATGGAGTTGTACGTCGCCTACCAGGACTACCACTGGATGATGGAGACGACCGAAAACCTGTTTGGCGAACTCGCCCAAGCGGTGCACGGAACCACGGAGGTGCCCCTTGGGGAACACACCATCAACTTCGCCCCACCTTACGCTCGCGTGACCATGCGTGACGCCATCCTCGAGCACACCGGCGTGGACATCGACGGCCTCGACGAAGCCGGATTGCGCCAAGCGTGCGAAGAACAAGGCATCGAGACGGACGACTCCATGGGCCGCGGAAAGCTCATTGACGAGTTGTTTGGCGAGAAGTGCGAACACCGCTACATCCAGCCCACGTTCATCATGGACTACCCCACGGACATG
>JAQCBJ010000107.1 GCA_027621555.1 Bacteroidota bacterium | reverse complement strand
TGACCCCGGACCTCGTCACCGGCGTGTGGGTCGGAGCGCAAGACCCGACGGTGCGGTTCTCGACCACGCGTTTGGGCCAAGGCGCCAACACGGGCCTTCCGATCTACGGCTTCTTCATGAAGGACGTCTACGCGGACGAAAGCCTCGCCGTCAGCCAAGAAGATTTCACACGGCCCGAGAGCATAGGCGGCGACACGCTGACGTGCAAGGAAATTGGGGAACTGCGCGGACCTACCTTTGATCCGTTGGACGACGACGACTTGTTCAACTGATGAACTTCTGAATCAACGACATTCAGCCATGGCGATTTCCAAAGTGGTCTCTGGACCCCAAGCCGCCCTTGAAGGAGTGGCCGACGACATGACCTTGATGCTGGGCGGGTTTGGCTTGTGCGGCATTCCTGAACAGTGCATTGCGGAGCTGGTGCGCCGCGGCGTGCACGGGGTGACGTGCATTTCGAACAACGCGGGAGTGGATGATTTTGGGCTCGGTTTGCTGCTGCAGCAACGCCAAATCCGCAAAATGATCTCCTCCTACGTCGGCGAAAACGACGAATTCGAACGCCAAATGCTGAGCGGGGAACTCGAGGTCGACCTCATCCCCCAAGGCTCGCTCGCTGAGCGTTGCCGCGCTGGAGGTGCGGGCATTCCGGCCTTTTTCACGCCGGCCGGGTACGGCACGGAAGTGGCCGAGGGCAAGGAGGTGCGCGTCTTTGACGGCAAGCCGCACATCCTCGAGTCGGCCCTCACCGCGGACTTCGCGTTTGTGAAGGCGTGGAAGGGCGACACGGCCGGAAACCTCGTCTACAAGGCGACCGCCCGAAACTTCAACCCCATGATGGCTATGGCCGGCCGCATCACCGTGGCGGAAGTGGAGGAACTCGTCCCCGCGGGCGAGCTCGACCCCAACAGCATCCACACGCCAGGCATTTTTGTCCAGCGCATCTTCCAAGGCGAAGGCTACGAGAAGCGCATTGAACAGCGTACGGTCCGCACGAGTACCCCATCAAACTGACGCCATGTTGAACAAAGACGGCATTGCACAGCGCATCGCGCAGGAGGTTCAGAACGGGTGGTACGTCAACCTCGGCATTGGCATCCCCACCCTCGTGGCAAACCACATTCCAGAGGGGATGGAGGTGGAATTCCAAAGCGAAAATGGCATCCTCGGCATGGGTCCGTTCCCGATGGAAGGGAACGAAGACGCCGACCTCATCAACGCGGGCAAGCAGACCATCACGGCCATGCCCGGCGCGGTCTTTTTCGACAGCGCGACGTCCTTCGCCATGATTCGGGGCCGCCATGTGCAGCTCACGGTCCTTGGCGCGATGGAGGTGGCGTCCAACGGCGACATCGCCAACTGGAAGATTCCGGGCAAGATGGTCAAGGGCATGGGCGGCGCGATGGACCTCGTGGCTTCGGCCGAGAACATCATCGTGGCCATGCAGCACACCAACCGCGCGGGCGAATCGAAGCTCCTCGACGCGTGCTCGCTCCCGCTCACGGGGGTCGGATGCGTGAAGCGCGTGGTGACCAACCTCGCCGTGCTCGACATCCGAGACGGCGCTTTCCACCTCGTGGAACGCGCACCCGGCGTCAGCGTGGACGACATCGTCGCCGCCACGGCGGGCAAGCTTGTGGTCCCGGACCACGTCCCTGAAATGTCGTTGTAAAGTCGAGTCCGAGACGGTCTCGAATCGCGCGCAACTGCCGGCGCCGAGCGCCTCAGCCCTGCATCACCACCGCGATGTGATCGCAGTCGCCGCCGATGGGAGGCTGGTACTTCGTGAGCGTGACTTCGACGGCCTGCGCCAGCGGGAGTTCGTCGCGCAGACCTTTCACGATTCGCCCGCACACCTGTTCCACCAACTTGCTGCGCACCTTCATCTCACGCTGGACAATTCGGTGCACGTCGCAGTAGTCGACGGTTTGGGTGAGGTCGTCGGTCGCGGCACTTGGCGCGAGATCCACCCAAAGCGTGACGTCCACCCGGTATTCCTGGCCGATGATGGCCTCTTCTTCCATGCATCCGTGATGCGCCCAAAAACGCAACCCCTTGACGTGAATTTGGTTGGTCGTTGTCATTCTCCTGCGGCTCGAATCGCTTCCACAACTTCGATTCCTTGGGCCAAGCGCGCCAAAGTTTCTTCTTTTCCGAGGAACGCGGCGAAGTCAAACATCGAGGGTCCGCCTCCTTCGCCCGTGAGCGCAATGCGAAAGGGCAAGAGCACCTGCCCAAACCCCAACTCCCGCGCCTCCAAAAAGTCCTTGAATTCGGCTTCCACGTTCTCGCTGGTGAATTCCGCGACGCCCTCGAGCACCTGTGCGAGGTCGTTCAAGTAGCCGCTGGTCTCGTCCTTCCACTTTTTGCGCACGAGCTTGGCGTTGAATTCGGTGGGCGCGGCCGTCAACCAGCCGGTGTCCAAAATCTCAGGCAGGAACGCCACGCGTTCGAGCATCATGTCCAGCACGTCTTTGCACTGTGCCGCATCCCAGGACACGCCCTTCGCTTGAGCCAAGCCCCCGAGCGCATTCACGTGCGCTTCCGACCCCGCGTTGCGGAGGTGCTGCTCCTGGAACCACTTGGCTTTGTCAGGATTGAATCGCGCGCCCGACTTCACGACGCGCTCCAGCGAAAACTCCTTCGCGGCTTCTTCGGCCGTGAACAGCTCGCGCTCGTCGCCAGGGTTCCACCCCAGCATGAGCAGCATGTTCACGAACGCTTCCGGCGCATACCCCTGTTCGCGGTAACCCGGCCACGTGTCCCCGCTTTTGGGGTCGGTCCAGTTGGTTGGAAACACAGGGAATCCGCCGGCATCGCCGTCGCGCTTGCTCAGCTTGCCGTTGCCGGTGGGCTTCAGAATCAGCGGCAAGTGCGCAAACACCGGGTGGTCCCACCCAAACGCGCGGTACAACAGCACGTGCAAGGGCGCACTCGGCAGCCACTCCTCACCCCGAATCACGTGCGAGATGCGCATGTGGTGATCGTCAACCACGTTGGCGAGGTGGTAGGTTGGCAACCCATCCGCCTTCATCAGCACCTTGTCGTCCAGGACGCTCGATTGAAAGCCTACGCTGCCGCGAATCGCATCCTCAAACCTCACCTCCTCCGCCGCGTCCGGCGTCTTGAATCTCACCGCGTACGGTGCGCCCGACGCCTTCAACGCTGCGACCTCCTCTGCGCCCAGCGTCAGGCTGTTGCGCAACTGACCCCGGGTCGCCGCGTCGTATTGGAACACGTCGGGCTCGGCGGCCTTGCGCAACGCGTCCAATTCCTCGGGCGTGTCAAACGCTTCGTACGCCAACCCCTTGTCCAGCAATTCTTGCACGGCTTCGCGGTACATCGCGCTTCGCTCGCTTTGGCGGTATGGACCGAATTCGCCACCGGGCCGCACCCCTTCGTCGGGCGACAACCCGCACCACGCCAGCGCCTCCTCGATGTACGCTTCCGCGCCTTCGACGAACCGCCCTTGGTCGGTGTCTTCAATCCTCAAAATGAACGTCCCGCCGTGGGCCCGCGCAAACAACCAGTTGTACAGCGCGGTCCGGACACCGCCCATGTGGAGCGGCCCGGTGGGGCTGGGGGCAAAGCGTACTCGAACGTCAGTCATGGCCCGCAAAGGTAGCGCGCGGCAAGGTCACGGGCGACGCCCTTGAATCAGGGCCCAACACGAGTGAATCGCGCGACGGAGGGTAGGGGAAGAAGCAGAGTTTTGGGCTCGGAAAACAACACATGATGAATGCATTGCGCAACAAAGTCCAACTGATTGGACGGCTCGGCAAAGACGCCGAGATGATCACCTTCGACGACGGCAAGGTGAAAGCCCGGTTTCCTGTGGCGACCAACGAATCCTTCCGCAACAGCGAGGGAGAGAAAGTGGAGCGCACCCAATGGCACGACGTGGTGGCCTGGGGCGGTCTGGCGGAAGTGGCTGGTCAATACTTGAAGAAGGGCGCCGAGGTGGCGGTCGAGGGGCGGTTGACCTACCGGACCTACGAGGACGGGGAAGGGCACACCCGGTACATCACGGAA
>JAQCBJ010000106.1 GCA_027621555.1 Bacteroidota bacterium | reverse complement strand
GCCGTGATCGTTGGTAGCGCTGATGCCGAGGTTCGCATTCCAATGCGGTGTGCCGCCGCCGTCGTCCGAGCCTTGTGGGTAGCACACGGCGACGCCTTCGTTGACAGCGATGGTGGACCATCCTGAGTAATTGCGCATTGACCAGGCCGTTCCACCGTACCCGTGCAGCACAAACACCAACGGCGCACCGGTCGCCAAGTCGGCGGGGAGGTCGAGGTAGTAGGTGCGCTCGACGCCTCCGTATTCGAAGGTTTGTTCCACTTGGGCGTGCATGGCGGGCGTTGAAGCGAAAGCGAGCAAAAGGCTGAAAGCGGTGGCGATTCTTGTGATCATGGTTACAAGAAACGGCCGAGCGCGCCGATACGCAACCTTGGAACGGTTTTTCTCGTAAACCCAGGTACGATAGATTTCTGTGCTCCATCGGCCGCAACCGATGAAAAACGATTCACAAGGCGCCGCGGTTCTTCGCAAAAACCGCCAAGCTACTCCATATTAAAAACGCCCCAAATGGGGTGTTTTTTGGTATATTTTGGTGTGTTTTAGGTAAAAAAAGCCGTTTTCGAGGAGAATAGCGATTTTCATCAATGACTGCAACCCGGCACATAATTCATGCGTAGACGGGGCATGCGTATACCTATACCTACTTTTTCAAGTTACCAGGCGGGTTTCCATTTTGCCTTTGGTGAGGACTATTTTGACAAGCTTCGCGCCCGACGTGCGCGGCGCTGGGAGCTCGTGCGAGAGTTCCAACAGCGTGCTCGAAAAGCCACCACTAAGGCGATGAAGTCCATGTGGACCAATTTGTCCAAAGGCCAATTACACCACGCTAAAAAACTTGATAAGCAGTTGAAGTTGGATCGCATCTGCTTTTTCGGTGGATACGTCCTCTTCGTTTCCGTGACCGCGCTCGCAGCAGCGTCGATCTTGAAGTGGGTCGTCTAACCCCACCGCTGACATCTTGCTGCGTTCGTGCGAACGTGAAAAACGCCCCGGACGGGGCGTTTTTTGTTGGTTTTGGTTCGTTTTTGGGTAAGAAAGATGCGTTTTTAGTGAAATGCGCGAGTTTTCCTAGATGGAAATTTGGGGCTCCGGCAGAAGCAAGTCGAGCACGGCGTCAGGGGAGAGATCGTCGAGGCGGGCGACCTGCACCGGGAAGGTGTAGCGCTCGAGGGAGCGGCTCAGGCCGGAAATTTCATACGCCCGGACGTACGCCAAATCGCCGGTAGGGGTGGTTCCGAGCAGGACTTGCCGTTGGCCGGGGTAGAGTTGGACTCGGTTGTCGCGGCAGGGGTAGAGGACTTGGCTGGTGAGGTCGACGACTTGGAGGTTTTCAAGGGCGAGCTCTGTGCCGGTCGAATCCACAAACGTGGCCATCAGATTGACCGGCGCGTCAATCACGGTGGGTTTGTCGATGTTGAGGATGCCAAATTGCAAGACTGCGAGCGTGCGGCTCACGCGCTTGTCGGCTGATCGCTGGCGCCAATCGGGTTTATCACCTTCCGCCAGCATTTGTTGGCGGCCGAGGGCTCGCAGGTAGCGTTCCCATGCCCGCTGCGCGCGCTTTTGTTCCCGGTCGCGTTCCTCTAACATTTTGCGGTTTTTGCGTTGGTAGGCGCGCATCGCTTCTGAGTATGCTTCGCCCTCTTCAAAGGCCAAATAGCACGAGCATACTTCCTCCCTCGCAATGGTTTTGTATCCGTATTCGTGGCCAATGAAATGGACATCGTAAATGCCATTTTCGCGCGATGTTACCTCGATTTGGGTGCATGTGAAGCCGCATCGTTCGCCGTCGACGGGTTGAAAGTGGACGTGTTCGTATTCGGCCAGTTCAGGGTAAAAACCGGTGTCGTCACCAATGGTGAAGGCATTGTTTCCGACCTTCACCGGTGGCGGAGGAATGGCTGCTTTCAACTCTTCGAGGCGTGCTTGTTCGTCGGTGATGATCACCTCGGTCGGGGCATCGATTTCGAGCCATTCACCGGTTACCGTATCCAAGGCCCAAGCCGTGTACGACGTGTCCGCATCCAGACTTTCAAATTCAAATTCCAAAGCGCGCAGCGGGTCAATCTTCACGGTTTGGCCAGAGCCGGACCGACCTTGGATATTGACCATCCCGGCGCTTTTCAGCACGCGCCCCGAATCCAACTCCATGGGGATGCCGCTGAGAAAGGTCTCGACCGGATTCATGATTTCTTGGACAGCGATTTCCACCGGTTCGTCCAGCGGGATCCCGCTGGAATCCACAAAAGCTTGCTCGGGCACAAACAAGCGCGTACTTGCACTGATTTCCAACGTGGTGTCAGCGTGATGAGCTGGCAAGACGAATCGCGAAACGGGAGGGGCGCAGGTGGGAACAGGTGGCTGCACTGCGGATTCGATGAGGGGCTCGGCGACGGCTACCGGGTCGGCATTCAAGGGGCGTCGCAAAAGAGCAATCCCTCCGATGAGGAGAAAGATGAGCAGCAGGGCGATGACCCCGCGCCGGCGAACCGGCACGGGGCGATCGTTGAGAATGGGCTGGGTTGGTTTCATGGGGTTTAATTTTCTGAGGTTGAAGAGGGGTCGGGCGATGATGCCAGGGCCGCGGCGGCCTTCGCTTCGCGTTGGGATCGCGCTTCGAGCACGGCATTGCGGGCGTTGACGATGCCACCGCTGGAGCAGAATTTGGACATCGACTTCGTGAATGTCACCTCGATCGGTGGCGTGCCGGGGGGCAGCACATGGAACTCGGGTTCGTGGACTGAGTCGAGGAGGATGTCTTTGATCTCGGCCGCCGTGAATTCGGGGAAGTACGCCCGCAGGAGCGCCGCCACGCCTGCAACAACCGGAGACGCCATGCTCGTCCCGCTGTGGTCGATGTAGTCGTGGTCGGCGCCGAGGCTGAAGATGTCCTCGCCAGGGGCGAACAGGTCGACACGACGTTTGCCCACGTTCGAGAATTCTGCGATGAGCAGTTCGTCATAGGAAGCGGTACTTGCCCCGACATTAATGAATACGGAATCCACATCGCGGTACCGGCCCGGGTTGGGGTAAAACGGAAACGCATCGAGGTCTCTGGCATCGTTGCCCGCGGCGTGCACGATGAGCACGTCGTTGGCTGCGGCGTAGCGGAGGGCTTCCCGGACGCGTTCCGGGTCGGAGCTGACGTATTTGCCAAAACTCATGTTGATGATGGAAGCGCCCTGATCCACGGCGTAGCGAATGGCGTTGGCGACGTCCTTGTCGATTTCATCGCCATCGGGCACCATGCGCACAGGGATGATGTCGACCAGGCCGTTGGCGATGCCGATGGGGCCGCCTTCAGCCGTGGGGCCGCCTTCAGCCGTGGGGCCGCCGCAGATGATGCCGGCGACGTGCGTGCCGTGGTCTTCGTACCCGCCGCTGGCGTCATTGTTGCCGTAGCCGGTGTCGGGTTCATTCGGGTCGCGGGGGTTGTAGTCCGGATTGGTCCAGAACTTGTCGTAGTTCCAAGCTTCCTGCACGTAGTACTCGAAGTCCCACAGCGTGAGCTCTTCGCTCATCAGGAATTTCAAGAACTTTCGTTCATCACGTTTCAAGCCGATGGCTTTGCGGTGAAACCAGATTTGCTCCAAGTTGTCCGGGTACTCCTCAAAGGTGTCGTGGAAGGGCATGGCCAAGTCGAAGTACACCTCGGCATAAAACCACGCATCGTCCGCGTAGCCTTGGGCTTCTTCGGCCATTTCCCGCGTCAGGTCCATGTCGAGGTTTTTCAACCATGCAGGCAGAGGCAAACCACTCGCTTGCAGGCTGTCGTACAGGTGGGTGAAGTAGTGGGCTTCGTAGCGGGCAAAATTCAGCGACCGGCCGGTGGAGTCGACCATGAAATTCCACCCGGCGACGTCGTCGATGTAGCCGTTGCCGTCGTCGTCGATGCCGTTGCCTTCGATCTCGTTGAGGTTGGTGTGGATGGCGCCGGCCAGGGCGGGGTGGGTGGCGTCGACCCCGCAATCGAGGACGGCGACCTTGACGCGTTGCGCCGGAATTTCTTTGCTGAGCATGACACGGGCTTGTCCGAGCGCGATTCCGGGAATGCTATCGACCTC
>JAQCBJ010000105.1 GCA_027621555.1 Bacteroidota bacterium | reverse complement strand
GACTTATCAACTGGTCTCTTTCCATTCGGTTTTTTGATTTTCGTAGTGATTAAGTTTCGATCAAAGTGGTGAACATTTTGTCAAGCTTGAGCTCTTCGTTGACTTGTTTATTCACAGGGGTGAGAGGAGCAACTTTGGGGAGGTTGGTGCGGGTGCACGTACTGGGAAAGTAGCTTGGACGTTCAGGAAAGACGCGCCATGATGACTTCTCACACCTCCTCCACTGCCAGTGCCCTTCGAACCGTGATGGGACTGGGTTTGGTCTTGTTTATGAACGCCTGCTTGGTGGCCGCGCCGCGGAACGTGGGGGCCACGGGCGATCCAAAGGGCGACGAGAAAGGCGCCAAGCCGGTGGCGACGAACGAGACGTACATCGAGCAGTGGCAGGACGAGGCAGTGCGCCAAATGCAGAAGTACGGCATCCCCGCGAGCATCACGTTGGCGCAGGGGATTTTGGAGAGCGGGAACGGGGTCAGCGAGCTGGCACAGCGGTCGAACAACCACTTTGGGATCAAGTGCCATGCGACGTGGACCGGAAAGCGGACGTACCACGATGACGATGAAAAGGGCGAATGCTTCAGGGTCTACGACGACGCGAAGGACAGCTACGAGGACCACAGCCATTTCCTGTTGCGCGACCGGTACGCCCGGTTGTTTGAGCTCGAGCCCACCGATTACGAAGGCTGGGCCAAAGGATTGAAGGCATGCGGGTACGCGACGGATCCGGCGTACGCCGATCGGCTCATCACGCTCATTGAAAAGCACGACCTGCACGCGCTTGACGTGCCGGGGGGCCGGTGGAGCGGCGGCGACGAGGCGCTGGCCTCCAACGACTCGCCCGCCGAAACCAGGGCGCGGACCAAAGGAGATCGGGGCGCGCGGGAAGAGGTGAACGTCCGGGAGCACGACGTGGTTCGGAAGGCGAACACGGGCGGCGGAACGGTGGAATTGGGCGGCGCGCACCGCGTGCGGACGACCGTGCACGGCGTGCAGTTCGTGTACGCCGAGTCTGGGGACACGCAGGCGTCGTTGGCCAAGGATTTGGACTTGATGCCCTGGCAGATTCGCACCTACAACGAGGTCGGAAAAGAGCACAATTTCATGCCGGGCGACCGCGTGTACCTGCAGCCCAAGAAGAGCCATGCGGCGACCGGTTGGTACACCGTCCGTCAAGGCCAAACCCTGTGGCAGATCTCTCAAATGCACGGCATCCGAACCCCTGCCCTGGCCCGGAAAAACAACCTCGAGCCCGACGCGCCTCTGCGTCCGGGCATGAAGCTCAGCCTGCAATGGCCTTTGACCAAAGAGGGCAAGTTGCCGTGGTGGGCGCGGGCCATGGGCGCGCAGTGACGGAAGTCGGATGCGAACGGCGGCCGGCTGACTAACTTGCAGGCACCATGCCGTTCTACCAAAAGCTGGGCGCCATCCCGCCCAAACGCCACACCCAGTTCCGCCAAGAGAATGGCGAACTGCACCACGAACAACTGTTTGGGACCATTGGGTTCGTCGGAATGAGCTCGCTCCTGTACCACCGTCAGCGGCCGACGCAGGTCGTGGAGGTGCTGGGCAGCGAGGACGTGAGGCCGGTGGCGGCCGTCGAGCGCAACTTGCTCAGCAGGAAGCTCGACGGGTGGGCCGTGAAGCCCGGCAAGGACTGGTTGGGATCGCGCGTGCCCACGCTGTTCAACAGCGACTGCACTGTGGCCCTCGCCGCCCCGCCCAAGGTGGAGCGCGACGACATCTACAAAAATGCGGACCAGGACGAAGTGGTGTTTGTGCATCGAGGCGAGGGGGTGCTGGAGACGATGTTTGGGCAAATCGCCTACGGACCGGGCGACTACCTCGTCATTCCGCGAGGTGTGATGCACCGGTTCAAGTGGACGACGGACGACAACCGCGCCTTGATTGTGGAGAGCGCTTCGCCCGTGGTGACGCCCAAGCGGTACCGGAACTACTTTGGCCAGCTGCTCGAACACAGCCCGTATTGCGAGCGCGACATGCGTCCGCCGAGCGCCCTGTGCGACGTGAGTGGCGAAGGCGACGGGCCGTTCAAGGTGCGCATCAAGAAAGAGGGCATGCTGCACGACTACATGTACGCGAGCCACCCGTTTGACGTGGTCGGCTGGGACGGGTACCACTTCCCCTACGCGTTCAGCATCCACGATTTTGAACCCATCACCGGTCGCGTTCACCAACCGCCTCCGGTGCACCAAACCTTCGAGACCGAAGGCTTTGTCATTTGCAGCTTTGTGCCGCGCCTGTACGACTACCACCCGCTCTCGATCCCGGCGCCCTACAACCACAGCAACATCGACTCGGACGAGGTGCTGTACTACGTGGACGGCGACTTCATGAGCCGCACAGGTGTAGGCCCAGGCCAAATCACCCTCCATCCCGCGGGCATCCCGCACGGACCCCACCCCGGAACGTACGAGGGAAGCATCGGCAAGGAGCGCACCGAAGAGTTGGCCGTGATGGTCGACACCTTCCGCCCCCTCAAAGTGACTCAACAGGCCCTCGAACTTGAAATGGAGGGCTACCACCAAAGCTGGCTGTGACCCGACTTGAAGGCACACCCTCGAACTTTACGACCTCCACGAAGAACCAGAAGACATGCTGACCGAACCCACCACCAACCTCGAAAAAGTCGTTCCCGAAGCCCACGATTTCCTGCCGCTGCTCGGCACGGACCACGTGGAGCTGATCGTCGGCAACGCCAAGCAAAGCGCCTACTACTACATGGCCGCTTGGGGCTTCCAGCCGCTCGCGTTCAAAGGCCTCGAGACCGGCAGCAAGGACAGCGTCAGCTACGTGCTTCGCCAGGACAAAATCACCCTCGTCCTCACCACGCCGCTCAAGGAAGGCGGCGCGCTCAACGCCCACCTCGACAAGCACGGGGACGGCGTGAAATCGGTGGCGCTTTGGGTGCCGGACGCACGCAAGAGCTTTGAGGAAACCACCAAGCGCGGGGCCGTGGCCGAATTCGAGCCTGAAGTCCGCAGCGACGCGGACGGCGAGGTCGTCCTCAGCGCCATCAAGACCTACGGCGACACCGTCCACGTCTTCGTGGAGCGCGAGAACTACAACGGGGTGTTCCTTCCCGGCTACCGCGCCTGGAACCCCGACTTCAAGCCCGCGTCTGTGGGCCTCAAATACATCGACCACATGGTCGGCAACGTCGGCTGGGGCGAGATGAACACCTGGTGCAAGTTCTACGCCGAGGTGATGGGCTTTGCCCAGCTTGTGTCGTTTGACGACAAGGACATTTCGACGGACTACACCGCGCTCATGTCCAAGGTGATGAGCAACGGCAACGGCCGCATCAAGTTCCCGATCAACGAACCTGCGGAGGGCCGCAAGAAATCCCAAATCGAAGAGTACATCGACTTCTACCAAGGCGCGGGCGTGCAGCACATCGCCGTGGCCACGGACGACATCGTCAGCACGGTGACGGCCCTGAAGGACCGTGGCGTGGAATTCCTCTACGTGCCGGACAACTACTACGACGACATCCTGGACCGCGTCGGCGAAATCGAAGAGGACCTCGAGCCCCTTCGCAAGCTTGGCATCTTGATTGACCGCGACGACGAAGGCTACTTGCTGCAGCTCTTCACCAAGCCCGTGGTCGACCGCCCGACGATGTTCTTCGAGATCATCCAACGCAAGGGCGCGAAGAGCTTTGGCAAGGGCAACTTCAAGGCCCTGTTCGAAGCCATCGAACGCGAGCAGGAGAACCGCGGCACGCTGTAACTTCCGCCTGTGAGCGAGACCTCTGTCCTTTCGTTGCGCGACGTGTCGATCGCGTTTGCCGGCCGCGAGCCGGTCGTGAAGGGGGTTTCGTGTGAGGTTTGGGCAGGTGCGACGACCTGCATCGTCGGCGAATCCGGTTCTGGAAAAACCTTGACGTCCCTTGCGGTCATGGGGCTTCTTCCTGGCTCGGGAAAGCTTGTGGCGGGCGAGGTTCGCGGCCCGGAGGGGGCGCTTTGGGCGGCCCCTGGCGAGCATCACGCTCCTGTGGGGCGCGACGTCGCGATGGTGTTTCAGGACCCGATGTCCTCGCTGAACCCGTCGATGCGGGTCGGGGCGCAGGTCGCCGAGCCGCTCGAACTTCATCAGGGCGCGAGCGGC
>JAQCBJ010000029.1 GCA_027621555.1 Bacteroidota bacterium | reverse complement strand
CACGTGGTGGCGGCCAACCTGGACCGGGCATTTTTGGTGGTCACGTTGGCGGCGCCAAGGACGAGCACGGGGTTCATGGATCGGTTTTTGGTCACGGCCGAGGCGTACGGCATCCCCACCACGGTGGTGCTCAACAAAATTGACGCGTTGACCGACGAAGAGCGCGAGCAAGCCGCCTCCTTGGCGGGTGTGTACCGGGATGCGGGCTACGGGTGGCTTGAAGTGAGTGCCCAAACCGAGGAGGGGCTCGACACCCTGCGCGCCGAACTGGCCAAGGGCATCCACGTCTTGTCCGGCCATTCCGGGGTGGGGAAAAGCACGCTGATCAATCGACTCATTCCTGGCCTGGAATTGAAAACCGCGGAGGTGAGTGAGTCGCACAACAAGGGGCGGCATACGACGACCTTCGCGGAGATGCATGCGCTCCCGGACGGTGGGTTTTTGGTGGACACGCCTGGGATCAAGGGGTTTGGGTTGGTGACGTTGGAGCGGGACACCCTGAACCATCATTTTCCTGAGTTTTTCAGGCGGCTCCCGGAGTGCAAATTCCACAACTGTGTGCACCACAAAGAACCGGGGTGCGCCGTCCGTGAGGCGGTGGAGGAAGGCGGGGTGGCGGAGAGTCGTTACCGCAACTACCTCGAGATGCTCGGGGAATTTGACGGTGGGCCGTACCGCGATGCGCTCTACCGTTGACGCGAATTAGACGCGGGAGCAGCGAAGGCCCGTGACGCGAAGAGAAGGCGAATTGTATTGGAGGCGTTCGCCATTCAAATCGACCACGTCGATGTTCATGCCGCGAAGGATCGCGTCGCCCGAGGCGCAGTCCCATTCCATGTACGGACCGGTTCGGGCGTGGATTTCCGCGTCGCCCGTGGCGAGCAGGCAAAACTTCAGGGCGCCGCTGATGGGGCGGGCCACGACGTCGGCGGGGTCGATGTGGGGTGGGACGAGGTCCGTGAGTTTGGCCTCCTCCATCCAGGAAGTGACCAAGCGGTACGGCCGCTGGATGGGCGAGGGGTGCACCTGTCTGACTGTCGAGCCGTCGAGGGGAGCGACCTGCACGGGGACACCGACGCCGCCGAGGTACATCCGGTTCGCCAAAGGATCGGCCACCACGCCAAAAATCGGCCCCGTCTCGTCGCACAGGGCAATGTTCACCGCGAATCCTGAACGGCTGCGCAAAAAGGACTCGGTGCCGTCGAGAGGGTCGACCAACCAGAATCGGGCCCAGTCTTTACGTGCGTCGTAGTCTGGGGCGGCGGCTTCTTCGCTCAGGACGGGGAGGCCAGCCGAGGCCAGGTGTTCCTGGATGACGTTTTGCGAAGCCATGTCCGCGTCGCTCACCAGGGAACCGTCGGCCTTCTCGGAGATGTGCAAATCGCTGTCGCTCTTGGGCAAGGCGCTCAAAAGCACGCGCGCAGCGGCGCCGGCTGCGACGATCGCGGCTTGCTGTTCAAGAGGTGTGGCTTGCGACGGGTTCATGCGGTCTTGTTCGAAGGTACGTTACATTTGCGGCGACGCAGGGGTGCCGAAAGGCTGAGATGATACCCTCCGAACCTGCCCAGGTTATGCTGGGAAGGGAGCGACAGACTCGCCGTGCGGGTCATCGAGGCCGCCTTGGTCTCCTGTGTCAAGGAACAAAGGCTACGCCATGACACAAGGTTCATCCACTTCTTTCAATCGGGCGCGATTCTCGCTTGCCCTGGTCTTTGCTTTCGCAAATGCGATGGCTTTTTCGCAACTCGACGTCGACACACTCTCTGTCGCCACGGCGACCGTTTCTGCGGTTCAGGCTGGGGAGGAGGATCCCTTTGCGGTCACCGATTTGAGTGTGGACGACATCCAAAAACAGGACGCCTCTCAAGACGTGCCGTTTTTGCTTCGGCTGACCCCCTCCGCGGTGGTGACGTCAGACGCTGGACATGGCGTGGGCTACACGGCGCTGCGCATTCGGGGCGTCGACCAAAGCCGCATCAACGTGACGATCAACGGAGTGCCGCTCAACGATGCGGAGTCGCAAAGCGTGTACTGGGTGGACTTGCCTGACTTGGGCAGCAGCATGACCGGTTTGCAGATTCAGCGCGGTGTGGGAACGAGCACCAACGGCCCTGCGGCCTTCGGAGCGACAGTCTCGGTGAACACACTTGGGGCGCTGGCCAAGCCCGGCGTGCGGGCGGTGTTGGGGAGCGGGGCGTTTGGGACCAACCGCAGGACGGTATCGTGGAACACAGGGATGCTTCAGGACGGGTGGTCGCTCGAAGGGCGTGCCTCCCGCATCACTTCGGACGGCTACGTAGATCGGGCGACCAGCGATTTGAGTTCGCTTTACGGACGTTTGGCCAAACGCTGGGAAACAGGCCGCGCTTCCCTCACCACAACCCTCGGTCACGAGCGCACCTTCCAAGCGTGGGGCGGCGTGCCGGTGATTGCCTTGTCGGACACGGTGGACGCCGCTGATTTGCACGCCTGGGCGGCCAACAGCTACGAGTACAACTACGTGGACTCGAGCTCTTCGTCGGCCTACGATGTGGCCCGCTTGGAGGATTTGATTGCCAACCGCCGAACCCACAACTACTACCAGTACGAGAACGAAGTGGACGACTACCGTCAGGATCACTACCAGCTTCACCTCGACCAGCAGGTGGGGAATTGGGATCTTGGTGCAGTCGCGTACGCCACAAACGGGGCGGGGTTCTACGAGCAATTCCGTCAAGATGAGGACTTTGCAGACTACCAATTGATGCCTTTCATTCTCGGCACGGACACGGTGAATTCAACGAATTTGGTGCGTCGCCGATGGTTGGACAACACGCTGTTGGGAACGGCGTGGACTGTGGGGCATCGTTCCGAGGCGCTCAGCCAGCTGTATGGCATTGCAGCGTCATCGTACGTGGGGGATCACTTTGGTCGGGTGATTTGGATGGATGTGGCTTCAGGGGCATCGCCCGATCACGAATACTACCGCTCGGTGGGCCAAAAGCTCGACCTCAGCGGCTTTGCCAAATGGTCCGGCGACTTGGAAGACGTGCGTTGGCATGCCGAAGCGCAGATCCGCCATGTGAACTACGAAACGACCGGCCGCGACAACGACTACAGCCAGATCAACATCCAGGACACCCTGACCTTCTTCAACCCCAAAGCGGGACTGACGTGGACGCCTTCCGACGAGGCTCAGGCGTTCTTGTCGTTGGCCGTGGCCCACCGCGAGCCTGCACGGTCCGACTACTTGGATTCACCTCAGGACTCCCCGTTGCGCCCAGAGCGACTGGTGGATTTGGAAGCGGGCGCCTCGCTAGGTGGCAGCAATTGGGCCTTGGCGGCGACGGTGTACAACATGCAGTACCGCGATCAGCTGGTGGCGACGGGCGCGTTGAACGACGTCGGCAACGTGGTGCGCGTGAACGTCAAGAACAGCTACCGACGCGGCATTGAGCTTGAAGCGGGGTGGCAAGCCAGTCCGTGGGTCCGCGTGGACGCGAATGCGACCTTGTCCGACAACCGCGTCGCCCAGTTCGAGGAAACGATGTACGACTACGCAGGTCCTTCCTACGTGAACCTCATTCAGCACAGCAAGACGGATTTGGCCTTGTCGCCCAATGCCGTGGCGATGGGGATGTTGACGCTGGAGGCTCCCAAGGAAAGCCCCTTCGCCGGACTGTCGTTCAGCTTGATCGCCAAACACGTCGGCCGCCAATTCTTGGACAACACGTCCAACGAAAATCGCATGCTGGATGCGTTCACGACGGTGGATGCGGTGTTGCGCAC
The DNA here is from genome assembly GCA_027621555.1 of Bacteroidota bacterium. Lineage (GTDB taxonomy): Bacteria > Bacteroidota > Bacteroidia > Flavobacteriales_D > Sanyastnellaceae > UBA11663. The sequence continues at coordinate 19,572 of JAQCBJ010000029.1, read as the reverse complement.
CGAGGCGGTCATGCCGACAGGCCAAACCTTAAGCGTCTCGTTCTTTGGCAACAACCTTCTGGACGCCATGTACAGCGCCACGGGTTGGACGTACAGCTACTGGTTGGGTGGGGCGGAGTCGGAAATCACCGAGACGTACGTCTACCCTCAAGCAGGGCGGCACGGGTTCATCACCCTCGCTGTGGGGTTCTGATCGAGAGCTTCAGCTCGTCGAGGATGGCGGGGTGGCGTTCCACCGCGGAACCGACCACCACGCAGGTCGCACCGGCCTGCCAGGCCCGTTCGAGGTCGGCTTGGGAGGTCATTCCGCCCCCAACGATCAAGGGCACGTCGACGGCGGCGTGAATGGCGGCGATGGTTTGGGCGGGGACGGGTTGTCCGGCGCCGCTTCCTGCGTCGAGGTACAGGCATTGCAGCCCGAGCATGACTCCGGCCTGTGCGGTGGCGACGGCGAGCTCGGGCTTGCCAGTCGGGATGGGAAGGCTGTGCGACATGTAGGCCGCGGCGGTGAGCGGCGGGTCGCCAATCAACATGTAGCCCGTAGGCACCGTTTCAAGGTCCATTCGAGCGATGCGAGGAGCCGCTTCGACGTGCCGCCCGATCAAGAGGTCAGGGTTTCGTCCCGAGATGAGGCTCAGAAAGAGCAATGCATCCGCGCCATCGACGACTTGGCTCGGCGAGCCTGGAAAGAGGACGACGGGTTGTCTGACGCTGCGTTTCAATTCCGTCACCACCCGTTTGGTCACATGTTCCGTCACCAAGCTCCCACCGACAAACACGTCCGTGGCGTCGCTGGTGTCGATGCGACGAACAAGATCAAGCCAAGGCCCTCCCGAGGGGGCATCTTCAGGGTCCACGAGAACGGCCAGGCGTGGGCGTCCTTCAGCGTGAGCTGAGCGCAAAGAATCGAGCCAAGGAGTGGAGTTAGGAGACGTCATCACGGGTGGCCAAGATAGCTTGAGCAATGCATTCCACCGTGTCAGGGTGACGCATGACGTGGCCGCAATCAATCTGAAGGAAATGAACGTGCTTGCTCGCCAACGCTCGCCACGGTTTGGACCACGCCCAAGGAATGATGGCATCTCGATTTCCAAACACAGCATGGACAGATCCGCTTTGATCCGTTGATGAGGCCCAGGCGTTACGTGAACCCTGAAGGGTGGGCCAAAACGCGCGGTGGGTCTTCCACGTCTTTGCCACGAGGGTGCGCATGGCGTGGTCTTGCGTGTGGTGCAAGGCGAAGTGCTCAAGGTGAGTAGGAATGATCTTCATGCGACGCAAGGCGCGGATCCAGGATCGCACGGCGTCCGAGTGCCGGTCCGTCCAGGCCCATGTTGCCCGGCCCAGGCGCGTCTCCACCGCGAAACGGTACATCGGGTTTTTGCGGAACCCGTCCGGCGCGAGCAGGATCATCCCCGACCAGGCCTCCGGATTTCGCTCGAACAGGGTCAGGGCGATGCGCCCGCCGAGCGAATATCCAAGCAACGCTCGGCTGGGGCGCTCGCCAGGCTCCGAGACCAAGGAGTCCACCCAGGAATCCAGTGCGCTTTGGAAGAGCTCAGGCTCGAGCACAGGAGGCTCATCACCTTCTGGGGCGGTGCTCCCGTTGTGGTGGCAGAGCCCCACGGAAAGCATGGCAGTGCCTTCGGGATAAAGGGGCAGGTAATTCCCCATTTCTTCCAACGGCCGCCCAAACCCGTGAAAGGCAATCACCACGCGACGGATGTCCGAGCTCGGGGTCAGCCAGAGCCCTTGCCAGGTCCACCCGGCGTCGGTCCATGAGGTTGCTGTGGGGGTGTGGTAAGGAGGGGGCACGGCACAAAGGTCGGGTCGTGGGTTACTTGTGGAAAACGCTGAGTCGCAAACATGCTTTCCGGAGGCGTGACTTCGTGTAATTTTGCCGCGTCCCACAACTTTGGTACGCTCTCTCTTGCCCGAATGCCGGGTCCTGAACAAGGAAAAGGCGCTCGGATAAAAAAAAAATGCCCAAAGACAACAGCATCAAGTCGGTCCTCATCATTGGAAGCGGACCGATTGTCATTGGACAAGCTTGTGAATTTGACTACTCGGGGAGCCAAGCTTCTCGAAGCCTTCAAGAGGAGGGCATTGAAGTCACCCTGATCAACTCCAACCCCGCGACCATCATGACCGACCCGGTCATCGCGGACAACGTCTACCTCGATCCGCTCGAGCCCGAGTCGATCGTGAACATCCTCGAAAAGCACCCCAACATCGATGCGGTGTTGCCGACGATGGGCGGACAGACGGCACTGAACCTCGCCATCCAGTGCGAGGAGATGGGGATTTGGGAAGAGCACAACGTACGCATGATTGGGGTGGACACCAAGGCCATCGACATCACGGAAAACAGAGAGGCCTTCCGTCAGCTGATGGGCGAAATCGACGTGCCGATGGCCCCTCAAGCCACGGCCAAGAGCTTCCTCGAAGGCAAAGAGGTGGCCCAGCAATTTGGCTACCCCTTGTGCATTCGTGCCTCCTACACGCTTGGAGGAGCGGGTGCTGCGGTGGTGTACGACAAGGATGCCTTTGAGGAGAACCTGCAGCGCGGCCTGCATCTGAGCCCCATTCACGAAGTCATGATCGACAAGGCTCTCTTGGGCTGGAAGGAATTCGAGCTCGAACTCCTGCGCGACTCCAACGACAATGTGACCATCGTGTGCTCTATTGAGAATTTCGACCCGATGGGCATCCACACCGGCGACAGCATCACGGTGGCACCTGCGATGACGTTGAGTGATTCGACGTTCCAACGCATGCGGGACATGGCCATCAAAATGATGCGCAGCATTGGAGATTTTGCCGGAGGCTGCAACGTGCAGTTTGCGGTTTCACCGGATGAGAACGAGGACATCATCGCCATCGAGATCAACCCCCGGGTCTCGCGTTCGTCGGCGCTCGCCTCAAAAGCGACGGGTTACCCCATTGCGAAGATTGCGGCGAAACTCGCCATTGGGTACCACTTGGACGAGCTCAAGAACCAAATCACCGGAAACACCTCGGCCATGTTCGAGCCTACGCTCGACTACGTCGTGGTGAAGATCCCGCGTTGGAACTTCGACAAGTTCCCCGGCTGCGACCGCCAACTCGGGTTGCAAATGAAGGCCGTTGGCGAGGTCATGGCCATTGGACGCTCCTTCCAGGAGGCTCTCCAAAAGGCTTGTCAATCGCTTGAAATCAAGCGGAACGGACTTGGGGCTGACGGGCGCGAGCTTCGCGACCAGGACGCGATCATGCACAGCCTGCGTCACGCCAGTTGGAACCGCTTGTTCCACGTGTACGACGCATTCAAGCTGGGCATCCCGTTCCGGAGCATCTTCGAGGCGACCAAGATTGACCCCTGGTTTCTTCGCCAAATCGAAGAGCTCGTTCATTTCGAAAAGGACCTCTCGAAGCACACCATTCAGGACGTTCCCACGGAAGTGTTGCGCGAAGCCAAGCGCAAGGGCTACGCCGACCGTCAAATCGCCCACATCCTCAATTGCCTCGAATCGGAAGTGCACACGCGCCGTCACGCCGAAGGCATCACCCGTGTGTACAAGTTGGTGGACACCTGCGCCGCGGAATTCCCGGCCTTGACGCCATACTACTACAGCACGTTTGAAGAAGAGTCCAACGAGAGTGTGGTCACGGACAAAAAGAAAATCGTCGTCCTCGGCAGCGGTCCCAACCGCATTGGCCAGGGCATTGAATTCGACTACTGTTGCGTGCATGGGGTGTTGGCCGCCAAAGAATGCGGTTACGAAACCATCATGATCAACTGCAACCCAGAAACGGTGTCGACCGACTTCGACACGGCCGACAAGTTGTACTTCGAGCCGGTGTTTTGGGAGCACATCTACGACATCATTTTGCACGAGAAGCCGGAGGGTGTGATTGTGCAACTCGGCGGCCAAACCGCGCTCAAACTCGCTGAAAAGCTCGAGCGCTACGGCATCAAGATCATGGGCACCTCGTACCGTGCCCTCGACCTCGCCGAGGATCGCGGAAGCTTCAGCACGCTGCTCAAGAACGAGGGCATCCCGTACCCCAAGTTTGGGGTGGTGGAGAACGCCGACCAGGCGGTCGAGCTGAGCCGCGAGCTCGGGTTCCCGCTGCTGGTTCGTCCGTCTTACGTTTTGGGCGGGCAACGCATGAAGATCGTGATCAACGAGCAGGACCTCGAGCACCACGTGATCGACATCCTGCGAGACATGCCGGACAACAAGATCCTGCTGGACCACTTCCTCGACGGCGCCATGGAATGTGAGGCGGACGCCATTTGCGACGGGGACGAAGTGCGCATCGTGGGCATCATGCAACACATCGAGCCCGCGGGCATTCACTCGGGCGACAGCTACGCGGTGCTCCCTCCCTACAACCTGGGCGATTTGGTCATTCAGCAGATCGAGGATTACACGAAGCGCATTGCTTTGGCCTTGGAGACGGTGGGGCTGATCAACATCCAGTTCGCCGTCAAAGACGACGTCGTGTACATCATCGAAGCCAACCCGCGCGCCTCACGAACGGTGCCTTTCATTGCCAAGAGTTACGGCGAGCCCTACGTGAACCACGCGGCTAAAGTGATGATTGGTGCGGCGAAGCTCAAGGACCTGCCGCACAACCCGCACATGGACGGCTACGCGGTGAAAATTCCAGTCTTTAGCTACTCCAAATTCCCCAACGTGAAGAAGGAGCTCGGGCCGGAAATGAAGTCCACGGGCGAGGCCATTCGGTTCATCCCCAACCTGCGAGACCCGTTCTTCCGAAAGGTGTACAGCGAGCGCAACTTGTACTTGAGCAAATAAGCCGACCTTCGCGCCATGTTTGCAGGACTGTTTCGTACTCTGCTCTACATCGTGGCGGTGTGGTTCATCTGGCGTTGGCTGGATCGCGTGTTTGGCGGCCGTCGAGGACGGTTCACAGAGGCTTCTTCGTCGCGAACCTCCTCACCTGGAGCCCAACGCCGCGCCGACGATTCCCGGGAAGGAGAGTACGTCGACTTCGAAGAGGTGAAGGACTGAATTCCTGTTCGGCTGGAGCGCTGACGCAGCCAGTCGCGCCCTAACTTGCAGGGCATGACATCCTTCGACTTTCGCTCCTTGTTGCCGTCGGCATTGCCCCACCTCATTTCCGTGGTGGTGATGTTTTTTGCGGCTTCCATGTTGTTTTCGCCCGTCATGTTTGACGGCAAGCTCCTCGACCAGGGAGACATCAAGAACAACGTGGGTATGTCCAAAGAGGCTCGAGACGTCCAGCGACGGGATGGCGAAGTGCCGCATTGGACCGACAGCATGTTTGGCGGCATGCCTACCACCCAAATCGCGGGAACCGACGTCGGAACCGCTCCACAATGGATTTGGTTGGCGGTGCGAAAAGCCATGCCCATGGAAGTGGGGACGGTGATCGTCGCGATGCTCTCGGCCTACATCCTCGGATTGTGCCTGGGCCTTTCTCCGTGGTTGGCGTTGTTGCTGGGCTTGGGGTTTGGGCTCTCTTCGTTGAATGTGCTTTACCTCGCTGCCGGTCACGCGACCAAGGTCCGTGCCATCGCCACCATGCCCGGTGTGGTGGCGGGCGTGATGCTCGCATTCCGCGGACGAATGTGGGCCGGTGCAGGGGTGGCGGCGTTGTTTGCGTCCCTCCACTTGCAGGCAGACCACGTCCAAATGACCTACTACCTCCTGTTTCTCCTCGGCGCCATCACGGTGGGGGCATGGATTCATGGGGCCGTCAAGGGCACCTTGCCTCAGGTGATGAAAACCACCGGAGGCTTGTTGTTGGCCGGGTTGCTTTCCGCCCTCCCGCAAACGGGGCAACTCGCATTGACCGAGCAATACGCGGAATTCACGACCCGAGGAAAGGCCAACGTAGTGAAAGTGGATGCTGCAGGAGAGGAGGCACCGAGCGAGGGGTTGAATCGGGATTACATCTTGGAGTACAGCATGGCTCGTGGGGAGTTTTGGAGCATCGCCATCCCTGACGTCAAAGGGGGGAACAACCAGTTGTACTGGGGGGAGCAGCGCTTCAGCGGCGGGGCGTTCTACTTCGGTGCGCTCGCCTTTGCCCTGTGCTTGGCGTGGCTCATCGCCGGAACGTCTTGGCTGCGTTGGCCCTTGTTGGCCATTTCGCTGCTGGCCGTCGTGTTGTCGTGGCGTGACGCCACCGGCCTGACCGACTTCTTCCTCGACCACGTGCCGCTGTTCAACAAGTTCCGCGACACCAAGATGATGCTGGTGCTCGTGCAGTTGATTGTGCCACTCGGAGCGGCCATGGCCTTGCACGAGATGACCCAGCCGGAAGCGGCCAAACGCTGGAAGCGGTGGGCTGTTGGGGGATCGGCCACCGCCGTCCTCATGCTCGCTTTTTACGCCATGCCTAAGGTGTGGTTCGAATTCACCAGTTCCATTCGTCCAGACATGGCCTTGGAGCAATTGGGCAAGCGAGTCGTGGGAATGCGCATCGACGTGTTCCGAGAGGACGTGCTTCGTTCGTTTGGCTACGCCGTCGTGGGGTTGATCTTCACATTGGCGCTGGTCAAGCGTTGGACCGAAACGCGCTGGATTGTCTTGGGATCCTTGGTCATCCTGACCGCTGACATGCTCTCCGTGGATGGCCGCTACCTCAGCGACGCCAACTTCGTGAACAAACTCGACAAGCGTTTCCCATTTGAACCCACGACAGCCGACCGTGTGATTCTTGCCCAAGAGCAGCAAGCCATCGCCGATTTCGACGAACAATGGGATGCCGCCAAGGCGCGCTGGGAAGATCGCCTTGACGCCAAATTGACCCGGCGCTACAGCCGCGTCATTGACGCCTCGGCGTTTGAAGTGCTCAATGCCAATTCGCATTTCCGTGTGTTGGAATTGTCGAACCCCTTCAACGACGCGCGCACCTCGTACTTCCACAAGTCCGTGGGAGGGTACCACGGAGCCAAACTCCGCCGCTACCAAGAATTCATCGAAGGGGTGCTCACTGACGAACGCGCCGCCGTCATTCAGGCCATCCAATCAGGCAACTACAACCTGGACGCCACGATTGCCCCAGGGTTGGCCATGTTGAACACGAAGTACATGCTCGTTCCTGGAGCGGAACAACCGTTGCCGTTCCGAGGCGGATTGGGCCCGGCGTGGTTCGTGGACCAGGTACGGTGGGTGGATTCGGCCGAGGAAGAGCTGTCCAGCGTGGCTGGACTCGACCCCGCCACCACCGCGGTGGTGCACCGCGAATTCGAAGAGACCCTTGGGTCTGTGAACCGCCCAGGGGCATCGTCCGTTCGCTTGACGCAGTACCATCCCGAGGGTTCGACCTACCAAGTGGAGTCGGCACAGGGAGGCCTCCTTGTGCTGAGTGAAGTTCACTACCCTGTGGGGTGGACCGCCACGGTGGACGGAAACGAAGTGGAGCTGGTTCGGGCCAATGCCCTGCTCATGGCACTGGAGGTGCCTGCGGGCGCGCACGAAGTGCAGTTGAGTTTCGAGCCAGAGGGTTGGAGCACAGCCCGTGGGATGAGCCGGGCGGGTTCGCTCGTTTGGGTGGTGGTGTTGGGCCTTTGCTTTTGGCAGCATCGACGTCTGGAGCAAGCTGCATGAGTGAACATTGGACGTCGGAGAGGGTTAACCCATCACCATGACAGGATTGTTGCTGCACACCACGGAGGAGGCTTCCGGGTTTTCAGAAGAGGACTGGGCATTGTGGAACACCTTTTTGGAGGGTTCGGGCGAGACCAGCATTCATTTGAGAAGCGGGTCGGTGCGGGCCGCCTTGCGGAGTCCTAACCGGGCAGTTCGGGCTGCACGATGGACGGATGAAAGTGGTGATTTGAAAGGAATCGCCGTGTGCGAAGACAGCGTGGCCATCAGCCAGGGCGTGGATGATTTTTTGGAGGGGAGCATCTGGTTTCGTCGGGCCAAGGATTGGCTGCATCGTCGTGGGGGATTTCGATTTGGTGTTCGCGTGATTGGCACGCCGCTCGGCAGTGGACCTCACGGGTACCGGTTCGCGCAGGAGGTCAACGAGTGGCCTTGCTTGCGCGAACTGCTTGAACTCCCGGGCATCGCCCTCGAGAGCCAGCCTCACCCATCACCCCCTTCGACGTGGGTCGTCAAGGACCGGGTGTGCCACCATGCCTGGGGCGACGGTTTTCGACTTGCCGGACGCTCGCAATGGCGAAAGGGATGGGTCGACCTGGAGTTTGATCCCGTGATGCGCGTATCGCTTTCAGGCAAGTCGACGTGGGAGGATTACCTCGCCGCCATGCGCACCAAAGCAAGGACCAAGGTCAAACGAATCCTGACGCTTTCGGCACCGCTTGAATTTCAATCGCTCAGCGCCGCGGAAATCGAATCAGAACTCGACGAACTCTACCGTTTGTACATGAACGTGTACGGACGGGCAGCCTTTCGATTAGGCTGTTTGCAACCTGAGGATTTGGTGTTGCTGAAGGAAGAGCTCGGAGAGAAATTCCAGTTGTGGGTGGCCAAACTCGACGGCCAAATCGTCGGGTTCCACTGCGGCATGTCGGACGGCGAAGACGTCGAAGCCTACTTCGTCGGATTTGAAGTGACCTACAACAAGTCGCACGCCTTGTACCAGCGCATGCTTGTGGAATTCATCCAATGGGGCATTGCGGAGAAGTGTGCCTCGGTCAACCTCGGACGGACCGCCCTTGACGTCAAGGCCTCCCTCGGTGCAGAACCCCAGCGCCTTGTGTTGCACGAACGGATGAAGAACCCGGTGATGCACGCCCTGGCCCGTTGGGCGGCTCGCGCGAGCGCCCCAAAGCAGCACGTGTTGAAGCGCGCGTGGAAAGAGGATGAAACCTCGACGGAGGCGTCAGTCCATCATGAAGTCGTCTCCACCGCCTCCTGAACCGCGGTCACCCGAACCACGCCGGCCTCGTTCCTCCAACTTGCCAAACTTGTACTGCAGCGTCACGTAGAGGTTGCGGCTCTCCCTTTGGCGCCACACGTCCTGAACAAAGGCGGGCGTTTCGGTGGAGTAGGACCAGCGCCGCGTGTTGAAGATATCCTTGGCTTGCACGGTGACTTGCCAATGGTCACCTGGCAAATCGCGGCTCGCGGCCAAGTTGAGGGTGGCAAATCCATTGAACCTTCCCTGAGGGGTGACAGACGCTCCGCGCACAAAACTGTTGGCTTGGAATTTCCAGTCCGAGCCGAGGGCCCAGGACGCGAAGAATCGGCTCGACCAACTGAATCCGGCGGTGCTGAACGGGGAGTCGAGACCGCTGCCGTCGTTCACAATGCGGTACGCGCTAGCGGTCCAATTCAACCGTCCGGTCTTGCCCAAAGGCACCATCAAAGACATCTCCAACCCCTCGTTGTGTTGGCGTCCCAAGTTTTCAAACGTGGAGGTCAGGATGCCTGTCGTGGTGTCCGCCGAAGTGAAGCGGCGAATGACGTCCCGCGTGTCCTTGAAAAAGAGGGATGTGGTCACGCTCGTGCGCTGGCGTTGCCACTGGTGGGACGCCTCGTAGCTGTTGGTGTATTCCGGGAGCAGGAAGGGGTTTCCTGAACGGAAGTTCCGAGGATCGGACATGTCGAGGTAGGGGTTGAGCTCGCGGCCACGAGGGCGGTTCACCCTGCGGCTGTAGCTCACGCTCCAGGTGTTCTCGCCGTCCGTCTCGACAAAGAGATTGGCACTGGGGTAGAGGCTGAAGTAATCGTTGTCGAACGGGTCAGATCCCAGTTGTCCCGCGCCGTCAAGGCGCGCAGACGTGAACGCTTGCTCGGCACGAAGCCCGACCTGCATGCCGACGATGCCGAAGGTTTGGCCTACGGTGGCGTACGCAGCATGGATTTGCTCGTCGTACAAAAACGCGTAATCCACCGTGTCGAGGCCGTAAGGGATGTAGATGCCCTCGGTGAGGACGGAGCTGTCCGATTCGGTGTACGCGAAGTCCGACCGTTCTACGTTCCACGTCGATTTCACGCCCACCTCGAGTTTGCCCTCTTCGCCCCAAGGCTTTTCGTAATCCGATTGGGCGAGCCAGCGTTCGGTTTGGGTCGTTTGGCTGTTGAACGTCCAAACGTCCGGCAAGGCCCCGTCTGCGCTCAAGCTTATGTCTTGAAAATCGGTCCGCCCGTCGCGGTCGCTGAACGATCGCCGGACGTCTCCAGTCCATTTGTGGTCGCGGCTGCCAAACGACTTTTCGAACCCGAGAAACACGTCGCCACCTTCCGAGTCGTCCACCCCTTGTTCCACCCGCAGGGCGTCGGTCGAGATGCCGTCCAGGGAACCGCCTGTCCAGATTTCGTGGGTGGAGGTGGAGTCCCAGCCGTCGCGCACGCCTTGGTTGCCGTTGATTCCCGTGAACACGGTCCAAGAATCGGAAGCCCGCCACTCCGCTTTGAGTGAGCCGGAATAGCTGGCGCGGTGAGAGTCCCCCGGCCGGTCCACTTCCGAGAGGGAGGTGCTGTCATTCGACCAAAACTGCGTTCGGTTCGTTTCGCCCGCCATGTACATCCACCGGTCGTTCCAGCCGAGGTTGGTGCTGAGGGAAAACGCGCTGTTGCGGTAATTCAAGCTGGCGCTTCCATCGTGGTTGTCACCTGTGCCGTACGTGGCCTGAAGTTGCCCACTGATGCCCTCGAGCTTGTTCTTCTTCAGGACAATGTTGAGGATGCCTGCAGTGCCGTCGGGATCGAATCGCGCACTGGGGTTGGTGATGAGTTCGACGCGATCCACCGCACTCGCCGGGAGAGATTCCAAAAATGCCTCTCGCGCCCCACCCGCCAGCCCTGAGGGTCGGCCGTCAATCAGGATTTGCACGCCCGCCGATCCGCGAAGGGTGATGTTGCCGTCGATGTCCACCGACACAGAGGGGATGTTCTCAAGCAGTTCGGTCGTGTTGCCCCCGCGGCTGGTGAGGTCGTTTCCGACGTGGAACACTCGGCGGTCCACCTTCATCTCCATCACCGACGCTTGTTCGACCACGACAGCTTCGTCGAGTTGGGTGATGTCTGCTTCGAGCGGCACATTGCCCACCTGCCACGTCAACGACTCGGGATTGCGCGGAGAGAGCATGTGCGGTTCGCTGCGGTAGGTCTTGTACCCGGGAAACCGTACCTCCAGCACGTGACGACCGATTTCGATTTCGCGCATGTCAAACTCGCCAGATTCGCCGGTCAACACCCCTTCCACAATCGAGCTGTCCCGGACGCTCATCAACACGACAGAGGCGAAGGGAAGCCCTTCGCTGTTCTCGGCGTCGGTGACCGTGCCGACGACGCGGCCAATTTTGGGTTTGGGACCATCGCCTCCCGGCCGTCCGCCTCCTTGAGGACGGCCCTGCTGGGCCGTGAATTCGCCAGCAAAAAGCAGCAGTGCTGCAGCGATCCAAGCACGTTTGGCATGGCGTGATATCGTGTAGGGGAGTAGATGCATCACCAAGAAGACGAGTTTGGGCGTGAAATGTTCAAAAGACACGTTGCGAGAGCAGGCGAGCAAAGGTAGAGCAGGTGCACTCTCTACTACCTTCGCAGACATGCGCGAAGTCGCCCATATCCCTCATCCGCTCATGCGCATCACGGTGCATTCGTACAACGGGCAATGGCGATTGAGGTACGAGCTGGATCGGTTTGAGCAGTCGTTCAAATTCGCCGAATCAGACCAAACCCTTGAGCAAGTGAAAACCTTAGGCACGGGCATGGCCGAAGGGGTGCTGCTCCGGTTTGTGGACATGCGCGCGCAATACATCGAACACACATCAGAATCATGAAGAACGTTTCTCCTGGATTGTTTTGGGCCGCTGTGGCCGTGTTGGGATTTTGGTTGGGTGGCTTGACTTGGGCTACGGTGGGGTCGAACCCCACGGCTGCTGAGCGTGCTGCACAAGGCGGTGGTCCTGTGGTGGCCTTCGTGCACGGAGACAGCTTGCAGCAAGGCATGACGTTTGTGCGCACCATGCAGGCCAACCTCCAAATGCAGCTTGAAACGCGTGACGCTCAGCTGCAGGAAGACGCCTTGCCGTTGCAGGAGGAAGCGCAGGAATTGCTTGATTACGCCAACAGCGGGCAGGCCACAGAAGACGAACTCAACATCGCGCAACGCCGGATCATGGAAATTGAGGATGCATTGCGCAGCATGCAACGCGCGGCAGAAGAAGACATGTTTGTTGCGGAACAAAACATGAAAGCGGTCATGGCCGAAGCGCTTCGTCGTCACTTGGAAGAACACGCGGAAGAGGAAGGCATCGACTTCATTTTGAACTGGGGCCTGAGCGGGGAGGGGGTGCTCTACGGCACAGAGCCGTGGGACATCACGGACGCGGTTTTGGCGCGCATCAACGAGGCGCATCCTGACCCCCTGGAGTCGCGTCGAGCTGCCGAGAACAACACAAGTGAAGAATGACCGTAGCCCAGCGGAAAAAACAAGAACACATCGTCGATCACCTGCTGTATTGTTGGCAAATCGAGGATCTCGTGCGTGCGGCCCAATTCCAGCCCACCGTGCTCCAACAGTGGGCGGAACAGCAGGCTGAGGCGGAGGGAACCGATCCGGCCGAAGAGGAGAGGTGGCTTCTTGGGGTGGCCCATTCCTTGCGAGACAGCGGCGCGGTGGAACAGGGACATTGCTCGGAGGTGCAAGAGACGCTGATGGAATTGGCGCACTTGCACGAGTTGCTGTTGGGGGCCATGGCGGATGCCACCTACAAGGCCGCATTCCACGTAGCGGAGCCCTTTTTGAAGGAACTCGCCGCCAAGTCAGAGCGCGAAGTTCACCCCATCGAACAATTGGTCATTGGGTTGTACGGTTGGCTCGTTCTTCGACTTCAAAAAAAGACGGTCAGCGCGGAAACGGAATCCGCCATGGTGGGGCTTCGAAACTGGGCCAACGAGCTCGCACGCGGGCACCTCCGAGTCTACTACGGAAAGTGACATATGGCACAAGCTCCGTCCTCCTCCTCGTGTTGACAACTCCACGGAAGGGGCGTCGCGTGAGGCGGATTGGGAGGGATTTTGCATCATGGCGAACACCCACCTTTGGAAGCCCGAATTGCTGGATCTGTCGGTCGAATCCGACCGCATCCGGTTGAACTCGCTTCGAGAAAGCAGTTCCATCTTGGAAGAGTACGACACGCTCGACGCCCAAGTGGCGGAGTGGGCGGTGTGCCACGAGCCAAGGGCGAAGCAGGATCCATCGTTGCTCGCCGCGACCTTGGGAACGCTCATGGCGGACCAAGATTGGGATACGTTTGGGACGTGGGTGCACTACCCTTGGACGGGGCGCCTCGTCCGCACCCTGCCGCAAGACGCCTTCATCGAGGTCCGAACCAACCGGAACCGAGACAAAATCACACGCGAAGAAACAACCCATCTTGCCACCAAAACGGTGGGCATTGCGGGGTTGAGCGTCGGCCAAAGCACGGCCATAGCGCTCGCGATGGAACGGGGCTGTGGCAAACTGAAACTCGCGGATTTTGACGTCATCGAATTGTCCAACTTGAACCGCATTCGATGCGGACTTCACGAGTTGGAATTGCCCAAGTGGGTCGTGGCCGCCCGGGCCATCTCCGAATTTGATCCATTCTTGGAATTGGAGATTTACGAGGACGGAGTCAACGACGAGAACGTAGCTGAATTCGTAGCAGGCTGTGACGTAGTCGTGGACGCATGCGATTCGCTTGCGGTGAAGGCCCAGCTCCGTTTGGAGGCGGCCAAGCAGAGATGTCCGCTCGTCATGGACACCAACGACCGAGGCATGCTTGACATCGAGCGGTACGACCACCCGGACCGAGGTTCTGGATACGTTCACGGTCGGATTGACGAAGCGACCATGCAGGCCTTTGCCTCGAGCCAAGGATGGACTCCAGAAGCTTTGGACGCGTTCGTCGACGTAGGCAATGCGTCCGAGCGTGGCCGCATGAGCCTTCCCAAAGTTGGCACCGAACTCGTCAGTTGGCCCCAGACCTACACGGGCGTTGCAGCCGGTGGTGCGCATGCCGCGGAGACGTGCCGTCGTTTGGCCTTGGGAGAAAACCTCCCCGACGCCCGAATCACCATGGACTTGCATGAGCAGCTCACCCACACGCCCCAACGTTGATCGACTGCGGAGGGCGACCTCCGTGGATGAAGCCATCGTCTTGGTGTCCCGCGCGACCCAAGACCAGCGCCTGTGCAAGCGCTTGCTGCAAGGTCACAAGCGTGTGCTGGAAGCCTACGGCATCAAAAACCTGTCGTCCTTCCGAACCGACTGGTTTCGCCGCGACGACGTGATCGTCATTGCGGTGATGACTCCCGACGGTGAGCGTGTGCTCGCGGGAGCGCGAATGCAGCCTGGGCAGGTGGCGAACGACTTCCCTCTGCACCAAGCGGTGGGTCACATGGATCCCAAGGTGGGGGAGTTTTTGGAGGGCATTCTTCCGGAAGGCGCCTACGAACTCAACGCGCTCTGGAATTCCATTGAATTGGCAGGCATGGGGCTCGGTTCCGAGTTTTTGATCGAAGTGGCCATGGCGGCATTGCCGCTCCTCGACGCAAAACACGTGGTGGCATTGACGTCTCCCGTCACACGTCGTTGGCGTGAAAAGCATGGGTGGCGTTTGCGCGATGATTTGGGTGAGGGTGGCTATTTCGTCTACCCCAAACCCTCGCTTCGCGCAAGCATCGAGCACTACGTTCACCCCGATTATCAACCTCACGTGGACGTTGAAGTACGCGATTTGATGGCCTCCATTCGGCGTCGTCCAGAAGACGTTACCGCGTACGTTGAGGGCCCCAAGGGGCAACTCAAGATCCGCTTGAATTTGACGATTTGATGGTGCAAGGGACGATGGCAAAGAGGTGGTCAGTTTTGTGTCTTGTCCTGGTTTTGTTTGGCGTTCCATGGGAATTGTTGGCACAACCTCGGGACCAAGCCAACGTGTATTGGGGCGAGTATTTGAGCTTGCTTGAGGGTTCATGGAATGGGAACCCAACGTTGAAAGAACTGCGAGCCGCCTCCTTGGAGCCACTTCAATCGGACGTTCCAAGCATTGAAAACAAAGGCGATTGGCGTTGGTTGGTCTTGAACATGCCACCGGGAGAGTTGAGGGAGAAGTGGCTCGAAGTGGCGACGTCGAGCATCGATTCCCTTGTGGTGATTTCCACGTGCTCTGACGTCGAGTCCACGCGCTTCACGGCGTATGGGGGAGGCACTCGCTGGTCGAGCGATGGAGGAATTCCTCGTGGAATTCGCTCGTTGAGTGGGAGCAATTATCCGGTGTTCTCTGTGACGGAGGATTGCGACAACCCCACAGTCTACCTCGGCGTGCGGTCGGGGAAGCAGCTTGTTTTGCCTCTTCGGGTGAACGCCAAAACCACCATCCAAAAGTGGACGGTCAGGCGCGATTTGTTCTTCAGCATGTATCTCGGGATCATGTTGGTCATGCTGCTGTACAACTTGATTCTCTACTTCACAGTCGAAGACCGGGCGTACTTGTTGTACGTGCTGTTTTTGATTGGAGTGGCGGGTTCCCAGCTCTTTCTTGAAGGCTATCAAGGTCTGATTCCCGGATTTGAACCCACATCGTGGCTTGGCGTTCGAGTGGTGCATTTCATGGGCATTTATTCTGGGGTGACCACGATTTTGTTTGTCAATCGGTTCTTGGACTTGCGCAGAACGGGCCGAGGTTATTACACGACATTCAATTTTCTGTTCGTCGGTTATTTGCTGGCCTTTACGGCGGTGGTGATGGGCGAATTGAGTGTGGGGTACCAAATGATCAACGGGGTGGCGCTGGGGGCCATTTTGGTGCTGCCTGCAGGCATTCATGTTTGGCGTCAAGGGCGGCAGTCCGCGTTGTTCTTGCTCACGGCATTTACATTGTTTTTTGCGTCCGTGGTGGTGTTTTCCCTGAAAGAATTTGGGGTGATTCCACATGCAACCATCACCAAATTTGCGATGCCACTCGGGAGCATGGTGGAAGTGGTGCTGTTGTCCATCGCCCTCGCGGATCGCATCAACCAGCTCAAGAAAGAATCGGCTTTGGCACGGGAGGAGCAACTGCGCGTGAGCCAGCTCAATGAAAAAATCACGCGTGAGCAAAACGAGGTGCTGGAAAGCCGGGTCAAACAGCGAACGGAGGAATTGGAAGAACGCAACGACCGACTTCGCGGGGCTTTGGAAGAATTGAAGCTTGCCCAAGACCAGTTGGTTCAAGCGGAAAAGCTGGCCAGCATCGGTCAATTGACCGCAGGGATAGCCCACGAGTTGAACAACCCAATCAATTTTGTGTCTTCAAGCGCACAGTCCCTGCGGCGCGATTTTGACGACGTGAGTGAAGTCCTTCAGATGTTGCAAGGTCTTGCCGCAGGAGACGAAGCTTTGGAAGCCCGGGTCGCAAGCATGCAGAAGCGCATGGAGGAATTGGATTTGGAATTCACCCTCAAAGAAATCGACGAGCTCCTTACAGGAATTGATGACGGTGCCAACCGCACAGCGGAAATTGTCAAAGGCTTGCGCATCTTCAGCCGGATGGACGGCGACGAAGGAGCGGATGCCAACCTCAACGACCTCTTGGAATCCACCTTGGTGATTTTAAGGTCGACGCTGCGCGATGAAGTGGAGCTGATGGTGGATTTGGCGCCCAACGTCCCAAGCGTATCATGCCAGCCGGGCAAATTGAACCAGGTGTTTATGAACCTCATCACCAACGCAGCCCAAGCCACAAGCAAGGCCGACCTGCCTAAAGAAGAACGGCAAGTGCGCGTGAGAACACGAGTGGTCACTGAGGGAGGCGCGGAGTGGGTGCAGGTGGCC
Source organism: Bacteroidota bacterium (assembly GCA_027621555.1). GTDB lineage: Bacteria > Bacteroidota > Bacteroidia > Flavobacteriales_D > Sanyastnellaceae > UBA11663. The sequence goes on along the minus strand of JAQCBJ010000029.1, from coordinate 2,814 downwards.
GTGGAGGACAACGGCATTGGCATGACGGAGGAGGTGAAATCCCAAATCTTCGACCCGTTCTTCACCACCAAGGAGGTGGGTGAAGGGACGGGCTTGGGCTTGAGCATTGTGAAAGGCATTTTGGACGACCACAAGGCGACCTTGGAAATTCAGTCCAATCCGGGGCAAGGTTCCCTTTTCTTGATCACGTTTCCCGCATGATACACGTACTGTACCTCGACGACGAAGAACACAACTTGACGGCATTCAGGGCCGCTTTTCGACGTGATTTCCACGTTCACATCACGACAGCACCGAGTGAAGCGGTCCGCATGCTTCAGGAATTTCCCATTGAAGTGGTCATCTCGGATCAGAAAATGCCGGACATCAGTGGCGTGGAATTTTTCGAGATGATCATGGCGGACCACCCCGATCCGGTCCGAATGCTGTTGACCGGACATGCGGACATCGATGCAGTGATTGACGCCATCAACAAGGGGCGGATCTACAAATACATTTCGAAACCTTGGAACGAGGCCGAGCTCAAACGCTTGGTCGAGGAAGCTGCTGAATTGTACCGCGCAAGGGTCCGTTCCTCCCAGCTGAATCGGTCGTATTCGGAGAATCTGGTCCTGCTGCGCAACACGTTGCATCAAATCCAAACGGAGTGCACCTCGCATCCAGACGTGCCTGAGGAACAGCGAATGGCGTGGGGCAATGCGTTGAAACGCGCCATCGCTTGGATTGAAAATCCAGAGTCTCCGTTCTGACAGATTTTGATGCTTGGGCGGCAGTCTGTGGCCTCACGTCGTATCTTCACGGGCCATGCAATTCCTGCTCATCGACGACAGCGACATTGACAACGCGGTCAACACGAAGCTCTTGAAGCTTTCGCGCATGACCAAAGATGTGATGTCCTTCACAAATCCACGCGAGGGATTGAAGTTTGTGGAGCGTCACGGCCCCACGTGGACCTCCCCGCGGTGGATCCTTCTCGACATTCAGATGCCGGAAATCAATGGATTCGAGTGGCTCGAGTTGTTTCGAGAACTTCCGGAGACGGTCCAATCCATGTGCCGCATTTACATGCTCAGCGCAAGCATCGATCGGGCAGAATTGAAGCGGGCGGAGGAAGACTCCAGCGTGATCGCTTTGATGGAAAAGCCGCTGGACGTGTACATGTTCCGCCAGCTGGTTGATTTGTAAGGTCGACCTTCGAATCGGTCACCACTGCATGGGCACCTCAATCAAGAGGAGCCGCGCATCTTCACTGACTTCGATGACGAAGTTGTCGGTGTTCCACACACCAACTGCATCGCGACGCCCAAGCTCTTGACCCGCCACAGTCGCTTCACCTTCGAGGAGCATGGCGTACACACCTTGGCCCGCCCCGTGCAGTTCGTAGGTGGTTTTCCAACCTGACGACAATTGTCCGACGTGGAACCAGGCGTTTTGGTGAATGCGCACCCCTTCCTTTCCGTCGGGGGACACCACACATTGCAGGTTGTCGCGTTGGACGCCCAGGTCCATGGTGATTTGATCGTAGGTGGGGGTGAGGTCCCGCTCGTCGGGGAAGATCCAAATCTGCAAGAACCGCACGTCCTCGTTCGCGTTGTGGTTTTTCTCGCTGTGCATGACTCCGGTGCCGGCGCTCATGATTTGGACGTCGCCCTCCTTGATCACGGTTTTGTTCCCCATGCTGTCCTGGTGTTCGAGGTCGCCAGACAACGGAATGCTGATGATTTCCATGTTGTCGTGGGGGTGTGTCCCAAACCCGGCCCCGCCCGTCACAGCATCGTCATTCAGGACGCGCAATGCCCCAAAGTGCATGCGTTCCGCGTTGTGCCAGTTGGCGAAACTGAAGCTGTGGTAGGTGTCGAGCCAGCCGTGGTCGGCGTGGCCGCGAGATTCCGAGGGATGGAAGACGGTGTTCATGGAGGTGGCAGGTTGTCCCGTGGCGGAGTTGCAGCTCGAGAGCAGCGCACCCAGCGCAACGGCAGAAATCGATGTGAGGGAGAAGAGGTTCATGACCAGTCGAATGACAACCAACGTTGGTTGCTTGTTCAAGGTGCAACAAAAAAGGGGCACAGGCCCCTTTCTCATGCAGTTCATCAAGTTTAGAGGTATTTGAAATCTTCCCCGGGCTTGATGTTTTGGAGCGTTTCGTAGATGAGACGGATGCAATTCTCGACGTCGTCTTTGTGCACCATTTCCACGGTCGTGTGCATGTAGCGCAAGGGGAGAGAGATCAACGCACTCGGCACACCCATGTTCGAGTAGGCAAACGCGTCGGTGTCCGTGCCGGTGAAACGGCTCGCCGCTTGACGCTGGAACGGAATCTTGTTCTTGTCGGCCGTGTCGATGATGCGTTGGAGCAAGTTGTTCTGAACCGCCGGACCGTAGGTCACGCTCGGCCCTTTTCCCGCCGCGGTGTCGCCCTGCTCAATTTTGTTGAGCATCGGCGTGTGCGTGCAGTGGGTCACGTCGGTCACGATGGCCACGTCAGGCTGCAAGCGCTCGGCAATCATTTGGGCGCCACGCAAGCCAATTTCCTCTTGGACGGAGTTCGTGATGTACAGCCCAAACGGCAGCTTGACCTTGTTCTCGTGCAACAGACGAGCCACTTCGGCGATCATGAAGCCGCCCGCGCGGTTGTCGAGCGCACGCCCCACGTACCAATCCTTGTTGAGGACCATGAACTCGTCAGGGTAGGTCACAACGCACCCCACGTGGATGCCCATTTTCTCGACCTCTTCCTTGTTCTTGGCTCCGACGTCCAAGAAGATGTTCTTCAACGTGGGCGCTTCTTCTTTTCCAGCCGAGCGGGTGTGGATG
>JAQCBJ010000028.1 GCA_027621555.1 Bacteroidota bacterium | reverse complement strand
GTTCAACGCGCCCTTGGTGGATTACGACCAGCTCAACACGCAACGCAACGGCGCGTTCCACCAGGTCGATTTGCGGCTGGATCGCAAGTGGTTCTTCGACACCTGGTCCCTCGACGTGTTCATGGACGTCCAAAACCTCACCGGCGCCGCGCCCCCGCAGCCCGCACAACTCGACGTGGTTCGGGACCCCGCCACGGGCGCGCCCATCCCGTCGGCATCGAACCCTGAGTCGTACGACCCGCGCTACATCTCTACGGCGACAGGTGCAGTCCTCCCGGCCATCGGGATGATTGTCGAGCTCTAAACTGCGCTTGACCGGTCGCGCCGCGCTGTACCTTTGAAAGGTGACCACCTTCAACATGGGACGGCAATTCCAGCACATTCCGGCCGCGGCCGGGCTGTTCTTCGCAGGCATCTTCGCGACGCTGCATCACATCGCCTGGTTGCCCTTGGCGGTGCTCATGGGCGCGGCCTTGCTCCTCGTGGAAACCCAAATCACCGTAGACGCCCAACACCTGCGCGTCTGTGCAAGGTGGATGGGGGTGACCTTGCGTTGCCGGTCTTGGGCGCTGGCCGACATGGCTGGAGCGGTCTTGGTGGAATTCAAGGACGCCACGCAATACACGAGCCACAGCATCCGCAACACAGTCCGTGCTCATTCCTTCATTTTGACCGTACGCATGCCAAGCGGAGACTCTGAACTGTATGAGTTCAGCTCCCGCGACATGGGCCAAAAGGTGTTGAACGCGCTCGCTGCGCACAACGTCAAAACGTCATGAGGGTGGACAAATACTTGTGGGCGATTCGGGTGTTCAAGACGCGGTCGATGTCGAGCCAGCACTGCCGAGAAGGGAAGGTGAGCGTGGATGACAAGGCGGTCAAGCCCGCGCGTGAAATGAAGGTGGGGGAGGTGATTGAGGTGCGCAAGGGCGCGGTGCGGTTTCGGTACGAAGTCCTTTCGTTCCCCCGAAGCCGGGTCGGGGCGGCCCTCGTCCCGGACCACGTTCGCGACGTGACCTCGCCCGAGGAACTCGAGAAGCTGGAGATGATTCGACTCGCCCAACAGGACCGACCCAAGGGGGTGGGGCGCCCGACCAAGCGCGACCGCCGGGATTGGGAAAAGGCGTTCAAGTCATGAGCACGAAGCGCACGAGAGGGATGGAGGTCGTCGTGCGTCGGATTCCGGCGGTCGGCACCCGGGAATTGCGGCACCGTGTGCTGTGGCCGCACAAGCCGTCGCCCGACGTGTGCGTCATTGACATCGACGAGGCGCCGGGTGCGGTGCATCTCGGGGCGTTTGTGGCGAGCGACGTGCCGTGGGGCATAGAGGTGCCGGGGTTTGAAGGGCGCTTGGTCGGGGCTTGCTCGCTGTTTGACCAGCACTGCGATCGGGTCGACGTGCCGTGGGCCGAGGGCCGCGATGTTCGGCTCCGGGTCATGGGTACGCTCCCTGAGGTGCGGGGCTGGGGCGCCGGCGCCGCGATCATTCGTCAGGCCGCCCGTGAGATCCGCGCCCAAGGCCGGGACGTGCTTTGGTGCGACGCTCGGGAAGTGGCGTTTGGTTTTTACGAGCGGATGGGGTTTGTCTTTTTGAACGACACCTACGAGATCCCGGACATTGGACCGCATCGCACGATGGCGCTCGACCTATCTTCGCCCCCGCATTTGAACCTCTGATCCATGCCAAGCATCAGCCGCAAGGGGCAAGCCATGCCCGACAGCCCCATTCGGAAACTTGCGCCATTCGCCACTTCCGCCAAGGAGGCTGGCAAGCGCGTCATTCATCTCAACATTGGTCAGCCGGACATCGAGACGCCTCTGGTGGCGCTGGATGCGGTGCGCCAGGACACCCGGACGGTCATCGAGTACAGCCCCAGCGAAGGGTTTGCCTCGTACCGAGAGGGATTGGCGAAGTACTACCAGAGCGTGCACGTGGACGTCACCGCGGACGACATCCTGGTGACGACGGGCGGTTCGGAAGCGCTCGTGTTTGCCTTCATGTCGTGCCTCGACCCGGGCGACCAGGTCATCATTCCAGAGCCGTTCTACGCCAACTACAACGGCTTTGCCCAAATGGCCGGCGTGGAAGTCGTTCCCGTCACGGCACACATCGACGAAGGGTTTGCCTTGCCGCCGATTGCGGACTTCGCGGCCAAAATCAACGACAAGACCAAGGCCATTCTTCTGTGCAACCCTGGCAACCCCACGGGCACGGTCTACGCGCCCGAGGCGCTGGACGCCCTGGCCCAGTTGGTCAAGGATCACGACCTGTACTTGTTCGCGGACGAGGTGTACCGCGAGTTCTGCTACGACGGTGCCACGCCCAAGTCGGTGATGCAGCTGCCGGGACTTGAGGAAAACGTGGTCCTGGTGGACAGCGTGTCAAAGCGTTACAGCATGTGCGGCGCACGGATTGGAGCGATGGTCACCAAAAACCGTGCGGTGCGCAAGGCCGCGATGAAGTTCGCCATGGCGCGCTTGTCGCCTCCGACGCTGGCTCAAGTCGCGTCCGAAGCGGCCCTTGAGACGTCCGCAACCTACTTCGAGCAGGTGCGCGACCGCTACGTGGCGCGCCGCAACGCGTTGGTGGCAGGATTGCAGGCGATTCCAGGCGTGAAGGTGCCCGCCCCCGGTGGCGCGTTCTACGCGGTGTGCGAATTGCCCATTGACAATTCTGACGCGTTCTGCCAATGGATGCTCGAGCATTTTGACCTTGAAGGCGACACCGTCATGATGGCGCCGGCCACGGGATTCTACGCCACGCCCGGAGCTGGAACGCGCCAGGTGCGTATCGCTTACGTGCTCGATTTGCCGCTCATTGAGCGCGCGGTGGAGTGTTTAGCCGCGGCCCTGAAAGTGTACCCCGGTCGCCGCGAAGCCTGACGCCGAAGCCTTACTGGATTCCCTTCACGATGTACTCGAAGATCGGATCGTTCTTCTCGATCTGAGGGATCATGATGGGCATCGTTCGGTAGGTCGGAGCGTCCAACACGCCGCGCTGAATGAGCTCGCTCAGAGATTCGTAATGCGCCATCGACGTCTTGCCAATCAAGAGCGGGCTGAGGTCGGCGCCTGACTTCCAGAGCGTCACCACCTCTCGGAATCCTTGCAAGTAGAGGTGGTCCTTGGTGAATCCGCCCCCGCGATACACTCGTGTTGTGAGGGTCCACGCATCGTCCGGTTTCATGTGGACTTGCGTGGTGAGGTGACGGTAGGTTTCGACGAAGTCGGCTCCCCGAACCATCATGTCCACGGCGACCACACGCGCCGCAAGTTCCTTCAAGCGGCGCAGGGTGGTGTTGCCGCTGAGGTATTCGGAAAGGACCGCGAGCCCTTCTTGGGTCTTGGTGCTCATGGCCGTGCCGATGCGCAACAACTTCAGGGGTTGCAGCCGGGCGTTCATGGTGGTGACCATGTGCACGCCGATTTCGTGGTGCACCAGGTATTGGAGTTCCTTGGGGCGGAACGTGGCGCCCTTTCGGATGAGCACCTTTTGCTCGGCGTTGACCACCATGGCGTCGGCCACGATTTTGGTGGAGACTTGCACCTTGCCCTTGAACCCGTAGGCCTCCATGCCTTCGAGGAAGGCTTGTTTCGCGTCGGCCACGCTCAGGCGTTTGACGGGGTTGAAGCTTTCGACTTCAGGGAGGTGCAACAGGAAACGCGCGTTGGCCAAATCCTGCTCCGAAGGCTGCCCGTAGTACCGCAAGCTGTTGTACTTGAAGGCGGACGTCCCGAGAGAAGCCAGCAGGTCGACCTTGTCGAGGTAGGCTTCAATGGCGTCCTCGTACAACCGGCGAATCAGGGGGTCGTGAATCCGCTCGACTTCCAAGCGAAGCAGTTGACGCTTCATGTCCGTCGGCGAAATCTTGATGGGGCGGTAGGTGAAGTCGGGCTGCACGGTGCCGCGTGACTCGAAAAACCGCCGCTTCTGCTGTGGGGCGTTCGTCGGGTTGACGTAGTTCAGCAATTCGAAATCGCGCACCAAGGTGAACAACTTCGCGTCGATGGTTTGCACCGAGGAATGCGCCTCTGGGGGAAGCATGTGGTTCGAAGGGCCGCTTTTCCACGTGGTGTGCTGTTGGGCAAACGCGTTGGCGTGGCTCAAAATGGCCTCGCGGAAGCCCTCGGCCAAAGCGCGCACCACCAAGGGGAAGCGCTCCCCAGAGTCTTCATCGCAGTACACTTTCGCCACCTCGGTCGCGAGGACCAACACGTTGTCAAATTCCCGGTTGATGAAGGCGAGGTTGTAGCCGCGTCCCATGAAGACGTCGTTGACGCCGTGGGTGGAGGGAATGCCGTTGGGCAATTCCATGGCGCCGAGAAGCGCGTCGAACGACTCCACCTCGGCCTTCCATTTGGGGTCGAGCCGTTCCGTGCCCAAGTTGAACGTGGGGACGGGGCGGTCCCAACGGTTCTTGTTGTACGAGTGCATGTCGTACACCACTGCCCCTTGGTAATCCTCGGTCAGGGCTTGCAACAGCGCCTTAACGACTTCGTAAAACCGCGCATGACGTTCCAAGCTGCGGTTTTTCTCGCTCTTGGTGAGGGCGCGGCGCCACACTTTTTGGCCCCACGCTTCCGCGTACACAGCATCCTCGGGAGCTCGGTTCAAGTCGTAGGCAAACCGGCTGTCGGTGCCCACGATGGTGATTGGCATGGAGCCAATGAAGGCGTCCGTGTCTGGATCTTCCTCGTACCATCGCTGGTAGTCGTCGAGCGCACACTTGATTTCAAGCTCCTCGCGAATCTTGTTGCCGGCGTGAATCGCCATGCCCACGAACGGGACGTAGTGGCCGATGCGAATGCGCAGGCCGGTGTCGGTGGCGACGGCTTCGAACTCTTCTCGAGCCTGGATGCACCGAATGATTTCCTCCGAAGAAAGCTTACGCATTGGAGACCGCCGACTTGAAAGCACTGCGACGCTCGGCGGACCATTGGCGGTCTTGGACCATGTCCTCGATCCAGTCCAAAATCTTCACTTGCAGACGGGTCTTGTTCAGCCGGTTGATGTTCACGATTCCGCCTGGGCTGAGTACGTTCACCTCGATGAGCTTTCCACCGATCAAATCAAGTCCCACGAAGTACAACCCGTCGGCGACGAGTTTGGGCCCAATTTTCTTGCACACCTTCTTTTCCGCAGGGGTGAGGACGTGCTTGTGGACGGTGCCTCCCGCATGCACGTTGCTGCGCGCATCGCCCGCGGCAGGCTTGCGACGCATCGCGCCAATCGACTCGCCGTTGAGCATCATGACGCGGATGTCGCCTTCGTCGGCACCCTCGACGTACTCCTGCAAGATGACGTAGTTGGACTCGCCCCCTTTGCCGGTGATGTAGAAGTCAAGCAACGAATTGACGTTGCTGGACGCGCCCGTTTCCAAGACGATCACGCCGCTGCCCCCAAACCCGTTGAGAGGCTTCATGATCATCTTATCTCCAGCTTCCTCTTCAATGACGCGTTTCAAGTACTCCTTGTTCTTGCTCACGAACGTGCGGGGAATGATGGTTCCCTTTGCGTCGTCCATGGCGGCGGTGTACAGCTTGTTGTTGGCTTTCCGCAAGCCTTCCACGTCGTTCACGATGAAGACCTCGTCCTTGATGGAGTCCAAAAAGTTCAACACCAAGTTGTCCAGCGGCGGGTTGGCCCGCATGAAGATGACGTCAAACCCCGCGAGCGGGAGCATTTGCTCTTTGAACTTGGCCTTTTTGTAGAAGGTCTCAGGCGATTTGGACACCTTCTCGTCGCGCTGCAAGAGCTTGGCGAACGCCATGGTGACGGAATCGCGGATGGTCAAATTGGCAGCAGACGTGATGGCCACGCGGTGTCCGCGTGCGGCGCTTTCATGAATGATGCGGAGGGTGCTGTCGGACGCTGGAGTCAGCGTCTCCCAGGGATACATGATAAAACAAATGTTCATGCGGCTCGGGGAACATCCCGGAAGGCGGTTTTGGTGTACCTCCGGAGGTGATTTTGAATGAAAAAGCGTGCGAATGTACATCGCCCTCTCCCACCTAGCATAAATCCAATGCAAATCCGAGGTGATTTTTTTGCGCCCCTGATTTTCAGCAGGTTGATATCGTCAAGCCAGAGGTCCAAAGACGCGCCCTATTTTGGGGCTTCAAAATGCCCTAAGCCATGCCCCTGTTTCGACCCTTTCTCACGACAGCCTTGATGTTGATTCTGATGTTCCCTGTCCAGGCGGACCCCGGGGACACAACATGGGTTTCAACGTTCACTTGGGAAGCCCAAGACAACCCGGCCACGGCCTACGACAGCCCTGGGCGCCGGTGGTTTCAGTTCCCAAGTTGGGAGGACACGACCTACCGCAAGATTCTGATGTACCACAAGTTGAAGTGCTTCGAAAACGGCACGGCGGGCAACCTCGGATACCCTTGCGGAGAGTGGGATTACCTCTCGTACGATTGGTTGTTTGATCATACGGGGTTGCTCGACAGCACGGCCCAAACGCATCCGCAGTATTTGCTCAACGACGCCTCGTTCGACGAGGCCACGTTGATCCTCGACCCCGTGGGGGGGCAGCCATCCGACACCGTTGTTCGGGTGCTCCAAACGGCGCATCACGAATTCGAAGGTGGGTCCGAGTTGTGGTCGGAACTCGCGGGTTTGCCCGCCAACGACCTGCTGAACATGGCCTTGGCTGAAGACGTTCGCCACCAATGGCTTTGGACCGCGAGCGAGCTCGATGCGCTGGGTTGGGAGAGCGGCAATGTCGCGTGGCGCTTGTCGCTGCCTCGCGCCGGCAACCTGAGTGCCGCTTCGGTGGCTCGAGCGACTCTCCGAGCGCGCTGGACGAGTACTTCTGCGTTGGACGGAATCGTCACTTCAGGGTGGTTGACTTTGGTGGACGGTCCGGTCTCTGTGCAGGATATGGAAGTGGCTTGGGATTTGGATTTCACCCAATCGCTGATTCGGGAGGAGGGGATGAACCTGATGCTTGACCTCGCTTTTGACGGGGTGAATGCAGGCTCAGTCGAGGACGTTTCGCTTTTGGCCTTGGAAGTGGAGGACACCTTGGCCCAAACATGCAGCCCTCTTGTTCCGGGCGCACCCCAATACGTTCGGATGAACGGGGGGGACCGCATGGAACTCAATCCAGCGGAATTGCTGGCCTTGGATACGACCGTTACGGTGGAGTGTTGGATTCGTGGAGACGCGGCCGTGATGCCGGCAAACACAACGTTGTTTGAGGGAGTCAACAGCAGCGAACAGCGCGAGATCAATGTGCATTTGCCTTGGAGCAACGGTGGCGTGTACTGGGATTGCGGCTTCGATGGAGGGTACGATCGCATCGAACAGCCCGCGCAAGAACCTCTTTACGAGGGGCAATGGGTCCACTGGGCCTTCACGAAGGACGCCGAAACAGGGTCGATGAAGATGTTTGTGAACGGATCGCTTTGGCATTCAGGTGGGGGCAAGGATCACCTCATTGGCGAAATCGTCCGAATGAACCTCGGGGGTTCCGCCTGGGCGACCAACGATTATTTTGGAGACATCGCGGCATTCCGAGTTTGGGATGTGGTGCTGCCCGGATCGACCATTTCGGAGTGGATGGATCGTGCCTCGCTCGATGCCTTGTTGGATCATCCTCAGGCCGACCACTTGCTCGGGGCTGTCAACATGCTGGGTTTGGATGGTGAAGCCACCAACCAAGGGGCGCTCGCGGGTTGGATTCACGGCGATGCTGCACGGAAACCCTTCGCTGCACGCGAGGCGTTTTTGGACGCGATGCCTGCCGTTATGCGCCCGGCTCTCGTGCTCGAAGGTGGAACGATGCCTGTTACGGCCATTGGCGAAGCTCTTTGGGCGGAGGCCATCCCGGTCCCACCCATGTCTGTGACGGCATGGGAGGTGATGGGCAATGAGGTGATGTGGACGGACTTGCACTACGGTTGGGATGCCGCCTTGGTCACGACCGTCACGACGGAATGGGGGGACACGCTGGCGAGCTATGGGCTGGAAGGAGAACATGTGGACTACAACGGAGGTGAACTGAACTATTGGTCAGCGCCCTTCGAGGTTGTGGATCGTTATGAGTTGGCCCGATACATCACGCCGTACGGAATCAACCTCACCCTGGGGCCCGACGGTTGGGCTTGGGTGTTTGACGTCACGGATTACGCTCCACTGTTGAAAGACAGCGTCGAGTTGGAGGCTGGCAACTGGCAAGAATTGTTGGATTTGAAATTTGCCTTCATTGAAGGAACCCCGCCTCGGGACGTGAAAAACGTCACCGCATTTTGGAAGGGACTTCACTACCTGAGCAACTGGGATGAAACCATTTTGCCGGTGACCTACGCGCCGGAGGAGGGTGAAGAAATGTGGCGGTTGAAGACGCGGGCGAGCGGCCACGATTTTGGGCAGGGAAACAACTGCGCGGAATTCTGCTACAACACGCACAGCGTGAATGTCAATGGAACGCCGCAGTGGAGTTGGGAAATCATGCAGGAATGCGCCGACAATCCGCTCTATCCGCAGGGTGGCACGTGGATCTACGACCGTGCAGGATGGTGCCCCGGGGCGCCGGTGAAAACCCAAGACTTCGAGCTTACCTCATTGGTGGCCGATCAGGACAGCTTCACGGTGGAGTACGACATCACGTACGATCCGTTTGGGAACTACCGCATGGAAGGCCAAATCATCGGCTACGGTGCTCCCAACATGGCCCACGACGTGGAAGTCATGGACATCCTCGCTCCCAACGACAACAAACTCATGTCTCGTCTCAACCCGGTTTGTGAGAACCCCGTCGTGCGGATCCGCAACAACGGCTCGGAGCCTCTCACTTCCGTGACGTTCACGTACGGCGTCACCGGTGAAGACCTCGTCACCACGGTCCTCGACATCGAGGCGTTGGGCTTCCTGGAAACGGCGGACGTCGAATTGCCCTACGACGCCAGCCCATACTACGTCGGCGACGACGAAGAGACGCTGCGCTTCGAAGTGAACGCCGAGGTTGCCAATGCCTACGACGCTGACCCGTCGAACGGATGGATGTCCACCACGTTCCGCCGCCCCCCGACGTGGCAGTACACCAACCTCGACGACAACCGCATGATCGTGTGGACCAAAACGAACAACGTGCCCGGTGAAACCACGGTCGAAATCCGTCACGCCAGCGGGGGATTGTACTGGGCACGTAGTTACAGTGAACCGAACACCACGTACCGAGACACCATCGTGCTCAACCAAGGGTGCTACCGCTTCACCGTGAACGACACCGGAGATGACGGGATGGATTTTTGGGCGAACAACGACGGCTCGGGATTCGTCCGTCTGAAGCGCGTGGCAGGAGGGAATTTTCACGTCTTTGAATCGGATTTTGGGAAGTCCATTTCGCAGGCCTTTTACTTCGCCACCAACTTGTACAGCGACGTGCAGGAGCTTCCTGCACAGCAAGGAGACGTCGCCGCATTTCCCAACCCACTTCGTGAATCTTTGACGCTGTTGCCTGCTGGCATCTCAGGGCCCGCCCATTGGGAGGTATACAATGTGCAGGGGCAATTGATGGACGAAGGGGGGTGGATCGCTCAAGCGAACCAGCGCACAGAATTGGACGCGTCCATGTGGCCCGCGGGGACGTTGGTGGTGGTGGTGCGTCAAGGAAACCAAAAATGGACTCGATGGGTGGTAAAGGAGTGATTTGAGGGGGGTGTTTCGTTCAAAACATCACTTTTTGAAGTTTCACCCCCTGTTGTGAATGGGGTGTTGATGAATTTTTAATGATTTTTTCGGCACCACCCCCTTGGCGGGGTGTTGCGAGGTGTATTTTTGCCGAAAATTTCATTCATGAGCCTCAACCGCCAGCAAGCACTTCATGAAGTGCTGGACCGCGTTCCCAACCACCAGGAGCGCCCTTCCAACAAGATTTCTGAGTACTTCGGAGAGAACGTGTTCAACCTGCACGTGATGCGTTCCTACCTCCCAGATGAGGCTTACGACGGCATCGTCGAGGCCATGGAAAAAGGGACACCCATCAGCCGGAAGGTGGCGGACCAAACCGCCTCTGCCATGAAGGAATGGGCCATCAGCCGTGGAGCCACTCACTACACCCACTGGTTCCAACCCTTGACGGGCAGCACCGCTGAAAAGCACGACAGCTTCATCGCGCCGACCGCAGACGGCCGGGCGATTGAGAAGTTTGATGGTTCGCTTTTGGTGCAACAAGAACCAGACGCTTCTTCCTTCCCGAGCGGAGGCATTCGAAACACGTTTGAGGCGCGTGGTTACACGTTGTGGGATCCGACTTCTCCGGCATTTGTTTGGGGAGAGACGCTGTGCATCCCTACAATTTTCATCAGCTACACGGGACACGCCCTCGACAACAAAATGCCTTTGCTCAAAGCGTTGTCAGCTGTGGACCTTGCCGCGACGTCGGTGTGCCAATACTTCGACAAAAACATCACCAAGGTCAACGCGACGTTGGGTTGGGAGCAAGAGTACTTCCTCGTGGACAAGGCGTTGTACGCGGCTCGTCCCGATTTGGCCATGACCGGGCGTGCGTTGTTTGGGGCCGCTCCGGCCAAAGGGCAGCAATTGGACGACCACTACTTCGGCGCCATTCCGGAGCGCGTCTCGGCCTTCATGAAGGACTTCGAAATGGAAGCCCACAAATTGGGCATTCCCGTAACGACTCGCCACAATGAGGTGGCTCCCAACCAGTTTGAATTGGCCCCGGTGTTTGAGGAAGCCAACTTGGCGAACGACCACAACCTCATGCTGATGGAGCTGTTGGAGAAAGTGGCTCGCCGTCATGATTTCCGCATCCTCCTTCACGAGAAGCCCTTTGCAGGCGTCAACGGCTCCGGCAAACACAACAACTGGTCGTTGGCGACGAACACGGGCGTCAACCTCTTGAAGCCTGGGAACAACCCCAAGACCAACCTTCGTTTCTTGACGTTCTTCGTGAACACCTTGGTGGCGCTCCACCGTCACGCGGACGTGGTTCGCGCTTCGATTGCGAGCGTGGGCAACGACCACCGTTTGGGGGCGAACGAGGCTCCACCCGCCATCATGTCGGCGTTCATCGGTTCTCAGCTTTCCGAATTGCTCGACGCGTTGGAGGCCAGCACGAAAGCCGGCAAATTGACCCCTGCCGACAAGACGGCGTTGAAGCTCGAAATTGGCCGCATTCCCGAGGTGTTGCTCGACAACACGGACCGGAATCGCACGTCGCCGTTCGCCTTCACAGGCAACAAGTTTGAGTTGCGCGCAGCAGGTTCGACGGCGAACTGTGCCGTTCCAATGACCGTGCTCAACACCATCGTGGCCGAGCAGCTCGGTCGATTCAAGGAGGCTGTGGACGCGCGCATCAAGGGAGGAGACAAGAAAGACGACGCGTTGCTCAAGGAATTGCAAAAGCTGATCAAGGAGAGCAAGGCCATTCGCTTTGAAGGAAACGGCTACGGCGACGCGTGGGTCAAGGAAGCGAAGAAGCGCGGATTGAGCAACCTCACCGATACGCCTGCGGCGTTGGAGGTTTGGGGTCGGAAAGAAGTGGCTGCACTGTTTGACACCATGAACGTGTTGACGCCGGAAGAGCTTCACGCGCGTCAGGAAGTCGAGTACGAGAAGTACATCATGAAGCGCCAAATTGAAGCGCGCATCGTTGGCGACATGGCTACCAACATCGTCTTGCCAGCCGCCATCGCCTACCAAAACATGCTGATCGAAAACATCAGCGGCTTGACGGAAATCTTTGGCAAGGGGGCGGATGCCCTGACGTCAGGGCAGCGCGAAGTGCTCGCTACGGTGTCGGAATGCGTAAGTGCGCTTCACGCCTCAGCCACGAAGCTGCGCGAAGAGCGAGGCAAAATCAACAAGATTGAGGACTTCGCGAAACGTGCAGTGAAGTACGGTTCCGTGGTCACGCCACTCATCGAAGAAGTGGGCGAGCACTGCGCGCGCTTGGAACAGCTTGTGGACAATGAGATTTGGCCTCTGCCCAAATTCCAGGAGATGCTCTTCACCCGCTAAGTCGGCGAGCTGATTCCAACATCGGTTGTTCAAGAAATGAAAGAGACGCCTCCGCATTGGGGCGTCTTTTTTCGTTACTTTCACCCCTTGATTCACCAAGCCTAATAGGAATGCCTACCAACCTGCAAGCATCCGTGGCCCGCTGGAGCGCCACATTCTTCCTTTTCATGTTCGCGGCTTTGGCCGTCTTTGCCCAAAGCGATGAGACGGCGGAGGCCGATCGCGCCTTCGAGCGTCGAGGGTACTTCGAAGCGGCCCGCGAATACGTGGCGTTGTACGCCCAAATCAAGTCCGACGTGGGTTTGAAGGGGTATTGCGCCTACCAAGCCGGAGAATCGTACCGCCTGCACCACGAGCCGGAAATGGCCACGGAGTGGTACGACAAAGCCATCGGCTTGAAGTACGGCGACCGCGACAACCGAGTGTTCTTGGTGTACGGCGACGCCCTCCGCGACCAGGAGGCGTTTGACGAAGCCATTGAGATGTACGCACGTTATGAAAATGCCGGAGGTGATTCTCAGGTTGCTGAGAATCGCATTGAACAGGCGGACTTGGCCGCCATCATGATTGAAGAGCCTGAAAGCCGCTACATCGTTGAGCCGATGGTGCTTTTGAACTCCGCTTCGTACGATTTCTGCCCCACGTTCACGGGCAAGGATGGAGATGAGCTGGTCTTTGCGTCTTCCCGCGAATCGTCGACGGGCACGGCGGAAGACCCCATCACGGGTCAGGCATACATGGACCTGTTCCACAGCGACATGGACAAGAAGGGGCGTTGGAGCGAGCCCGAGCCGCTCAGCAACACCATTTGCACGGAGCACAACGAAGGCAGCGCTTGCTTTGACAGCAATGGCAAGACCATCTACTTCACGCGCTGCATGGAAATGGATGGCTCCAACCTTGCTTGCGACATTTACTTTGCCAAGAAGCAGGGTAGTGGATACGGTGCCTCCATGGCTTTGGGCATCATCAACCGGGATGAAAACGACAGTTCTCAAGTAGGACACCCGACGCTTTCGCCCGACGACAACATTTTGATTTTTGCTTCAGACATGCCTGGAGGCTTCGGTGGAAAGGATTTGTGGTACGTGGAAGCGATCGATGGCTCTTTTGCAGGAGCAGTCGCCCAAAACTTGGGAGCATCCATCAACACGGCTGGGGACGACATGTTCCCCCACTACCGAGACAACGGAGATCTTTATTGGTCAACCAACGGTCGTGAAGGCTTGGGCGAATTGGACATCTGGAAGGCAGAAGCTCGTGAGGGAAAATTGGCTTGGGCAGAACCCAAAGCACTGCCATTCCCATTGAATACTGCGAACGACGATTTTGCCATCTCTTTCCGCGAAGGTGCTGAGGAGGGCATGTTTGCATCCAACCGAGTTGGTGGGAAAGGAGGGGACGATTTGTATTCCTTCAAACTCCCGCCACTCGAGTTCTGCTACCAGGCTTACGTTTACGATTACGACACCGGGATGCCGCTCTCAGGAGCCACGGTGACCTTGGAATCCAAGGACGGGTCCTCGAACTCATTCACGACGGATTCAGAAGGGGAGCTTTCCTTGTGCGACGGCGAAATCGGCGAAGGCATGACCTTCTCTGCCGACGTGGCCTTCGAGGGCTACATTGGAACGGGTGATGTGGTGACGACCGAGGGATTGACGGAGTCGACGACCTTGGCACGCGAGTACCTCCTGAAGGAAATCGTGTTGAACAAGGAATACGACATGCCTGTGGTGTTGTACCCCTTAGGCAGCGCCGAGCTCTTGATTGATGCGAGTGTAAACTCGGCAGACTCCCTGAACTACTTGGTCGATTTGTTGGAGCGCAACGAGAACCTCGTGATTCAGCTCGAGGCCCACACGGACAGCCGTGGCAGCGCCTCGGCCAACAAGAAGCTCAGCCAGGATCGCGCAGAGACCTGCGTGAACTACCTCGCGGAAAAGGGCATTGCTGCTGAGCGCATGGTGCCTGTTGGTTATGGCGAAGATGCGCTGTTGGTTAGCGATGCAGAAATCAACCGCCTGCCTGCGGATGAGCGCGAGCGTGCTCACCAGCGCAACCGCCGTACGGTCTTTAAGATCATTCGTTTCGATTACAAGCCGGGCGAATAAACGGTGAGCGACGCGAGGTATGCCGCACGCGGAGTTTCCGCGGGCAAGGAAGAGGTCCATGCCGCCATTGAAGGCATTGACAAAGGGTTGTTCCCTCAGGCGTTCTGCAAGGTCGTTCCGGACTACTTGACCGGAAGCGAAGAACACTGTGTGGTGATGCATGCGGACGGCGCAGGGACCAAGTCGTCCTTGGCCTACATGTACTGGAAGGAAACGGGAGATCTAAGCGTTTGGCGTGGCATCGCGCAGGATGCATTGATCATGAACGTGGACGACTTGTTGTGCGTGGGATGCACAGGGCCCATTTTGGTGTCCAGCACCATCGGTCGAAACAAGCATTTGGTGCCAGGCGAAGTCATCAAGGAGATCATTCAAGGGACAGAATCTCTGTTGGCTGAATTGAGGCAGCAGGGCTTGGACATTCGTTCTACGGGAGGCGAAACAGCTGACGTGGGCGACTTGGTTCGAACGGTCATTGTGGATTCCACGGTGGTTGCACGCATGCGGCGGGAGGACGTCATTGACAACGGCCGAATTGAAGCGGGGAACGTTGTGGTGGGTTTGGCCAGCGATGGGCAAGCGACCTACGAGCACGAGTACAATGGAGGCATGGGGAGCAATGGATTGACCTCGGCTCGTCACGATGTCTTCAACAAAACGCTTGCTTCGAAATATCCGGAGAGCTTTGATCCAGGAACCGATCAGGAATACGTGTACTCCGGGACCTATGCATTGACGGATGCCATCCCGGGCTCGCCTTTGGATGCGGGACGTTTGATGCTCTCTCCGACAAGAACGTACGCTCCTGTGGTGCAGGCTTTTTTGGCGAAACACCGCAGCCGCGTGAGCGGCATGGTCCATTGCTCAGGAGGCGCCCAAACCAAAGTCCTTCACTTCCTTGCCGACGGCTTGCACGTCATCAAGGACAACATGCTTGAAGTTCCCGTCTTGTTTGAGAGGATTCAGCGCGAATCGGGCACCTCCTGGGAGGAAATGTACAAGGTGTTTAACATGGGGCATCGCTTGGAAGTGTACACCGATGAAGGCACCGCTGCTGAGCTCATAGAACTGGCGGCTTCGTTTGGCATTCACGCCCAAGTGGTGGGACGCGTTGAGGCCCAACCTGGATCCCCCGCGACGGTGACCGTCAAGGGACCACACGGAACGTACACGTACTCGTAATTCATGGCCTTGGACCGCGAGAACATTGGCGGTTGGGTGGCCAAGCTTCAAGGCATTGCGGATCGCTTTGTCGAGGTGGAGAAGCGCGTGTCAGACCCGGAAGTGGCTTCGGATTTGGAGCTGTTCAAGTCCTTGATGGTGGAGCATCGACGGTTGCGTCCCATGGCGGAAAAGGCGCGAGAATTGGGCGAATTCTTGTCCAATTGGGACGAAGCTTTGGAATGGGTCGGGTCCGGCGATGCTGAAATGAAAGCCCTTGGTGAGGCGGAAATGCACAAGTTGGCCGTGCTCTTGGAAGAGGGTGTCGAGCAGGCCAAATGGATGCTGCTCCCCCACGACGACGCGGACGACAGGGATGCCATCCTCGAGGTGAGAGCCGGCACAGGCGGAGACGAGGCGGCGTTGTTTGCCGGCGACCTCGTGCGCATGTATGTGAAGCACGCGGAAGAGAAGGGGTGGCGCCACGAGTGGGTGAGCGCGAGCGAAGGAACGGTGGGTGGATTCAAGGAGGCTGTGGTTCGTTTGGAAGGGGACGGGGTATTTGGGTGGCTCAAGTTTGAACGGGGGGTGCACCGCGTTCAGCGGGTGCCCGAGACGGAATCGCAGGGCCGCGTGCACACCAGTGCCGCGACGGTGGCGGTGTTGCCGGTGGCGCGAGAGGTGGACGTGGAGCTGAACTTGACGGACGTGCGAAAAGACACGTTTCGCGCGAGCGGCGCGGGGGGACAGCACGTCAACAAGACGGAGAGCGCCGTGCGGTTGACCCACGTGCCGACCGGGACGGTGGTCGAATGCCAAGACGGCCGCTCGCAGCACCAGAACTACGATCGCGCGCTCGAGGTGTTGCGGAGCCGGTTGTACGATGCCGCACGCGAAGCCGCAGAAGCGGAACGCGCCGCGGAGCGCAAATCCCAAGTCAGCACGGGCGATCGAAGTGCGAAAATCCGCACTTACAATTTTCCTCAGGGCCGGGTCACGGACCACCGCATCGGCCTCACGCTTCATGCGTTGCCGGCCGTTTTGGGAGGTGACCTTAGTCCTGTCATCGAAGCTTTGCATGTGGCGGATCGCGCGGAGCGGTTGAAAAATCTTTGACAACCTCCGTTCTCTGCGAAGGGACGAGGAGTTGGGGTGGAGGCGCTTTTTGGACCTTTGCAGCATGTCCACACCTCGCCGTTCCACTCGCCGTCCTTCCGCCCAAATGCAATCGGCCCAAGGCCTTTTCGAAGCGATACGAGACAAAGGCTCCTTCTTGTGCGTGGGGTTGGATCCCGACCCTGAAAAGATTCCGGAAGCCTTTGGTACGGACGTGGCAGGCATGGAGGCTTTTTGTTTGGCCATGGTCGAAGCGACCCTTCCTTATGCAGTGGCGTACAAGCCCAATTTGGCGTTTTTCGAACAGTACGGTGCAGAGGGGTGGGCGGCCTTGGAACGGGTGGTGGATGGCATTCCTTCGGATGTGTTGGTCATCGCAGACGCGAAGCGCGGCGACATTGGAAACACCGCCACGCGGTACGCACGGGCCATGTTCGAGGGGCTTGGAGCGGACGCCGTCACGGTGGCGCCGTACATGGGTCGGGATAGCGTGGAGCCTTTCACCGCGTTCCGGGACCGGTGGACCGTGTTGCTCGCCCTGACCTCCAACCCCAGCGCAGCGGATTTTGAATTCCACGGAGAACGGCCGTTGTACCGAGAAGTGCTTCGTCAAGCCGCAACCTTTGCCAATGCGGACCGACTCATGTTCGTCGTCGGCGCCACGAGGCCAGCAATGCTTGCCGAGGTCCGTGAGGAGGCGCCAGATGCCTTTTTGTTGGTTCCCGGAGTTGGTGCGCAAGGAGGGACCGTGGCTGCCGTTGCGGAGCACGGCCTGACGGAACAGTGCGGATTGTTGGTCAACAGTTCACGGGGCATTCTGTACGCCGCGGGTTTGGGCGCAAGTCGGGAAGCATGCCTCGAGGCCTCCGCCGAAGCAGCCCAAGCACTCGCCCAAGACATGAAGCGCGCGTTGTCCGCGAAGGGATTGCTCTGACCCACGCAGGCAAAATTCACGTTGGCGTCTGCAAAACCATTGCTTTCCTTCCGAGGTGGACTCCCCTTGGAGTTGTAGATTCGACGGATGATGATTCCGTTCCGAATGTTCCCGCGCATTTACCTGGCCCTGGGCTTTGTGTTTGGGGTGGTGGTCATCGGGAGCGTTGGCTATGTGGTGGTGGAAGGGTACAGCTGGGTCGAGGCGTTGTACATGACCGTGATCACGGTATCGACCGTGGGGTTTGGAGAGGTGCGCGAGTTGAGCGACAACGGCATGGTTTTCACGACCATTCTCATCATGGGCAGTTTGGGAACCTTCGCGTATTCCATCTCCGCCCTCACCACGTATTTTGTGAATGGCGAATACCGTAACACCTTTAAAGAGGCACGATTGAAACAAGAAGTAGACAAACTCTCCGGGCACGTCATCGTGTGCGGTTCAGGTCGTGTGGGAGACATGGCGATTCAAGAGCTCCTCGATCATGCCACACCCGTAGTGGTGATTGAAAGCGATGTGGAGAAGGCTGAACGCCTGGCCGAGGAGGGCAAGCTGGTTATCGCAGGCGATGCCACGCGCGATGAAAATTTGGAAAGTGCAGGAATCGCGAGGGCCAAATCGGTCATCACCACCCTCCCGGACGACGCCCAGAACTTGTACGTCATTCTGGCTGCCCGGGAAATGGCTCCAGGCATTCACATCATCAGCCGCGCGTCCAAATCGAACTCCGTCAGCAAGTTCCGCGTGGCAGGCGCCAACAACGTGATCATGCCGGACAAGGTGGGCGGCGCCCACATGGCCTCGCTAGTTGTCATGCCTGACGTGTTGGAGTTCCTGGACCACGTCCGCATTCAAGGCGCAGACGCCATCAACCTCGAAGAGATTCCCGTCAACGTGCTTCCACAGGGGTTGAAAGCGTCCACCTTGGGTGAGCTCGATGCCAGAAATCGCGTTGGCGTCAACGTGGTTGGCATGAAGAAATCCGACGGAAACTTCGTCATCAATCCCGGACGGGATACCCCCTTGGACGAGGCCTGCAAGCTTTTTGTCCTAGGCACGGTCGACCAAATCAAAACCATGAACCGACTTCTCGGCATTCAACCCCCTCAAGCCTGAACAAACCACGATCCGATGATCCAACGCCTTACTCTCCTCTCCCTGTTTTTCCTCCCTTTCTTGGCTTCTGCACAGGAAAGCATTGACGAAAAGATCAACGCTTTCATGGAGCCCGTTACCAACGCCATCATGAAGGTCATTTTCTTCACGGTTCCGGTTGGAGGTGGAATGGAGGTGCCCTTTGTCCTCATTTGGCTCCTCGCAGGAGCATTGATTTTTACGCTTTACAACCGATTCGTCAACATCACGGCATTCCGCCATGCCTTGGACGTGGTTCGAGGCAAATACGATGACCCTAACCACAAAGGGGAGGTGAGTCACTTCCAAGCATTGACGGCGGCCTTGTCTGGCACCGTGGGTGTGGGCAACATCGCCGGCGTAGCGGTGGCGGTGTCACTTGGTGGTCCAGGCGCCACGTTCTGGATGATCGTCGCAGGCCTGCTCGGCATGAGCTCCAAGTTTGTGGAATGCACCTTGGGCACGAAGTACCGCCGCGTGAATGCCGACGGAAGCGTGTCCGGAGGCCCGATGTACTACTTGCGGGATGGCTTGGCCAAGCAGAACAAGAAGGGGCTCGGCGCTGTCTTGGCTGCCCTGTTTGCCATTGCGTGCATTGGTGGGTCGTTTGGCGGCGGCAACATGGTCCAAATCAACCAAGCCACGAGCCAGTTGATTGCCGTGACAGGAGGGGAGGCCTCCATGTTTTACGGAAACAGCTGGATGTTTGGTGTTGTCATGGCCATCATCGTGGCAGCCATCATCCTCGGAGGCATCAAGAGCATTGCACGGGTGACGGACAAGGTGGTCCCCTTCATGGTGGGCATTTACATTCTTGGTGCACTCGCCGTCATTTTTGGCAACCTTTCCGAAGTGCCTGTCGCGTTTGGCAAGATCTTCAGCGGAGCCTTCAGCAGCGAGGCCATGTACGGCGGCATCGTAGGTGTCTTGATTCAAGGATTTAAGCGAGCGGCATTTTCCAACGAGGCAGGCATCGGGTCTGCGTCCATTGCACACAGCGCGGCGAAAACGGATGAGCCTGTCAGCGAGGGCGTGGTGGCGTTGTTGGAGCCTTTCATTGACACGGTGGTCATCTGCACCATGACCGCCTTGGTGATCGTGATTTCGGATTACGGCATGTACGACCAGGCTGGTGTTTTGGCCAGCGCGCAGGCGGGTGAGCTTCAGGCCATCAACTTGACGTCTTCGGCATTCAGCCAAACCTTGTCTTGGTTCCCTGTTGTGCTTTCTGTGGCCGTGATTTTGTTTGCCCTGAGCACGATGATCAGCTGGAGTTACTACGGATTGAAGGCGTGGACTTACCTCTTCGGAGAGACGCGTGCCATGGACATCACCTACAAGGCGTTGTTCTGCGCTTTTGTCATCGTGGGGTCCGCAATCAGTGCTCAGAGCGTGTTTGATTTTGGGGACGCCATGATTTTTGCCATGTGTTTCCCCAACGTGTTGGGGCTCTACTTCATGGCGCGTGAGGTGAAAGAGGATTTGGGGGATTACATGAGGAGGGTGAAAAGTGGAGAAATCAAACGATTCGATTGAACGAACAACCGCGTTTTTTGGAACGCAGCAAGCCCACCTCCGTGAATGGGGGTGGGCTTGTTTGTTGCTCGGCGTGGGGTTGGTGAGTCACGGGTGGCGTGAAGCCACGTGGAGAGCTCGGCTTGACGGGTTTCCGTCCATGACGACTACGGACCTGTTGTGCTGGCTCGAAGAGAGGCCAATCCCCGAGCGTTGGTCCTCCAGAAAAACGTGGTCTCCTCCTCAGCGTGAAAACGTGGGTCGGGCACCTGTCCGACCACGAAAGGCCGCCTCAGCGAAGGCTCGTCCCGAGGTCGTTCTTTCAATTGACATCAACCAAGCGACGGCTGAAGAATGGGATGCCTTGCCTGGTTTTGGCCCGGTGCTCTCCCTCCGGACTGTCAAGTTCCGGGAGGCGATGGGGGGATTCGCTTCTGTGGATCAGCTTTACATGGTGTACGGTTTGGACTCGGCAACCATGCTCAACGTGAAGGGGCAGCTTGTTGTGGATGCCGATGATGTTGAGCCGCTGTGCATGGATTCCCTGACGTTCCGAAGGCTTGTCAGGCACCCGCTGTTTGATGCGGAGGCGACTCGCGACATTCTGCGCGCTTGGGGCCGGGGTGCCTCAAGCATGGACGCGTTTTGGGATCGCCTGAATCCCAGCGCCGAGAATCGGGAGAGGTGGGGGCCTTACCTCCACATGTGCGAACCGCGAATGCCCGTCCACGAATGAAACGACGGCAGCGGAGCGAGTTTTGCGAACTTTGCAGTCCTCAACGACAGGCCCAATGCAAATTCAACTTACTCCCGACCAGCGCATGATTCGCGACAGCGTGCGCGATTTTGCCCAACGTGAAATCTTGCCTCATCGCATGACGTGGGATGAGGAGCAGCACTTTCCTCGAGAGGTGTTCAAGGCCATGGGGGAGTTGGGGTTGATGGGCATGCTCGTTCCAGAAACGTACGGAGGGGCAGGATTGTCTTACTACGAGTACAAGATGGCCATCGAGGAAATCGCCAAGGTGTGCGGCTCGGTCGGATTGTCAATGGCCGCGCACAACAGTTTGTGCACGGGGCACATTCTCCAGTTTGGCAACGAGGCCCAAAAGCAGAAGTGGCTACCCAAACTCGCCACCGGAGAGTGGATCGGCGCATGGGGGCTCACGGAGGCCAACACGGGAAGCGATGCCATGCGTATGCGCTGTGTGGCTGTCCAGGATGGGGAAGACTGGGTCTTGAACGGGACTAAAAACTGGATCACCCACGGAATTTCAGGGGACGTGGCCGTGGTGTTGGCCCGCACTGGCGAGCCCCTCGACAGCCGGGGCATCACAGCTTTTGTCGTGGAACGCGGGACCCCGGGTTTCCAAGGCGGAAAAAAGGAAAACAAGCTGGGAATGCGTTCAAGCGAAACCGCCGAGCTCATTTTCGAGAACTGCCGAATTCCCAAAGAAAACGTTCTCGGCGAGGTGGGAGAGGGATTCATCCAAGCCATGAAAATTCTGGATGGCGGTCGAATCAGCATTGCTTCTCTCGCCTTGGGAATTGCGAAGGGAGCCATGGAGACAGCCACTCAATATGCCAAGGAGCGGGAGCAGTTTGGGCAGCCAATTGCGCAATTCCAGGCCATTGGTTTCAAATTGGCCGACATGGCGACATCGATTGAAGCGGCAGATTTGTTGACGCTCCAAGCATGTGCATTGAAAGTGGCAGGGAAGCCCGTGACGAAAGAAAGCGCCATGGCCAAATACGAAGCGAGCGAAGTGTGTGTCCGTGTCGCCACAGAAGGCGTCCAGATTCTTGGAGGGTATGGCTACACGAAGGATTTTCCAGCGGAGAAATACTACCGCGACAGCAAACTATGCACCATCGGAGAGGGGACGAGCGAGATCCAAAAATTGGTCATCAGCCGCGAATTGCTGAAGAGCTAAGTTGAGGTTTCAGAGAATTTCCTTATTTTTGGCGCCCAATTCAGAGAATCATGCTCAGCATTCAAGTCAAAGAGGGAGACAACATCGAACGCGCCCTCAAGCAATTCAAGAAGAAGTTCGACCAAACGAAAACGATGAAGCAATTGCGCACGCGTCGTGAATTCGTGAAGCCGAGCGTATTGAACCGTGAGATGCGGAAGAAGGCCGTGTATAAGAACGGCCTCAATCTCAAGGCGGAGTAAGATAAAACTCGATAATTAATCGACATAATATTTGGTTATGTCGATAAAAAAGGTGATATTGCGCAAGCTTTGTCGCCTTTTTTCATGTCCTAGCTTTGACCCAACCACTTCAACATATCGCCCATTTCCTGGACTACCTGCAAAAGGAACGTCGAGGTTCAGACCACACCATCCGGTGTTACAAGTCAGACCTCAACCAGATGCAGAAGTACATGGAGAACACGTTTGAGGAGGGTGATCTGACCGTGATGGAGGCCGACTGGATTCGGTCTTGGGTTGTTGATTTGGTGAAGGAGGGCAAGTCTCCCCGAACCATCCATCGCAAAGTGAGCGTGTACCGCACCTTCGTCAAGTTTGCTCGGCGGCAAGGATTGATGACTTCAAATCCGGCCGAGTCCGTGGTCTTGCCAAAGGTGGAGAAGCGCATGCCAGAAGTGGTCCCCGAACATTCCATGAACAAGTTGTTTTCGGAAGAGGTCTTTTCCGACGATTGGAAGGGGCGCAGGGATCGCAGCATGATGGCTCTGCTCTACGAGACTGGAATTCGGATGAGCGAGCTGATTGGCTTGAAGGTCCAAGACGTCAATGGCGCTCGGCGCGAATTGCGTGTTTATGGCAAGGGCCGAAAGGAGCGCGTATTGCCATTGCTTCCATCGACCATGGAGAGCATTATGCAACACGTGATGGATCGTCCTGTGGGAGGAGACGATTTGTTTGTGACGGATGCGGGCAGTTCCCTGTATCCGTCATTTGTTTATCGACGGGTCAATCATTACCTTGGAGAGGTGAGTTCGCTGCAGAAATGCAGCCCTCACGTACTTCGGCATACGTTTGCAACGCACCTGCTGAATCGCGGGGCGGAGTTGGCAGCGGTGAAAGACTTGCTTGGTCATGCAAGTTTGTCCTCCACCCAGGTCTACACTCAGCACACGACAGCAAAGCTGAAGGAGTTTCACAACGCTTCTCCGTTGAACAAAAGAGCGACGGGGGAGCACTAACCCGTTGCTTTATGCAGATCCAAATCCATTCCATTCATTTTGACGCCGACAGCGCGCTGTTGGATTTTGTGACGGCCAAGTTGGAGAAATTGTTGACCTTCAACAACGAGATTCAGAATTGTGAAGTGTTCCTGCGCGTCGAAAAGAGTGATTCGAGGGAAAACAAGGTGGTGGAAGTGAAGGCCCATGTTCCGGGCAAAGACTTGTTTGCGAAACGCCATGCAGTGAGCTTTGAAGCGGCCATGGACGAAGTTGCAGAGGCCCTCCGACGCCAAGTCATGAAGGTGCACGCCTGATCGAATTTGGCGCCCTAAAATTTTCCTGACTCTGCGCGATTAATCACGTGGATTTCTTTCTTACATTTGCCCTCCCGAAAACCGGGAGGGTTCTTGTTGCCCTGCTCTTTGAAATTTTGCCGGTGTAGCTCAGAGGCCAGAGCAGCTGATTTGTAATCAGCTGGCCGGGGGTTCGAATCCCTCCAC
>JAQCBJ010000027.1 GCA_027621555.1 Bacteroidota bacterium | reverse complement strand
GGACCTCACCAAGGTGGACAACACAGAGCTTCAGAAGAGCCAGGCCACGTTGGTGTTTGGCCAAATGAATGAGCCTCCAGGCGCACGTGCACGTGTGGCCCTCTCGGGATTGACGGTGGCGGAGTACTTCCGCGACGGGGACGAGCAGAGCGGCGGCCGTGACATCCTTTTCTTCATCGACAACATCTTCCGTTTCACGCAGGCCGGTTCAGAGGTGTCCGCACTTCTCGGTCGTATGCCTTCGGCTGTGGGTTACCAACCTACCCTCGCGACGGAAATGGGTGCGATGCAGGAGCGTATTACCTCGACGAAGCGCGGTTCGATCACGTCTGTGCAGGCCGTCTACGTTCCTGCGGATGACTTGACGGACCCTGCACCTGCAACGACGTTTGCTCACTTGGACGCGACGACGGTGTTGTCTCGTAAGATTGCTTCACTCGGCATTTACCCCGCTGTGGACCCGCTCGACAGCACAAGCCGAATCTTGACGCCTGACGTGGTGGGCAAGGAGCACTACGACACGGCAGAGCGCGTGAAGGAAACGCTCCAGCGTTACAAGGAACTCCAGGACATCATCGCCATCCTCGGGATGGACGAATTGAGCGAAGAAGACAAGCAGACGGTGAACCGCGCACGTCGCATCAGCCGTTTCCTTTCTCAGCCCTTCCACGTGGCCGAGCAGTTCACTGGCATCCCTGGCGTCCTCGTTCCGATCGAAGACACCATCAAGGGCTTCAACATGATTTTGAACGGTGAACTCGACCAGTACCCCGAAGCGGCCTTCAACTTGAAGGGCAACATCGAGGAGGTCATCGAGGCTGGCGAAAAGATGTTGGCTGAAGCCTAAGCCTGAGCGCTATGACGGTTGACATTCTCACTCCCGACGCCAAACTCTTCTCCGGGGAAGCCACCTACGTGGGCTTGCCTGGATCGGACGGAAGCTTGGGCATCATGAACAACCACGCAGCCCTCGTGACGACGCTTCAAGCGGGTCAGGTGGTGGTGCGCACCTCAGGTGGGGACCAAACGTTCGACGTCAAAGGCGGAAGCGTGGAGGTCTTGAACAACGTGGTGACGATCCTCGCGGAATAAGTCAGGATATCCCACGCACAACGCAAACAACGCGGCCCTCGGGTCGCGTTGTTTCGTTTCAGGGAATCCGATTCGGGGAAATCGATCCGCGGCCAACGCGGGCACTCAGGGATGGTGGTAGGGCTCGCCCTTGAGAATGGTATGTGCGCGGTAGAGTTGCTCCGCTGCACAAATCCGAATCAACTCGTGGGGAAAGGTGAGTTTGCTCAGCGACCACGTGGCGTGCGCACGCTCCCGGAGGCTGGGGTCGTAGCCGTACGGCCCGCCGATCAGAAATGCCGTGTGGCGCAGTCCCCGGTTCATGAGGCCTTGGAGGTGGTTGGCGAGTTGGACGGAGCCCATTTGAGGTCCGTGCTCGTCGAGGAGGACAAGGTGGTCGACACCTTGAAGGTGTTTGTCGGCCACGGAGGCCTCCTCCTTCATCATGCGTGCTGGGTCGGCCTTGGCGTGCTTTCCCTTGAGGTTGGGGGTTTCCACGTAGCTGTACTTCGTGTACCTCGAAAGGCGGGAGTTGTACATCTCCACGCCGTCTTTCACCCAAGGCTGGGAGGTCGTTCCAATGGCAATCAAGCTCAGCTGCATAAACGCAAAGCTAGGGCGCAGACGTACCTCGGACGCAGGCGTATCTTCGTCCCATGCTGGACGACCACATGATGCGCACCCTGAAGTGGTCGCTCGAGGAAGATTTGGGCAGCGGAGATTGCACTTCCCTGTCGAGTGTGCCTGAGGGCCTTCATCACGAAGGGTTCATCTTGGCCAAAGAGGGAGGCGTGGTCGCCGGCATCGAGGTCGCCCGCGCGGTGTTTGAACTCGTCGACCCCAATGTGACCTTCGAAGCGGTGATGGCCGATGGCGCCCCCGTCTCGGTCGGCGACATGGTGATTCGGGTCCAAGGCCCAGCTCGAAGCATTCTCGCGGCGGAGCGCCTCGCCTTGAATTTCATGCAACGCATGAGTGGGGTGGCCACCACGGCACACCGCGCGTCGGCGCTCTTGGAAGGCACCCCGACGCGCGTCCTCGACACCCGAAAAACCACCCCCGGTTTGCGGGCCTTCGAAAAGTGGGCGGTGCGGCTCGGCGGCGGGGTCAACCACCGCATGGGTTTGTACGACATGATCCTCATCAAGGACAACCACGTCGATTACGCCGGCAGCATGACCGCCGCCCTCGCAGGGGTGCAGGCCTACTTCGAAGCGGGACACGACCGCGTTCCCGTCGTGGTTGAAGTCCGCTCCATGAGCGAATTGAACGAGGCGCTCGCCGCTTCCGCTGCCGAGGGTCTGTCCTTGACGCGCCTGCTGCTCGACAACTTCACCCCCGACGAAGTGCGTGCCGCCGTCGCTCACGTCGCCGGCCGCCTGCCCCTCGAAGCTTCGGGAGGCATCCACCTCGGCAACCTGCGCGCCTACGGCGAGGCTGGCGTGGACTTCGTGTCGATGGGGGCGTTGACGCACAGCGTGAAGAGCCTCGATTTGTCCCTCAAATCCCACGCGACCCTCAACCCATGAGTTTGCCAGACGGCCCTCTGTTCAAGTGGCTGGCCTCTCGCCGTCTCGTGCAGCGGCTGCAGGCGTTCTTGCGCACCCTTCAGCCCTGGGGCCAGGAGGGCATGAACGTCTACGACGTGCTCCGCTTTTTCTTGGTGGGCTTGATCAATGGGGCTGTGGCGACGCGGGCGGCGGCGATTTCGTTCCGCTTGTTCCTGGCCTTTTTTCCAGCCGTCATTTTCCTGCTGAGCGTGTTGCCACACACCCCCCTCGAAACGGAGGCGGTGATGGATGCGCTGCGGTTCTTGTTCCCCGGCGACACCGTGGGCTTGTTCGAGCAAACGGTGGAGGACTTGCTGGGCAAGACCCAAGGGGCGCTGCTTTCCGTGGGTTTTGTGTTGACGTTGTACTACGCCTCAAGCAGCGTGCATGCGGTCCTCTCTGGATTCAACGAAAGCGCCCTGCTCGACCAAAAAGGCAACCCCTGGCTCATCCGCATTTGGTCCATGTTCCTGCTGGTGCTTCTCGTCGTGATGCTTGGCATCGCTGTGTTGCTGATCGGTTTCAGTGGCGACATTTTGCAGTGGGTGTCGGACAACGGATGGTTGCCTGGAGAGTCGCTGAAGTGGTTCAACCTGGCCCGGTGGATCGGGGCGGTGCTGCTCATTTACAGCTCGGTGACGCTCCTCTACAACGTGGGCCACTGGGACCGCATGAAGTGGCGAACTGCGACGCCAGGTGCGGCCATGACCACCTTGCTGACGGTGTTGCTCTCGGTGGGATTTAGCTTCTTCATCGCCCAACTCAACACCTACAACCGGTTGTACGGTTCGCTGGGGACTCTGATGCTGTTACTCGTGTGGGTGAACGCGAACAGCGCGGTGCTGCTGCTCGGGTTTGAACTGGACGCGAGCATCGAGAAGGTGAGACGGGAAGCCGTCGAGCGGTTTTCTGACAAGAAGGCTTGAGCAACTTCCTCGGGCTGAAGTTGCCATCTCCACACGCTGGAGTACATTGACCTCATGAAGCAATTTCTCTCCCTCGGTTTGGCCTTGGTGCTCGGAATGGGTGCCGCATGGGCGCAAAGCAACCCCTTGCTTGGCAAGTGGAAGACCAAAGACGACGAAACGGGCCGCATCAAGAGCATCGTGGAAATCACGGAGCGCGACGGCAAGTACTACGGCACCGTCGTGGAGCTGTTCCGCCTGCCGGAAGAAGAGCAGGACCCGTATTGCGACCTGTGTGAAGACGACCGCAAGGACAAGCGCGTGCTGGGCATGGAGATTGTCCGGGACATGGAATTTGACGAAGAGTGGGAGTGGGAAGACGGCACGATTTGCGACCCCAAGAAGGGCAGCGTGTACGACTGCGAGATGTGGTTCGAAGACGACGATTACAACACCTTGAAGGTGCGCGGGTACATCCTGTTCCTGTTCCGCACCCAAGAGTGGTACCGCGTGACGGAATAACGACTCGGTATCGGCCGGATCAAGCGCCTGTTCCCTTGGGGTTCAGGCGCTTTTTCATTTCCGTGGTCACCTCGGGCAGGCAACCGAGCGCCCAAGCGGACCCAAGAACGGCCCCTCCTGCGAGTCCCCCAAAGAGCACGGCGTACGCAAGTTGACCGACCTTGCCCCAAGCCATCACCGCTGCGGGAACATCCACGAAACTGGAGCCTACGCCAAAGGCCAACGCGAGCACCAAGACCCAGGCCCATCCCTTGGAGAAGGGGTGAATGCGAAACAGCCGCCACATCAAGCTTGTGCGCCATCCCATGTCCCACACGCCAGTCAACCCCGTGGCGACCGCCGCACCTTCAATCCCCCAGCCAAGCCATTGCATGAAGGCGTAGTTGGTCGCGACGGTCATGGCAACGAGACCCAAATTGATGGGCAGCGCAAGCTTGTACCGCGACGAAAATTGCAGGATCGGGCCGGCTGTTCCCCCGGAGGCTTCGGCCACAAACGTCACGCCTACGGCCAACACCACCCACTTCAGTCCTTGGTAGGACTCGGGCAACGCCAGGTCAAGCGCGGGCATGCCGGCCACAATGGCCACAAGCAGAGCAGCTGTCACGGCCAACTGCATACGCGCAGCTTGTTTCAGTTGCTCCCCGCTGTGTTCCGGTCCGTGGGTGGCCACTGCTTTGGAGGTGAGGGATCGCAAAATGGGAGACATGGCCCGGAGCGGCATGGACACGACGGTCGCAATGAAAAAGGCGAAGGTGTACCTCGGAACGGCCGCCAGTCCGAGCAACGCCCCGACCATGACGAAGTCGAGGTTTTTGGCCACCGTGCGTGCGCCGTTGTTCCAAAGCGCGAACATGCCGTACTCCAAGAAAGGCCGAGCGTCCTGGCGGATTTGGGGAGCCGCCAAGCGCGTCCCGGCACTCCACGCCTCGGAGATCATGAGGAGCACGGCCGCTGCGTAGCTGTACAAGAACCAAGTGAAGAAGGTTTCGAAGGGCATCCACCCTTTCAAGTAGACCATAGCCAAGGCCAGGTAGGAACCTTTGAGCCAGACCTCCTGTATGACCGTCACCACCACCGTTCTCATGCGGTGAATCAGTGCGGACTTCAACAGCAACATCGCCAAGTAAGCGCCGGCCATGAAGAGGAAGGCGCCCACGCGGTCCTGGAGCAGCCATCCGGCGTTGGCGTCCAGCGCGAGGAGCATTTCTGACCCGGCAAACGTCGAGGCCAGCCCCACAAGCGCAAAGGCCACGGCAGGGAGGAGGCACAGGGTGGTCAACATGGAAGCTTCGCGACGTTGGTCGTTTCCTGCTCCAGGGAGGAAGCGAAGGATGGCGCTGGGGGAGCCGAGGGCGAGGATTTGGGCCAAAATGGTGCCCCACGCGGTCAAAATTCGAAGCAATCCCCAACCTTCCTCGAATCCTTCGAAAGCCTTGGGCAGCACGTACATGGTGTTGACGGCGCCCAGGAGCAGGCCGGTCGCGAGGGCGACGCTGTTGCGTGCAGATTGTTTGGCGACGATGCCCATGGTGCAGAGTTAGAAAGAAAAGGCTTCGGGCGGGTCGAGGACCACGCAGTGTTCGCAGTATTTGGCGTCCTCGCTGTGTCGGACGTGGTGATCGTGAGCGGCGTAGGCCACCAGTTGATTCGCAAGCCAATCGATGAATTCTTGGGCGTGGGCAGGCTTGATGAGCGGGTCGCCATCGATTTCAAGGGACAGCAACCCTTCCCACACGTTGCGGCCCGAGCGGATGGCGGCCAAGACGCCGTGTTCACGGGCCTCGGGGTCGATCGAGGCCAGCACCATGGTGGCGTACACCACGAGCTGCAAGGCCTTTCCTTTGTCGCCTTTTTCAAGTTGCGCTGTCCAATCGCCCTTGAGGCGAAGTTCTTTGGCTTCGACTTTTCCGGTTTTGTAATCGACCACCCGGGGGACGCCCACCACTTCTTCGCGGCGGTCCGCAAAACCCCGGAATGCGAGCTCGCCTGCCGCGGTGCCGGGGTGGCGTGAGGTGAGTTCTTGTTCCAGCTTGACCAAAAGTGGTGCAGGTTCGCCCGAGGTGAGCTCCTTGGTCTCCTGCCGGAGGAATTTGAGAAGCGTGGTTCGTGCGATTTCCAGTTGCAACACGTTTTCACCTCGCTTGACCAGCGCCACGTTGTACTCGCTTTCCAGCGCTTGTTCCAACAAGTCGTCCAAGGCGACCCTCACTTTTTCGAGGTGGTGCGGTTGAAGCACGTGCCCTTGGACGTCTTCCAAACCGTGCTCCATCACCCAGTGCACGACGCTGCCCAGTGTGCTGGCTTCCATGGCGGTTTGGAGTTCGGTGGCTTCGCCCATGCGGTAGAGGTAGCGGTACGCAAAGTTGCGCGGACATTGAAGCAACGTGTTGATGGCGCTGGGGGACATGCCTCCGCTGGACCATTGATTCAGCCTGTCGCGCATGGTGTCCGTGACTTCAAGGTCTGGGATCTCGGGTCGGGCGGAGGGGAGGGGCAATTGATGAACGACGTGCTCCACTTCGAGGTACGGCGTGCCGTCGGGCTTGTGGAACGAGCCCTCGAGTTGCATGAGGTAGCGAGAGAGTTCGCCGCCGTCCTTTTTGTCGGACGCGCCGCGATGCAGGAGGTGAACCTCCTTGGCGCGGTTCATGAGGCGGTGGACCAAATAGGCGTACCGAGCCTCGCGTTCGCGTGGTCCCGGCATGCCGAGGGAGTGCCGCAAATCCAAAGGCAGGAAGCTGTCCGGCATGGAGGTTTGGGGGACTGTGCCTTCGTTCATGTCCAGGATCAGGACCCGGTCGAAGTCGAGGGCTCGGGTTTCCGTCAGTCCCATGATTTGGAGGCCCTGGTTGGGTTCACCGAGGAGGTCAATGCGTTCCTGGCGGAGGAGGCGACGCGTCATGGCGCGAACTTCGTGAGCGTGCGCCATGGGCGCGTGCGCCTCCTGGAGCCGTTGCAGCACCGCCAGCACGGTCCTGAACCGTCGCCATCCCGCAGGAATCCAGGGCACCTCCCTCACGCTTTCCTCGAGGTCCCGGGCTTGGTCGCGTCGAAAGTCCAGGGTGTCGGGAAGGCGTTCCATGCGTTCTTCCATGCCTCGGGCCCAAGATGACAAGGCGTGCAAAAAGCCCAAGGCTTCCTCCGTTTTCAGGGTGCCGAGTTGCGTCAACTCCTCGCCCAATTCTTCGGCGCGGTGTTCGTCGAAGTCCGAGGGCTTGACCCAAGCGCGGTGCGCCTTGGCCAAGGAATGAATGGCTCGTCCTTCGCGATTCCGAACGTCGCGGTCGTTCAAAACGTGCAGCATGACGGGGTGAGCGTGAAGCGCTTGAACGTGCTCCAATCGCCATCCCGTTCCCTGCGTTTCCAGCATCACGAACACGTGGTCGACGAACGAAGAAACGGGAGTCTCGTGCAAGGCCACACCCATCGTGACGTTGATTCCGTGCTCTTGGTTGGGAAGGGCTTGAAGCAGGGTGCCGAGGCTGCTCCCGTCGGGCAGCACCACCAAGGTGCGGTCTTGTTCTTCCGGATTCAAAGTGGCCAAATGGTCGCGAACGTACTGGGTTTGGCTTACGGTGGAAGAACAGGCCACACGTCGCACGCGTGGAGGCGAAGAGGCCAGCGTCGCTCGGGGAAAAGCAGTGCCCTGACCTCGAAATTTTCGCACGAACAGGCCGGCTTCGTTGTGGACGTCGTCCACGTAGGAAGCGTCTCCGTCCCACAGGACGGTCAACCGATTCGTTTTGGCCCATTGTTGAAGGCACATCCACTCGGCTTGGCTCATGGTCGCCAAGCCCGCGGCCAAAACGTGATCCACGTCCAAACGGCCTTCCCCTTCGGCGACACGTCGGGTCAATTGAGCACGCGTCGCCATGCCGTCCTCACGCAGGGCTGCATTGAGCCGTTCGTACAGTCCGGGCAAGCGGCGCCATTGGCGCTCAAACGCCTTTTGGTCTTCCGACCAAGGCTCCTCCCCAAAACTCCAGTCCTCAATCCCCTGAATGTCCGCGAGGTTTTGGAACACGGCGTGGACGTCGGCCAATTCGTGGTCCACGGCCGCAAAGTCGCTCAGCACGACGGTCGCCCAGGGCACGAATCGATCGAACGTCAACTCGGGTTGTTCCTCGTGGACCAAGTGAAAGAAACGCGCCATGACCTCAAGCGGGTCGGCCGCCGTCCAGGGCGAACTGGCTTCCACAAACCCAGACAGGGCGTAGAATTGGGGAAGCCGCGCGGGGCTTGGGAGCTTTTTTTGCAGCGCGTTCCTCAGTCGGGACATGGCGCGGTGGCTCGGAACGACCACCGCCAGTCGCTGCAGTTGCCTTGCCTCACACAGGGGATGAGCCAGCACCGATTCAAGGACTTCGTCCAAGAACGAAGGGCCAGTCAGCGTCGGTTTTTCCTGAGGGTGGGGGCGGCTCATCAGCCCCTCAAGGTAAAGCCATTCGCGACGAATGTCCAGACCTCTTTTCGGCCTTCTGACGTGAAGATGGCTCGCTTGATTTCACCCCAAAATGTGCGCCCGTCCTCCTTCGTCGGCTCGGCCTGAGCGGGGCGCTCCTCAAACGCCGGCGTGCTCGATTCTGGGTCGATGCCGCGTTCCTTCAAGATGCCGAGCAGCTCGTCGCTGACGCGGTAGCGTTCTTTCGCCTGTTCCTGGTAGCCGAGTTGTTCTTCGAGCAACCCGAGGTTGTTCCACGTGACCGCGTCGTCCGGATCCAGTTCCAGCGCGTGCTTGTAATCGGCGATGGCGCCGTGCGTGTCGCCGAGCGCTTGCTTCATCCAGCCACGCGAACTGTACCGGTAGCTGTATTCGGGCTGAAGGTCGGCCGCGCGGTTCAGCCAATCCAGGGCGACGCCCTTGTCGCCGCAATGGAAATGACACACCGCCCGGTCGTGCATGGCGTTGGGGTCCGCCCCAGCCGTCGCCGCGTCTTCCACCCAAAACGCCTTCCACGCGGCCAACGCCTCGGCCCACGCCGCGCGCTCCATGGCATGCTCCGCCTGCTTGCGGGCGGATGAGTTGTGAGCGTTGGGGGTTTGAGAAGGATTCATTTCGAAGTGCAATCGAACCGCGAAATTGCATCAACTTCGCCACATGAAGTACCCCGTGTACCTTCAATTGTCCGGAACTGAGAACGTGTACGCTGTTCAAGGTCCCGATCGGTTTTGGGAATGCACCCGCATGGGAGCCCAAACCCTGTGCCACGACGTCATTGCCACGACCTGGCCAGAGCGTCAACGCATCCTCGACATGGTTGCCGACGACGGGCCGTGGGAAAGAATTTCCGGGCCGTCGTTTCGCGCGTTGTGGAACGGGACACCTTGCGGCATGACCTCGCCCGACACGGTAGCCCTGGATGTGCGTGAACACGTGGAATTGGCCGACCACACCACGTTTGGCATTTCCGCCAAGGCACGGTGGTTTGTGGCGGTGACGTCGGTGGACGAACTGCGCGCCGCCCTGGACTGGGCCCAAGAGCGCAGCCTCGAGCTGCTCGTCCTCGGAGGCGGGAGCAACATGTTGCTGCACGGCGACGTGGAGGCTCTCGTCATTCACGTACACATTCAGGGCGTCGAGGTGGTTTCCGACGACGGACGGCACGTGCGCGTGGCCGCTGGCGCTGGGGAGGTGTGGCACGACTTCGTCATGCGCACGCTCGACGAAGGATGGGGCGGGCTCGAGAACCTGTCCCTCATTCCCGGCAGCGTCGGAGCCAGCCCGATGCAGAACATCGGCGCGTACGGGGTTGAGATCCGGGACCACTTCGCGTGGCTGGACGCGGTTCGCATTTCGGACGGTGCGCTCCAGCGCTTCACGGCCGAGCAGTGCCAATTTGGCTACCGCGAGAGCCTTTTCAAGCGCGCCGAGCGCGGGAAGTGGATCCTCGTCCAGGTCGCCTTCGACCTCGACCGGAAAAGCCCGCTTCGCATGGGCTACGGGGCCATCGAACAGGAATTGCAACACATTCCGGAGCCCAACCGCACCCACCGAGACGTCAGCGACGCGGTCATCCGCATCCGCCGATCCAAACTCCCGGACCCGGCTGAAATCGGCAACGCCGGTTCCTTCTTCAAGAACCCCACCGTCGCTGCCTCCGAGGCGGAACGCCTGCTCGCCGCTCACCCGACCATGCCCAACTACCCGCAACCCGGAGGTGACGTCAAACTCGCGGCGGGGTGGCTCATCGAACAAGCCGGTTGGAAAGGCCATCGCCGCGAAACGCATGGCGTTCACGACAGGCAAGCCCTCGTGCTGGTGCACTTTGGGGGTGCGACGGGGAAGGAGGTTTGGGCGTTGGCCCAAGACATCATGAAGTCGGTGAAAGAGAAATTTGGCGTGGACCTCGAGCCCGAGGTCAACCAAATTGGAGGCGCTTAAGCGGCGCCTGCCGGTCCATCAATACTCCACACACGGGTGGTAGGGAGGACGGGGGTCGCGGCGGCGCGACACGTCCCAGAAGTACTTGACGCTGAATTCGTGCGAACCGGCCGTGCCCAACAACCCCAAGCGGTTCAGGGTGATGTCGTAGCTGTAGCCCATTTTGAAGTCGCGGTTTCCAAAGCCAAACACAAAGCTCAACGCGTCCACGTCCATCGACCCGTCGGCGCCTTGTTGCACGGGCAACCCACGGTACCACAAACCCAAGGTGAACATCGTCAAGTCGTAATAGGCCCCCACGTCCAGTTGATTGCGGTCGCCTTGCTGCATGTACTTCCAGGAAACCACCACGTCGCGGCGGAAGCGCCCTTTGGGCCCGCGCGCCAACTGAATGCGCGCACCGCCGTGGCCGGTGTACAGCACCGCCAGCTTTTCAGGCAGCGAAGGGTTCAAGCTCACGTTGGGCGACGTCAGGTGGTTGGCCGAAGCCCCAAACCACACCCGACGCGTCAACAGCATGAATCCAGCACCCATGTCCATGTACTGCGTACCCCTGCCAAGCCCTTGTTCCAGGGAAACTTCTGCGTTGTCGCGCAAGATTTGGTCCATGAACACGAGGTTGGTCATGTCGATGCTCCGCGCGCCAAAGCCCAGTTGCATTCCGGTGCGCAAATTCATGCGGCGCCCCAGGCGCAGGTTGTGCGCAGCTTGGCCCATGAATTGGATGCGGTTGAGCGATCCCGCGCCGGCTTGTTCGTTGCTCAGCATGAAGCCGTAGCCCATGCGTTTGTCCAGCGTCGGGCGGTCGTAGGCCAAATGAAATCCGGTGAAGGCCTGCGGCAGAGCCGTCCATTGCGCCCGATACAACGACGCCAAACGAGCCTGCCCGGACACCCCGGCGTACGCCGGGTTGAACGACGTCGGGGCCGCATTGAATTGCGTGAATTGCTGGTCTTGAGCCCACCCCGATTCAGGCCATGCGAAGGCGCAGGCCAACAGCGTCGCCAAGGCGGCGCGCGTAATCGTCGTTCGAGAGAAAGGGTTCATGGTGTGATGTACGAGGAATGGCCAGCGGAGGTTACATCAACGCGCCAACAAGGTCACGTTCCCGATGCGCTGGAGTTTTTCGCCGTTGCTCAATGTCGCCGTGGCTTTCCAAGCGTACACGTCGGTGGCGGCCAAACGGCCCTGGATGTAACCGTCCCAGCCGATGTTGACGTCGTTGGAGTAGAAGATCATCTCTCCCCACTTCGTGAACACCATCAGCTCGTACGTTTCCACGCCCACGTGCATGGGGCGGAACACGTCGTTGTCGTACCCGGTGGGGTCGTAGTAACCGCCGTTGGATCCCGTGGAGCTCGGCGTGAAGGCGTTGGGGAACACCATCATTCCGCCTTCCTCAGCCAATACGGCTTCAGGCAACGTGTAGGTGGTGGAGCACCCCCACGCGTTGTTCGCGGTCAAGCTCACGTCGTAGACTCCTGCTTCAAGGTATTCGTGCACGGGCGTCTCCGAAATGCTGGTCGCTCCATCACCAAAGTCCCACATGTACTCTGTGGCGCCTTCTGACAAGTTCAGGAAG
This sequence comes from Bacteroidota bacterium, assembly GCA_027621555.1. Classification (GTDB taxonomy): domain Bacteria; phylum Bacteroidota; class Bacteroidia; order Flavobacteriales_D; family Sanyastnellaceae; genus UBA11663. The sequence goes on along the minus strand of JAQCBJ010000027.1, from coordinate 12,088 downwards.
AACACGGGCTGTCCGGGCACCATCACGTGGTTGGGGTTCAAGGTGAACACCGCTTCGGCCGTTGGGAACACTTCCACCACTGCGGTGTGCGATTCCACGAGTTCCGTGCCTTCGTAGCCTTCGACGTACAAGGTCACGTCGTAGACGCCAGGCTCGCTGAACACGTGGACCGGGCTGTCGTCGCTGCGGACGGAGCCGTCCGAGAATTCCCAGCGGTAGCTGCTTGCGTACGTGCTGAGGTTGTTGAACTGCACCGTCAGGGGCGCGCATCCTGCGCCTTCCCCTGTGAAGCCGATGGTGGGGGTGGGGGCCAAAATCTGAACCGCCGTGCTTGCCACCGAAGAGCAGTAGCCGTTGTCCACTTCCAACGTGATGTCGTACGTCCCCCACGTGCCGTAATCGTGCGTGCCGGGGTTGGCCTCGTAGCTCACCTGGCCGTCGCCAAACGTCCAGTAGTGGTCCGCACTTTCGCCGGCCGTCGAGGTGTTGGTCACCGTGACGTCGGTGTTGGGGAAGGTCAACTGCGTGGAGCTTGTGACGAAGTCCGCGGTCGGGGCAGCGTACACGTGGACCTGCACGTGGGCCGTGTCCGTGCAACCGTAGACCGACGTTGCGACCATGGAGACCGTGTAGGTGGCGTCTTCCCCGGGATCGGTGGTGAACGTGTGGTTGGCGTGCGTGGCTGCACTTTGGCCTCCGTCGCCGAAGTCCCAAGCGTAATTCGCGGCACCGTCACTCAAGTTCAAGAAGTCGATTTCCAACGGAGCGCACCCCGTCATGCCGCCCTCAATGCGCGCTTCCACCTCGGGCAAAACCTCGATGTACGTCACGTCCTGGCTGCTGCAACCCGCGTCGGTGGTGACCGTCAACACGGCCGTGTAAGTCACGATGTTGCTGGTGGGGTTGAAGTACTCCACCGTGTGTTCGCTTGCGGTTTCCGTGCTGTTCAAGCCCGTGCCGTAGGTCCAGTTGTAGGTGTCGCCCCCCACGCTGTGGTTGGCAAACGTCACTTCCAACGGGTAACATCCTTCTTCGCGCACCACTTCCATGTCCGCCACGGGGGTGGCGTGCACCTCCACGTCGTGGCTTGTGCTGTCCTCGCAACCGTACGTGCTCGTCGCGTGCAACGAGATGGTGTAGACGCTGTTGGCGTCGGCTGGCGTTTCGTAGAGGTGGCTCGGCTGGGCGCTTTGGGAAACGGGGCTTTCGTCCCCAAAATCCCACGTGAACGTGCCGTTCGCGTTTGAGCTTTGGTTCACCAGCGTCAGGGTGAACGGAGCGCACGCAGGAGCAGGCGGCAAGAAATCCGCCGTCACTTGCGGGTAGATCGTGTGGTTGACGAACGCTTGCGCTTGGCAACCGTAGTCGGTGGTGGCGGTTTGGACCAATTCCACCACGACGGGTTCGTACGCGAAGTTGGTGAAGACGTGGGAGCTGCCCGCGTTCGTTTGAGGTCCTTCGCCTTCTCCCCAATCCAAGGTCACCTGGTCGGCGTACATGCTGCGGTCGTCCAAGTCGATTTCCGTGCCGGCGCAGGCGGCCACCTCCGACAATTCAAAGTCGGCCACCGGCACGTGGTGGACCGTGGCCTCCACCGTGGCGTCGGAAGAGCATCCGTACGGCGAGGTGATGTTGAGGCCAAACGTCAAGGTCTGGTCCGCGCCTTCGAGGCCGACGAACGTGCGTTGCAGTGCAGCCCCTTCAAAGGTTTCGCCGCCGTCCATGGTCCACGTGATGCTGTGGTTGGTCGCCCCTTCGTACCCCTCGGCCACCAGATCGGACTGCCACGGCGCGCACGCTTCGAGCTCGCCAATGGGGTTGGCCACCACTTCAGGATACAATTCGATGGCCACCGTGTGCGTGTCGGAACACCCGCCTTCGGCTTCCACAGTCAAGGTCACGGCCCTTGCGGCAAGGTCAAAGCCGCCCAGTTCAAAGGTGTGTTCGTGTGCAACGCCATTCAATCCGGTGGCTGTGTTGGCATCTCCGTAATCCCAAGAGTAGGTTGCAGCGCGCTGGCTTGATTCCTCAAACGTCACGGTCAAGGGCGCACAACCGCTTTGGATGTCGGCCGTGAACTCGGCCACTGGCGTAGGGTTGACCACGATGTCACGAGAAACGGAACCCGGGCAACCAAAGCTGTTTTCCGCATTCAACGTCAACGTATACGTCAAGGGTGCGGCGGTGTTGTTTTCGTAGACGTGGATAGGGTTGGGCACGACAGATCCTAGGGTCCCGTCACCGAAATCCCACACGTGATTTTCAGCACCGTTGACGGCGGGAGCCATCATGGAGAAAGGCGAGCATGCTGCATTTTGGTCCAAGGTCATGTTGAACAATGCCTCCGGATACACATTGACTGCTGCACCTGTTGTGTCGTTGCATCCGTTCTCGGAATAAGCGATCAACTCAACAGGTTGGGCGTCCTGATACCCTGTGGTGTTGGTGAACACGTGCGTAGGCTCAAACGCGTCGGAGGTCGTCCCGTCGTCAAAGATCCACAGGTACGAAGTTGCACGTTTGCTTTCGTTGGTGAACACGGGTGTGAACGGAGAGCATTCCGCTGGAGAAACCGAGAATGACGCGTCGGCACTTGGAAGGGTGCGCACGGTCATAGCTGCTTCTGTTGAGCACCCAAACGCATTGGTCGCAGTGGCTACGACATCATACTGAACGGCGGTTGTCGGATTTCCGAGGTAGATGTGGGACACTTCGGAGCCGTTGTCCCCGTTGTCGTCCCCAAACTCCCAAACCACTGTTCCGTCGCTAGCGGCCTCAAAATCCACGTACAACGGGCTGCAACCCTCGCTCAGGTCGCTGCTGATGCCTAGGGTCGGCGCCGCGTTCACCGTCACGGCTTCGCTTGCCGTTGCTGAGCAATGCACGTCACTTACTTCAAGCGTGACCAGGTAGGTGCCGGGGCTCGAGTACGTGTAGTCAGGGTGGCGTTCCGAGGACGTTTCAGCATCCCCAAACGTCCAGGCCCACGTGTCGAGCGTATCCGAGCCACTCGGGAGGCTCAAGTCGGTGAAAGACGAAGCGTTTCCTTCGCACACCTCGCCTGCCGTGAATTCCGCCACAGGAGAGGGGAACACCTCTGCCGTGGCGTTGGCCACAGCTGTGCAGCCATTCACGTCGGTCACTTCAACTGCAAACGGGTGGGTGCCCAGTTCCGTCAGGGTGGCCATGGTCCCGCTCGGAGTCGCCACAATCATGGCGTTTTCTGGCCAAGTCCAGGTGTACGAGGCTCCTTCGCCGTACGTTTCCGAGACCGTCGTGGTGAGTTCGTCGCAGCCTTCCGTGCTGGACAAAGCGATTTCGGCGCGGGGTTTGGGTTTGACCGTGATCGTGTGCGTCGCGGTCGCGGTGCAGGATTCGCTTTGGTTGTCCAACCCAACATTCACGGCCAATTCGTAGGTGCCCGCGTCGTTGTAAGTCCAAATCATGTTGCCAGACGCGGACGGGTACCAGTACGAATCGGTTCCGTAGAAATCCCATTCGAACCAGTCGGCATCGGCCGCAGTGGCCGTGAAGAAGTTGCGGTCGCCCTCACACACCTCGACGGGCCCCGTGACGGTGGCTGTCAAAGGTTCGCGCACCACAATGTCAATGGCGGCGCTGTCAATGCCGCAGTAGTTTTCAATGGCCAGCCAAATGGTGTACGTTCCCGTTGATGGAAAGGTCAATTGCACGGGGTTGCTGTTGGTCCAGGGACGCCAATCGATTTCCTCAATTCCAGCCGGACCGTAGGGGCCACCAAAGTTCCAGCGTTCCTTGCGCTGTTCCGTGTTGCCGTTTTCCAAGCAGACCTTTTCTGAAATGTTCCAGAGATCGACCGTGTTTTCAGGCCAGCAGAGGGTTGTTGCGGAAGCGTCCACGATGGGGTTGTCGCGATCCCAAATGTTGATGTAGTCAATGGTCACTGCGGCGGGTACGCCAAATTCAGACGTGCGGCAAGCATTGGTCGCGCTCAAGGTCACGTCGCGCTGGCATCCCGTGGTGAATGCGGCGTACAAGTGATCCACGGTGGCGCCTTCGTCTTCAGGGCCTGCCGTGACCGTGGTGCCGTCGTCAAACGTCCAAGTAAATTCCGTGTCGGGCGTGACGTTGGTCGACCCGTTCACAAAGCTCAACGTTGCCGGAGCACATGCGCCGGTTGGCCAGCCCTCCGGAACCACAATCGCGGGGTTTACCAAGACGCTCTTTTCCAAGGTGGCCGTGGCCGAACAAGAAGACGTGCTGAACGTCAGCGTGTAGGTGGCAAATTCTTGGTAGGCGTACACGTGGTTGATGGCTTCCGTCTCGCTCCACTCGGCGAAAAACTCGGGAGCGGTGCCGTCGCCCCAGTCCACCGTGACGTTGGTCCAGGTGCCATTCGACAAGGGCCAAAACTCAAACGTCCCGCTGCCGTCGTTGCACTCGTAGTACACGGGGTCGGGCGTTTCCACGCCGTCGCCGTCCAGCAACGTGCCGCACTGGGCAAGGGTCTGAGAAGGGCTAAACGCAAACACCCCAGCCACCAAAGCCAGGGGGAATGTTTTCGAAATCAGTTTCGTCATCAACATGCTCTCGCGTACGTGCGACAGCATGAAAAGGTTACATCAGTGGGGGTCCTGAAACGCAGGGTTCTGGACGAAAACCGTGTCGGTGAGGGTGTGCAGAAAGGCGAGGAGATCCGCCTTTTGGGAGGGGGCCAAAGACAGCCCGCCGGTGGTGTACTTCATGAACGGGTCGATGGTCGAGGACGCAACACCTCCCGAGTTGTAATGCTCGACGACTTCCTCAAGCGTCTGGAACCGACCGTCGTGCATGTAGGGTGCCGAGAGGGCCACGTTGCGCAGGGTTGGCGTGCGGAAGAGCCCGGAATCCAAGGGGCTTCCGGTCACGGACGCGCGGCCGGGATCTGCCTCGAAGGAGGGGTCGAGCCCGTTGTTGTGGAACAGGTGGTCCGTGAATTGCAGGCCGGCTTCTCCGTGGCAGTGAAAGCAGTCTCCACCGAACTGGCCTCCAGGCACTTCCTCGGGGTCTCCTCCTTCGCGCAGGAACATTTGATAGCCGCTGTATTCGCTGTCCGTGAGGTCGGTTTCGCCTCGGCGCCACCGGTCGAACTTGCTGTCTGCACTGATCATCGTGCGCACGAATTGGGCGATCGCCATCACGACGAGGTCCTCGCTGATTTCAGTCGTGCCAAACGCGTCGAAGAACCGCTCGGGGTAGCGTGTGTCGGTGCCGTCCGCTTGGAGTTTGGCCACCGCTTCAGGCCACGGCAGATTCATCTCGCTGGGGTGCGGGACGGGGTCGCGGATTTGGTCTTCCAACGAAGGCGAACGGCCGTCCCAAAAAAACGACGAAGCCCAGCCCAAGTTGATGAGCGCCATGGCGTTGCGCGTGCCAACAGCGCCCGTCACGCCGGTGCTGTATTGAGCGGGATCGGCAAAGTTGACTTCCGGCAAGTGGCAGCTGCCGCAGGACATGCTGTTGTCTTCGCTCAAGCGCGTCTCCCAGAAGAGCAGGCGTCCCAATTCCACGCCCTCAACCGTCAACGGGTTGTCGGCGGGAATGTCCATGGGCGGGAAAAACGGAGGAATCTCCAACGCGTACGGCGTCGGTTCCCACACCGGTGCTTCCCCACAATCGCAGCCTGAAAGGGACCAACCCAAGGCCACGGCCCACAGGACCCACGTGGTGTGCGATCGACGCTTCATACGTCCAAGTTACGGCGCGATGGACCAGGCGGACTGATAGAGGTCAACCCAACGCAAAGCGAGGGGCAGGTTGTTGCCGGTGTGGGTCTCAGGGTCCAATTCTGGGTCAATGACGTCCCCATCTCCGTGGAGGCATTGGTAGGCGTCCAAGACCAGGTTGATTTCGAGGTCGGTGCTCTCACATTCCAAAAGGCGAGGTGCGTCAAACATCAACTCGACCGTCCTGAAGCACGTGTCGTTGCCCGTGTGGTAGGCGAACGGGACGTTGGGTTCGGTCAAAAGACGGCCCTCATAAACGCTGAAAATGTATCCTGCAGCCCACCCCCAATGCATGCCGGCGGACCCTTTGAAGCCGAGCGGGTGGTCGGGGTTGTCGTACGACGCGGGGTCGACGTCTTTGTTTCGGTCGGCCGGAACGCCGAGCCCCATGCGGATGCCATCAATCGAACGGTCTCCCGTGCCTTTCACCTCGAGCAGGGCGTGGGAATCGGCCAGGCTGAAATCCAATCGCGCCACAGTGTCAATGTCGATCCACCCCTCTTCCACATCGTGCAAGGCGAAGTCGCTGACGTACGCCTCAAGGCGTTCCAATTGGGCCTCGCGACCCTGCATGTCGAGTCCCGATTCGCCGATGGTGAAAGGCTCCCCGTTCCATTCGACGGCGCAGTTCACGCGCACCGTGGCGGTGCTTTCGCGTTGGCATCCCGTGGCGGAAAGCAGCAGGGCCGAGGCGGCGATAAGGGCTGCGGAAAAGTGGGGTGTGTAGAAGGTCATGATTCTGTTTGGTAACCCCTAATTTGCGGCAAAAGTTGCTTCCTCAATGCAACTTGGCTTACCGTGAAATCACCCCAATCCTTTGAAGTCGTCCGCGCCTCGGCCGGAAGCGGGAAAACGTACCGCCTCGTCAGCCGCTACTTGGCGTGTTGCTTGGTGCATGCCGACCCGCGTGCGTTCAGGCATGTGCTGGCCTTAACGTTCACGAACAAGGCGGCGTGGGAGATGAAGGAGCGCATCCTTTCCGACCTGGCCAAGGTGGGGAGCGGCCGCGCTTCCGAAGCCTTTGTCGACGAACTGTGCGCCCAAACCGAGCTCACCCCCGACCTGCTCGCGTCCCGGGCACGGGCCCTGCGCGCGACGATGTTGCACCGCTACGGCGAGATGGCGGTGATGACCTTGGACAGCTTCACGAACCGGTTGGTGAAGAGCTTTGCCCGGGATTTGGCCTTGGACCAGGACTACCGCATTGAACTGGACCAAGATCGCATCGTCGACGAGGCCGTGGGCAACTTGCTGGACCGCATCGGTGCCGACGGCGAGGAAGAGCTAACGGAACTGCTCAAGGGCTTTGCGCGGCTGCAAGTGGAGGAGGAGAAGGACAGCCGGATTCGGCATCCGCTGACGACCTACGGGAAGGAGGTGTTGAAGGAGGGCATGCGCAGATCGTTGGAGGCGCTGGGCGACATGGTGCCGGCCGATTTCAGGGCCTTGTCTCGGACCATCCGAACCGAAGTGAAGAAAGAGGAGCGTGAGCTTGCCCTGCGGGCGGAAGGCGCGCTCGAAGCGGCTCGCCGGGAGGGCGTGACCGCCCAACACGTGTCGCGCGGCACCCTGATTACCTGGCTGAACAACAACCGGCGCGGGGAGGCCGTGGCGCCAAGCTCCACGCTGGAGACCATGTTTGACGAGGGCGTGTTCACAACCAAAACGGCCGACCCGGCTGTGGTGGCCGCGGTCGAGCGCATGCGTCCGGAAGCGGAGCTCGTGCTCGAACAGGTGCGCCACATGGTGCCGGGAACGGCGCGCGGGGAGGCTCACGTGTTGCGAAAGCGCCTCTTGCATAAAATCGACTTGGTGGGAACGTTGGCGTTGATTGCCGAAGAGATGGAGCGCGTTCAGGAGGACCGAAACGTCCGCACCTTTCACGCCTTGCACGAACGGGTGGCACGGGTGGTGCGCCACAACCCTGTGCCGTTTTTGTTTGAGCGGCTCGGAAGTCGCTTCCGGCACGTCTTTGTGGATGAATTTCAGGACACGTCCGTCACGCAGTGGCAGAACCTGATCCCTTTGGTGGACCACGTCTTGGCGGAACGAAACCGAACCTTGGTGGTCGGGGACGGCAAACAAGCCATCTACCGTTGGCGCAACGGCGATTACCGTCAGCTCCTGAACTTGCCCGTCATCGTGGACGACCACGAAGGGGCCTTCGCGGACGCCGAGAACACCTTTCACGACGCCCTTGACGACCAGGTGTTGGAATCGAATTGGCGCAGCGGCCAGGCCATTGTGGCGTGGAACAACGCGTTTTTTGGGGCGTTGCAAAAGCGCTTGCCGCCCAACTTGAAGGCGGTCTACGACGATTACGCCCAAACCCCCGAGCGCGACTTTCAAGGGCAAGTGCACGTCGAAGCGGTGTGCGACAAGGACAAAGGCACCCGGGAAGACCTGCTCCACGAAGCGATCGTCGCCCGCCTGCGGCATCATGCCACGGACGAGGGCGGGGCGTTTTCGTGGTCAGACATGGCCATCCTCGTTCGAACCAACAAGCAAGGCGCCCGCATTGCCCAGCACCTCCTCGACCAAGGCATCACCCCCCAAACCGAGGACAGCCTCCACGTCGGGCGGCATCCCGCGGCACTGGCTGTGGTGGCCTTGACCCGATGGGTGGTCGACCCCAACGAAGACCGGCACGCCACCGCGTGGCTGCAGTGCATGGCCGCGCTGGAACCAACCCGAATTCGCGAGTCGGAGGTCCTCGACCGCTTCGTCAAGTGGCACACCGCGGAAGATGGAAAGACCTACCGGAAGTTTGAATCCGAGCACATGATTGCGTCGTTGTGCCCCACGCTCAAGCCGTTCGAACGCGCTCACGGGCCGTTGGTGTCGTGGATGGGCCACGCGTGCCAAGTGCTGGGTGTCACGGGCAAATTTGATGCGTATGCGGAAGCCCTCATGGAGTTGGCTCGAGAAGTGACGGGCACAGAAGAAGGTGGGTTGCGGGGATTCCTTCGCGCTTGGGACCGGGCGGGTCATCGGAGGTCCATCGTGGCCAGCGGCGGACGGGATGCGGTTCAGGTCATGACCGTTCACAAAGCGAAGGGCTTGGCGTTTCCCGTGACCCTTGTCGTGGCCGGCGACAACAAAGCACGGGAAGTGAAAGGGCATGTGCCCGTAGTGTTGGATCCGTCCATCGGCATGGATTTGCCGGCGGCGTTGCTCCGAGTCTCGGACATGAAGGACACCGCATTGAACGACCTGGCTGAGGCGGAATTGGACGAGGCGCTGCTCGACCAGTTGAACATCATCTACGTCGGCATGACTCGGCCCGTGGAACGGCTTGATGTCTTGTCGGAAACGGCCAAACTCGATTTCGACCGTACCGACCCCAGCACCGTCAGCCAATGGGCCTTGGCGTGCGCGGAGGACGTGACGGGCAAGTCCTTTGGGGTGTCGGGCGATGCCGTCACCCAAGGCGTCGCCGACCGGGTCGCGACGGAGGCGCGTGCGGACGAGGCGGTGGACGTGGTCACGACGCGGCTGCATTTGGGCGAGCAGGCGGCGCAACGCGTGGTGATGGCGGCCTCGCACGTTTCGCAGGTGCAGGCTGACTCCTTGGACGAGGCCGCACTAGGCACGCTGGTGCACGACTTGTTGTCCGAAGTGCTGCACGACGGCCAATGGCCCGAAGTTCGGGCTCGGTTTGAGGCACGTTGGACGTTGAGTCCCGAGGACCGCGCCACCGTGCTCGCTTGGGCGGACGAGGTGTTTGCGAACGCGGAGTCGCGGCGTTTTTTCGCCCCCACCAACCGGGTGGAGTGCGAGCCGGCTTGGATGGACGACGGCGGCTTGATTCGTCCAGACCGGGTCATCCATGCGGAAGACGGATGGCACGTCCTTGATTTCAAGTCGGGCGAGGTCGACGTGGAAAAGCACGGAGCCCAAGTCCAGCGCTACGTCGCGGCCTTGGATACCCTCGAATCCACGACCTCTCGGGGTTGGATCTTGTACCTCAACCCTTGGCGACTCGTGGAAGTGGCCACCAACGCCGCTCCTCGTATCTTCGGGGCGGACTGACCGTCCCTCTCCTTTTGCGGTCGTCCCCAGAACCTGAATTCATGACGACCTGTCTCTCTCCCGCGTTGCGATTTGGCCTGTTTGCTATGTTGACGGCGCTGATGCCTTCCGTGATTCCAGCCCAAACGCAAATCACCTACCAAAAAGGCCTTCCTGTCCCGGTGGCTTCTCTCGAACTTCGCGCTCGTGCGGAAGCGTGCGCGCCGGCGACCGCGCTGCGTGACCTGGAATGGAACAACGTGCGGGCTCTCATCGAAAACGGCGGCGCGTTGTGGTACAACCGAGCCATCGACCGCGGCGCGCACTTCGTGCCAAGGGAGGAGGGTGTCTCGGTGGTGTATGGGGGTGCGCTCTGGTTGGGCGGCATCAGCCCGGACCAGCAATTGAAGCTCGCGGCGGTCCGGTACCGCAATACGGGGAACGACTTTTGGCCCGGCCCGTTGACCAACGACGGCTCCGCGGAGACCGACCCGATGACGTGCGAGGCCTACGACAAGTTCACCGTGAGCTACCGCGCCGACGCGCAACGTCACCGTCAGTACCACGAGGCCGTTTTGGCCGGGACGGTCGACGCAGACTTTCCCAACGGCTACGCGTACCCAGCTTACTTCGACGAATACCCCGCTCACGGAAACCCAGGCTTGAACCAGGACTACTACTTGGCGCCGTTCCTCGACTACGACGGCGACGGCAACTACAACCCCGCGGCCGGCGACTACCCGTGGTTTGACTTCTTGCAGGAAATCGATTGCAAGAACCGGAAGCGCGAGGACATCGTGCCTCTTTACGGCGACCAAAACTTCTACTGGATCTTCAACGACAAGGGCAACGTGCACTCGGAGTCGCAGGGCGAGCCGATCGGCATGGAGATCCGTGCGCAGGCCTTTGCCTTCGCCACCAACGACGAGGTGAACAACATGTCGTTTTACAACTACGTCTTGATCAACCAAGGAACCCAAACCCTCACCAACACCTACATGGCCCAGTGGGTCGATGTCGACCTCGGCGGTCACGTGGACGACTACGTGGGGGTGGACGTGCGACGCGGTTTGGGGTATGGCTACAACGGCGACCAATTCGACGAACCGACCAGCTACTCCATCGGCTACGGCGAAAACCCACCGGCCATGGGGGTGGACTTCTTTGAAGGGCCCTACCAAGATGCCGACGGCATTGACAACCCGCTCACGGAGGTCTTCACCGACGCCATTGACTCGCTCGGCATCCCGTACGACGGGATCGGCATCGGGTACGGCGACGGGGTGGTTGACAACGAGCGTTACGGGATGCGCAAATTCCTGTACTTCAACTGGAACTACGGCATCAACGGCCAGCCGACCCTCGCCTCGCACTACTACAACTACATGCGCGGCTACTGGAAGAACGGACAGCGCATGGCCTACGGCGGGGACGGCCTGAACGCCTCCACCGGCGCGAACCTCGAGATCCCTGCGGACTACATGTTCCCTGGAGACACCGACCCTTACCAGTGGGGCACGGTGGGCATTCCGGTGGAGCCCTGGACTGAATTTGAGGCCGGGAACCCTCCGGGCGACCGTTTGTTTTTGCAGAGCGCGGGCCCCTTCACCCTTGAGCCCGGGGACTACAACAACATCACGGTGGGGATGGTTTGGGCTCGAGCCACGGGCGGCGAGCCTTTCGAAAGCGTGAAGCTGCTGCGTTTGGCGGACGACAAGGCGCAGGCGCTTTTCGACAACTGCTTCGAAATCGTCTCCGGCCCGGACGCTCCAGACGTGACGGTCCAGGAGATGGAAAACGAGCTCATCCTCTACCTGACGAACACGAATTCGATTTCCAACAACTTCGAAGAGAGGTACACGGCCATCGACCCAGGAATCCCCAAGGAATTGCCCGACGGATCGCTCCTTTCAGAGCTCGACCGTTCCTACGTCTTTGAAGGCTACCAGGTGTACCAACTTGTGGACGACGCCGTGTCTCCCTCCGACCTCGGTGACATCGAAAAGGCCCGCCTCATCTTCCAGTGCGACGTGGCGAACGACATCAACCAAGTGGTCAACTACCGTTACGACGAGGTGATGGAAACCTCGGTGCCCATGCTCATGGCCAACGGAGCCAACGAAGGCATCCAGCACAGCTTCCGTGTCACCAAGGACGCGTTTGCTCAGGGCGACAACGCGCTTGTGAACCACAAGACGTACTACTTCATGGCCTTGGCCTACGGCCACAATAACTACCGCGACTTCGATCCGGTGCAAGGAACGGGTCAAGACGTCCAGTACAAAGCTTCGCGCAAGGCGGCTGTAGGCTCGATTCGGGTGTACAGCGGCACG
>JAQCBJ010000026.1 GCA_027621555.1 Bacteroidota bacterium | reverse complement strand
AATTCCGGCTGGCGGTCGGCGCGAAGGTCTTCGTCGCGGAAGCACTTCACGATTTGGTAGTAGCGGTCAAACCCGCTGACCATCAGCAGCTGCTTGAACGTCTGGGGGCTCTGCGGCAGGGCGTAGAATTGGCCAGGGTTCATGCGGCTGGGCACCACAAAGTCGCGGGCGCCTTCCGGCGTGGACTTGATGAGGTACGGCGTCTCGACGTCGATGAAGCCCACGCTGTCGAGGTACTTCCGCGTTTCGATGCCCACGCGGTGACGCAGAAAGAGGTTGTTTTGGACCGGCTTGCGGCGCAAGTCCAAATACCGGTACTGCATCCGCAAATCGTCCCCACCGTCGGTCTCGTCCTCGATCGTGAACGGGGGCGTCTTCGCGGCGTTGAGCACCTCGAGGCGCGTCACGTCGATCTCGATGTCGCCCGTCGGCACGCGGTTGTTCTTGGATTCGCGTTCCCGAACGGCGCCTTCCACCTTGATCACGAACTCGCGACCGAGCTTGCGGGCCTGCGTGCAGAGCTCCGCGTTGGAGTCCATGTTGAAGGCCAATTGGGTCAAGCCGTAGCGGTCCCGAAGGTCCACAAACGTCATCCCGCCAAGGTCGCGGGTTCGCTGCACCCATCCGCTGAGCGTGATGTGGGTGCCTGCATGGTCAAGGCGGAGTTCTCCGCAAGTGTGCGTTCGATGCATGGGACCCCAAAGTTACCACGTCCCGCCCGGGCACGGAAGCGCTCGCCCCGCCTAACTTGCGCGCATGAACGTTCGCCTTCGATTCGCCGCGGTTTGGGCTCTGTTCCTCGCCGCCGCAACCCCCCTCGATTTCTTCGCCCAAACGTGGCAACAACAGGTCGATTCCGACATCCGCGTGACCCTCGACGACACGCGACACGAACTGTGGGGGGACATCCACATCACGTACCACAACAACAGCCCAGAGACGCTCGATTTCGTGTGGATGCACTTGTGGCCCAACGCTTACCGGAACGGCAAGACTGCGCTGGCGAAGCAGCAGTTCCGCGACGGCGAGATGTTCATGTTCTACGCCATGAGCCGCGACCTCGGCGGCATCGACTCGCTCGCCTTCACCTCGAACGGCAAGGCCCTGGAGTGGAGCTACCACCCCGAGCACATCGACATCGCCAAAGTCATGCTTCCAGCGCCCCTGGGACCGGGACAGTCGGTGGAGCTGAGCACGCCGTTTCGGGTGGAATTGCCGAGCGGGAAGATTTCGCGTTTGGGCCACTTGGGCGAATCATACCAAATCACGCAGTGGTACCCCAAGCCCGCGGTCTTCGACGCCGACGGCTGGCACCCGATGCCCTACCTCAACCAGGGCGAATTCTACTCCGAGTACGGCACCTTCGACGTCCGCATCACCCTGCCGGAGAACTACACCGTCGGCGCCACGGGCGATTTCGTGACGGGGTCGGAAGACAACGACGCGGAGGCGGCACGACTCGACAGCCTCGTCGCGGCCACCGAAGATTGGAGTGATCGCGGCGGTTGGGAGGAGGCCACCAACGACTTTCCGCCCTCGTCGGAGCGCATGAAGACCTTGCACTACCGCCAGTCGCGCGTGCACGACTTCGCGTGGTTTGCCGACAAGCGCTACAAGGTGCTGCGCGGCGAGGTGCTTTTGCCCAACGAAGACCGCGTGGTCACCACCTGGTCCATGTTCACCCCAGAAAGCGGCGAGTTGTGGCAGCGCGCCCCGGAATACCTGAAGGACGCGACGTACTACTACTCGCTCTGGAACGGCGACTACCCCTACGACCAAGTCACGGCGGTGGATGGCACGATTTCGGCTGGGGGCGGCATGGAGTACCCCAACGTGACGGTGATTGGAAGCACGGGATCGGCCTCGGGTTTGGAGACGGTCATCGTCCACGAGGTAGGCCACAACTGGTTCTACGGCATCCTCGGCAGCAACGAACGGGACAACGCGTGGATGGACGAGGGCATCAACTCCTTCAACGAGACGCGCTACATCTTGACGAAGTACGGCGAAGACAAGGGCTTGAATTTTCTGGTGGGCAACAGCAACCTCGCCAAGCGGTTTGACGTCGACGATTTCCGATACAAGTGGATCGACGAGTTGAGCTACTTGTTCCCCGCGCGCTTGGGTGTGGACCAGCCGATGCAATGCCACAGCAACAGCCTGACGTCGCTCAACTACGGCGCCATCATTTACAAGAAGACGGCCGCTGCGTTTGCCATGCTGCAGTCGCACTTGGGCACCGAGCGGTTCGACGCGGCGATGCAGGCGTACTTCGACACGTGGAAGTTCCGCCACCCGTCGCCGGCGGATTTGCAGGCGAGCATGGAGGCGTCGACGGGGGAGGATTTGGCCTGGTTCTTCGAGGATTGGGTCCAAACCACCCAGCGCAACGACCTCAAGCTCGTCTCGACCAACGCGAAGGGATCCGGACCGGCGACGTTTCGTGGCATCAAGGTGCGCAACGTCGGCGAGCTGAGCTCGCCCGCCCGCGTCTCCGGCCTGAAAGGCGATTCCGTCGTGGCGGTCGTCGATTTGCCGCTTCTGGCTCCGGGCGAGGTCGGCGAGGCCCCCTGTCCTCAGGTCGACGTGGACCGCTGGGTCCTGGACCACGACCGGTCCACGCTCGATTACAACCGCAAGAACAACGTGCGGCACACGCGCCTGCTCGGCGGGGTGGAGCCCCTGCAGGTTCGGATGCTGACCCGGTTGGAAGACCCGGAACGCACACAGCTGTTTTGGGCGCCGGCGATGGGGTGGAATCGCCACGACGGATTAATGCTCGGTGCCACCTTGCACAACTCCGCGCTGCCGTGGCGCGACGTGACTTGGCGCTGGACGCCCCTGTTGGGCCGGGATCGTTACGAGGGCGGCGTGAACCTCCAGGGCCTCTTGGCCGTCGAAGGCCGTCACGGGGACTTCAGCTGGGCGTTGAAGAGCCGGCGGTTTGGGGCCATTGAATTCCTTCAGCCCTATGCGGCCCAGGCGTACGTCAATTTGTTTCCCAAGCCGCTGACCCGAACGTCGTTGGGCATGGCTTACCGTTTGAATGCTGACCCCACGAGTCCTTTCGATGCTACGGTGTCGACCGAGTTCATCCACATCGACGGGTACGCCGACCAAGGACTTTGGTCGAGCGAACCTCCTGCGATTCGGAGGATGGCGGCACGCGCGGAGCTCAAGGTGAACCACCGGTTGGATGGTCTGCCGGGTGCGCGTCAATCTCTGTCGGTTCGGACGACCCGCGTTCGGCACGACGGGTTGGATTCCTACCTCATCGACCCGCCTTTGCCGTTGACCATGAACAACTCAGTCCTGGACGGCTGGTACCACCTCGAGCGTAAGGTGCCGTCCGCGGGTCGAGAGGTGGAGTGGAGCGTGGATGCGCGGCTCGTCGCGGTCGCGGTCGCGGGCGGGGACGAGGGCTGGGACGAGTTTGGTGCCGCGCCGGCCGGTTCGCAAGCGTCGTTCGATCCGTTGGTCGACGCCTTGTTGCTCTACCGCGGTGCGGACACGTCGGCCGGGTCGTGGCTTTCACGACAGGCGAACTTGGAGCGCGGTGGGTTGCCGCTCAACCTCGTGTCGTCGCGCGGCTTCTCGTCTTTGCGTGCGGAAATGCACCTGCCCATCGGTTTGCCCATCACCCTGCAGGCGGGGGGCGCCTTGGCAAGAAACCCGGAATGGGGAGTGGGAACGCCCATTGTGGATCGATTGCACCTCGTGGCCTCGGGTTGCTTGGACCTGGGACCAGTGCGCATCTCGGTCCCGGTGTGGACGCGCGAGGCCGGCACGGACGTGTGGGGCCCTGAGGACCGCTGGCGCTTCTCCTTGAATTTGTTGGAGCTGAATCCCTGGGATTTGGTCCGCCAAAACGTCAAGTAAGCGGGTGCATCCTCCGTAGATTCGCATCATGCAGCATCCCACGGAACGCCTGGAAGCGATGCGCGCGGAGGCCCTCAAAGGGGGCGGTGAAGCGCGGATTGAAGCACAACACAGCAAGGGCAAGTTGACGGCCCGCGAGCGTCTTCAGCTCCTTCTCGACCCTGGCACGTTCCAGGAGATGGGGCAGCTGGTGACGCACAGGTCGACGAATTTTGGCCTGGACAAGCAGAAGTTTCTCGGTGACGGAGTGGTCACGGGATACGGCAAGGTCAATGGCCGCCTCGTGTACGTGTTCTCTCAGGATTTCACGGTGCTCGGAGGCTCGTTGGCCGAGGCTCACGCCCAAAAAATCTGCAAGATCATGGACATGGCGCTCCAGAACGGCGCGCCGGTCATTGGCCTCAACGACAGCGGAGGTGCGCGCATCCAAGAAGGGGTGGTCAGCCTCGGGGGGTACGCGGACATTTTCCACCGGAACGTGAAGGCCAGCGGCGTCGTGCCTCAGCTGTCCCTCATCCTAGGCCCGTGTGCGGGCGGTGCGGTGTATTCACCCGCCCTCACCGATTTCATCTTCATGGCGGAGGGCACGTCGTACATGTTCGTGACCGGTCCCAACGTCGTCAAGACAGTGACCCACGAAGAGGTGACGTCCGAGGAGCTCGGGGGCGCAAGCACGCACGCGAGCAAGTCCGGGGTCACGCACTTCACGGCGGCCAACGAAGCTCTAGTCATCGAGCAAGCCAAGAAGGTCCTGTCCTTCTTGCCCCAAAACTGCGAAGAAGACCCCGCCCGCCTCGCGTTCAAGGGCGGCGACGAGAGCCGTCCCAAGCTTGACAGCTTGGTGCCGGAAAGCGCCCAGCAGCCCTACGACATTCGGGATGCGGTGACCGAGATTCTCGACGCCGATTCGTTTCTCGAAGTGCAGCCGGATTTTGCCGAGAACATCGTGGTCGGCTTCGGACGTCTCGGGGGCCGGAGCGTCGGCGTCGTCGCCAACCAGCCGGCCTTCCTCGCGGGCGTCCTCGACAACGACGCGTCGGTCAAGGCCGCGCGGTTCGTGCGCACGTGCGACGCCTTCAACGTCCCGCTCGTCGTCCTCGAGGACGTTCCGGGATTCTTGCCCGGCACCGACCAGGAGTGGAACGGGATCATCACCAACGGCGCCAAGCTCCTCTACGCGTTCAGCGAAGCCACGGTGCCGCGCATCACGGTCATCACCCGCAAGGCCTACGGCGGCGCGTACGACGTGATGAACTCACGCCACATCGGCGCCGACCTCGTCCTCGCTTGGCCCACCGCGGAGATCGCGGTCATGGGCGCCAAGGGCGCGGCCGAGATCATCTTCCGCAAGGACATCGCCGCCGCGGACGACCCCGCCGCCAAGCTCGCGGAAAAAGAAGCGGAATACGCCGAGCTCTTCGCCCACCCCTACAACGCCGCCAGCCGCGGCTACGTGGACGAAGTCATCCACCCTCGCCACACTCGCGAGAAGCTCATTCAGGCCTTCCAAATGCTCGAAAACAAAGCCATCAAGCCGCCGCGGAAGAAGCACAGCAACATCCCGCTTTGATGCCTCGTGTCAGGTGAGGAAGCCTTGCCGAAACGGAACGCAACAAAAAAGCGAAGCACTCCGAGGAGCCTTCGCTTTTTTCGTGCGGGGTCGCGAAGCTTAGTTCGCCACGCGCTTGATCGAGCACCCCACCGCCTTGGTGGTCGCCGTCTTGATCTTTTTTCCCTCGGCCATGCGCGTCATGGCCATCTCCAAGTAACGCTCGGTGACTTCTTCGGAGCGGTTAACGTTGTCGTCAATCGATCCGCGGTAGGCCAACTCGAGGTTGCTGTCGAAGAGGTAGACGTGTGGCGTCGTGCGCGCCCCGCATGCGTTGGCGAGCTTCGAACCTTCGTCCACGACGTAAGGCATGGCGTATTCCGCGTCGCGGGCGTGGTTTTTCATCTCGGTGAAGCTGTCGTCGCCTTCGCGCTTCGCTTCGTTTGAATTCACGAGGACCATGCCAATCTTGAGCGACTCGGCAAGTTCAGCGAGGCCGTTGTAGCGGCCTTCCCAACCTTCCGTTTTGGTGCCGTTGCCCACCACAAACGGGCAGGTGTTGCACGAGAAGATCACGAGCAGGCCGTTGGCTTCCTTCAAGTTCAAAAGGGTGTGGCTCGTGCCGTCCACGCCGAGGAGCGGGCTGGTGGACATGGGGGCCTTTTCGCCAATGGCGAGTTCTTGGCCAAACACCGGGCTGGCAGCCAGAGCCACCATCGCCACGAGGGAAAGAAGAATGGATTTCATGAGAATGGATGTTGCGTTGGGATGAAATTACAGCACGAGCAGGGCATCTCCGTACGCGAAGAAGCGGTACTTCTCTTTGATGGCCTCGTGGTACGCTTCCATGGTCAGCTCGTGACCGGCAAAGGCCGAGGTCGTCATGAGCAACGTGCTCTGAGGCGTGTGGAAGTTGGTGATGAGGGCGTCGGCAATTTGGAAGTCGAACTTGGGGTAGATGAACCGGTTGGTCCAGCCTTTGAATGGCTTGAGCGTTTGCGTGGTGCTCACGGACGTTTCCAAGCCACGAAGAGCCGTCGTTCCGACCGCCACCACGCGCTTGCCGCCTTCGATGCCGCGGTTGACAATGCGGGTGCATTCCTCGTTGATGGTCAACTCTTCGCTGTCCACTTTGTGCTTGCTCAGGTCTTCCACCTCCACTTCACGGAAGGTGCCCAAACCGATGTGCAAGGTCAAAAACGCCATGTCGATTCCCTTGATCTCCAAACGCTTCAGCAAGTTCTTCGAAAAGTGCAATCCCGCGGTCGGCACGGCTACGGCACCTTCTTCGGTGGCGTAAATCGTTTGGAAGCGGTCGCGGTCCTCGGGCTCGGCGTCGCGGGTCATGTAGCGCGGGAGCGGGGTTTGGCCGAGCTGGTGCACGGTCTGCATGAACTCTTCGTGCGTTCCGTTGAACAGGAAACGCAAGGTCCGGCCGCGCGATGTCGTGTTGTCGATGACTTCCGCCACCAACTCGTCGTTCTCTCCGAAGTAGAGCTTGTTGCCGATGCGGATCTTCCGAGCCGGGTCCACGAGCACGTCCCACAGCAGGCTTTCGCGGTTCAATTCACGAAGCAAGAACACCTCGATGACGGCACCGGTCTTCTCTTTGTTGCCGTACATCTTGGCCGGGAACACCTTGGTGTTGTTGGCCACAAACACGTCGCCTTCGTCGAAGATGTCCACGATGTCTTTGAACATGCGGTGCTCGAACTTGCCCGTGTCTCGGTGAATGATCATCAACCGGCTGTCGTCGCGGTTGTCAAGGGGGTACTGAGCCACGAGTTCTTCTGGTACGTCGTACCGGAATTGAGAGAGCTTCATGCGTTGCATCGCCATGTCTGCAGGGGTTGGGATGTGAGCGGTTCAAAGGCCCTTCAAAGGAGCTTCCTTCGAGGGCGCGCGAAAATAGCCCAAAACACCTTTGAAGTCAAGCCTTTTCGGCACGAAAGCCGCACGAGTTCAGGCTTTTGGGGCGTGGTCGTTCAACCGAGCGACGAGGTCTTCGACGGACCAGGCGTGGTCGACGTGAAAGTCACCGCTCGAGACACGGCACAGTGCTGTCAGGGTGCCTCCGACCCCGAGGGCGTCGCCGAGGTCGCGGGCGAGGGACCGGATGTACGTGCCCTTGCTGCAACGGATGGTCACGTCGACGTCGAGCACGGGGTGGCCGTCGACCTCGGCCGGGGCCAAGGCGTCGATGCGGAACTCCGTCACGGTGACGGTCGAGGTGTGGAGCTGGATGTTCGCGCCCTTCCGTGCCGCGTCGTAGGCCTTCACGCCGTCGACTTTCTTGGCACTGAAGATCGGTGGCCGTTGCTCGAGCGTGCCGGTCAACGCGGCGGTCGCTTGGCCCACGGCCTCGGCCGTCAGGGCGAGGACGCGCCCGGGATCTTCGGCCCAGCGGTCCACTTCCGTCTCTGCATCCAAGGACGGGGTGTGCGCCCCGAGCCGGACGGTCGCGGTGTAGACCTTTTCCTGGGCCTGGAGCGTGTCGATGGTTTTGGTCGCGCGCCCGCAACACACGACCAACACGCCGGTGGCGAGGGGGTCCAGCGTGCCTGCGTGACCCACTTTGATTTTCTTGACTCCCGTGAAGCCGCGAAGCGCGTAGCGCACCTTGTTGACTACGTCGAAGGACGTCCAGGTCAACGGCTTATCGAGGACCATCACTTGGCCCTCGAGGAAGGCTTCAGGCCGATCAAAGGGCAGGGAATGGGGAGCGTTCTCAGGCATGGCGGCGGCGCGAGGTGCGAAGGTAGGAAGTGTGGGATTTGGGCTACTTTGCTCGCATGAAACGCCAAGTACTCACCTTCCTTTTCTTGTCAGCCACGTGGCTGGTGCTCGCCCAATCCTCGGCCTTCAACGTAAGCCAAGCCGGAACAATGGTGGAATACCGTGAGTCGTTCCAGATGGTTCAGTTGGACCCAGACCTGGCAGGAGGACCGGCTGTGATGGCCTTGGGCGGATACGACGGCACGGCGGTGACGGCAACCACAGAGATAGGACTCGAGAATTGGGACGATGTGGGGCCTGACTTGTGGGAAGAAGCCGCCCCGATGCTCGACGCAAGAATGGACTTTACGGCACACGCGCCTTATGGTGACGTTTGGGTGTTTGGGGGCTTCGACGGGACGTACACCTTGGACGCCACCGAGCGGTTTGACGTGACGGCTGGCTCTTGGTCCCAAGGACCGCCGATGTTGGTGCCACGCACCAACCACCGCAGCCTGGTCTTGAACGACGGACGTATCCTGATCACGGGGGGATTTGACGGCCAAGGGGAAACGGCCTCTTGCGAGATTTTCAATCCGATAAGCATGACGATGACGGAAATCGCGCCCATGAATGTGGGCAGGGCGTCCCACACGTTGACGCGGGTGGGGGATGGTAGGGTTGTGGTCACAGGGGGATTCAACGCCGCCGCTGGATTCCAGTTGGCGTCGTGCGAAGTCTACGATCCTGCGACCGACACCTGGACGGAGATTGAGCCGCTGCCGACCGCGGTGGACAACCACGCCGCCACGTTGATCACCTTGTACACCCAGGCGCCCAACACCATCATGGTGACAGGGGGGCGGGTGTACGACGCGACGTTGAACCTGTTTGTGGGCGTAGCATCGGGGGCGTTGTTGGATCTGGGGACCATGACGTGGGCCCCGTTTGACCTCACCTCACCGCACAGTTACCACCTGTCGTGCCACCTCGACCCCAACGCCCCGGAGGTGTTCATTCTCGGAGGTGCAGACCAAACCGGCGCCGGCGTCGAAACGACCTACGGCTCGACCGAATGGTTGCTCGGGACGGAGACCCAACCGTGGACCCCGCCACCGTTCATCGCAAACAACCGCCACCGGGCTGCAGGATGCGAGACGGGGACGTGGATTGTGGGATGCTACACGGTGTGTGGTGGCGATGCAGCCATGGAAGGCACGTGTTTTACGGTGTGTCCGGAAACGACGTCGGTCGAAGAGCAGGACAAGGAAACGCAAAGCGTGTGGGTCTACCCCAATCCGTTGGTGGGGCAATCGGTGCTCAGCACCTCCGACGGAGCACATGAACAAGGTTGGGTGCTTCTGGACGAGCAAGGGCGACGGGTGCGCGAGGGACGAGGGTCCGCGCTGCCATCGGCAGGCCTGCCCTCCGGGATGTACTTCGTCTCCGTGAAGGGCCACGTGCCGCATCGCGTGGTGGTGCGCTGACCCCCAGAGCTCGGACGAAACGCGAAACAAGTCCCGCCCGCGAGGTGGGGCTTTTTTGTGCGCGAAAGTGAAGGTTGTAACCTTTTGGTTGTGAAGAACGTAGAGAATAGGTGTTGCATCTACGTAACGTTTTGTTTACATTAGCTTAACATGACAACGAACAAACACCTTCGCTTTTGGGTCGCGAGCCTCCTCCTCCTCGGGGGAACGGCTGCCGTGGCGCAAAGCCCTGTTTCCAAGGGCTGGGGCGTGGGTGTGGACGCATCTCGTGCCCTCGGAGGCCACGCTGTGGTCCAGGTGGAGCATGCTCAATCGTCCGAGTGGTTGTGGCATGTTTCCGCCGGAACGTACGTGGGCACGCCTTCTGGAGAAGGCGCGTCTTGGAAGGGTTTGAAAGGCGATGTGTTGTCCGGTTCGGTGATTTCCATGGGATCCATGGTCTTTCCGGCTCAAGAGCACAAACTCGGTGCAGCTTGGTTCCTCGGTGCGGACGTGACGCGCGAGAGCTACCGCATTCAGCGAGAATCACTCGATGGCCAGATGGTTGGCGCATCCACAGGCCTTTTGACCCAAACCCGCGAGGAAGCGCGCCTCATTGCCGGAGCGCAGTGGGCCTTTGGGCGTCACGCCGCTGTGCGTGCACACGTTGGGGTCGGAGTGGTCCGGGATCGGTTGACTTCGCGCTTTGTCGGGGAAGAGGTCAATTCCCTTCCGATGGCGCGGCCTGCGGGGCTGGCGCTGATTTGGCGCTGGTAAGTTCGGCGGCCTGGTCGGCGGTCATGCCGGCGATGTCCTCGAAGATGGCGAGGGCCTGAAGCACCGCTTCCACCTTTTCAATTTTCAAGCGCAACCCGCCATTCCGTTGGTACATGCTGGCGTCTTTGGCGTGGTTCTTCAAGTAGTCGAGCACGCGCGCAAACGTGGCGCCTTGGTAGTAGGCGCTGTCCTCGTCGGACACAAAGGCCGCGATGAGTTTCCCGCTCTTGAGCACGAGCTTTTCCATGCCGAGCAACTGGGCTACCCACCGAAGGCGGATGGTTCCAAGCAGTTCCTCGGTTTCCTCCGGAAGGGGCCCAAACCGGTCTTCGAGCCGGTTTCGGAAGCCCTGAAGTTCCTTGGCATTGTTCAGGTCGTCGAGTTCGCGGTACAGGGAAATCCGCTCGGGGATGTCGCTCACGTAGTGGTCGGGGATGAGCAAGCTCAGGTCGGTTTCCAGCACCGTCTCTTCGACGTACTTGCCGGTCTCGGCTTGCTCGGCCTCCATGAGGTCTTTGAACTGTTCTTCCTTCAATTCCTTCACCGCCTCGGCCAAGATGCGTTGGTACATGTCGAAGCCCAGGTCGTTGATGAACCCGCTCTGTTCCGCGCCGAGGAGGTCTCCCGCGCCGCGGATGTCGAGGTCGCGCATGGCGATTTGCATGCCGGAGCCGAGGTCCGAGAATTGTTCGAGCGCCTGAAGTCGTTTGCGCGATTCCGCCGGGAGGGCGCTCAGGGGAGGCGCCATGAGGTAGCAGAAGGCCTTGCGGTTGGAGCGCCCGACCCGTCCCCGCAATTGGTGGAGGTCGCTGAGCCCAAACTTGTGCGCCTCGTTGATCAGCATCGTGTTCGCGTTCGAGATGTCGATCCCGCTTTCGATGATGGTGGTTGCCACCAACACGTCGAACGCGCCGTCGATGAAGCGCGCCATCACGTCTTCGAGGTCCTTGCCTTCCATTTGGCCGTGTCCAATGCCCACGCGTGCGTCGGGAACGAGGCGCTGGATCATGCCCGCGACCTCTTGGATGTTGCCGACCCGGTTGTGCACGAAATAGGCCTGTCCGCCCCGGCTGAGCTCGTAGGCGATTGCGTCCCGGATGACCTCTTCGTTGAAGCCCGTGACGACCGTGTCGACCGGGTGCCGGTTGGGCGGTGGGGTGCGGATGATGCTCAGATCGCGCGCGCCCATCAGGGAGAACTGCAGCGTCCGCGGTATCGGCGTCGCCGTAAGAGTCAGCGTGTCGACGTTGGCCTTGAGCGTCTTGAGTTTGTCCTTGACGCCCACCCCAAACTTCTGCTCCTCGTCGATCACCAGCAACCCCAAATCCTTGAATTTCACCCGCTTTCCGACCAGCGCGTGGGTGCCGACGAGGATGTCCACCTCGCCCTTTTCCACCTTCTGGAGCGTCTCGGTCAGCGTCTTGCCTGTCCGGAAGCGGTTGATGTATTCCACCGTGACGGGGAAATCGCGCAGTCGCCGGCTGAAGCTCTTGTAGTGCTGCATCGACAGGATGGTCGTCGGCACGAGCACGGCCACCTGTTTGCCGTCGCAGGCCGCCCGGAAGGCCGCCCGAATCGCGATCTCCGTCTTCCCGAAGCCCACGTCCCCGCACACGAGGCGGTCCATGGGCGTGGACTTGAGCATGT
Source organism: Bacteroidota bacterium (assembly GCA_027621555.1). Lineage (GTDB taxonomy): Bacteria > Bacteroidota > Bacteroidia > Flavobacteriales_D > Sanyastnellaceae > UBA11663. The sequence goes on along the minus strand of JAQCBJ010000026.1, from coordinate 12,465 downwards.
CTTCACGCACGGCTTGGGTGGCCGCGTTTTGGTCGGGGGTGTCTTCGTACATGAAGCTCGCCTCCAACGCATGTTGCAGGTACCCATCCTCGGGGTAGGCGTGGCCTGGTGCGGACTTCCGCTTGGCATAGAGCTGCAGGAGGTCGTAGGCGATCTGCTTGACGCGGCCCTTGGTCTTCTGCTTGGTCTTGGCCCACGTGTTGGTGCCGAGCTTGTTGATTTTAGGCTGGGTGCCTTCCTTGCTGCTGTACTTCGAGATGCGGTGCAGGCTGTGGATGCTCACGTAGAGCACATCCCCGCCGCGGTAGGTGAGGCGAATCGCCTCTTGCATCTTCCCGTTGACTTCGATTTTATGGAGCCCACTGAACTCCCCGATTCCGTGGTCGATGTGGACCACGAAGTCGCCCACTTCGAGCGACATCAGTTCCTTGATGGTCAAGGCCTCCTTGTTCTTGCGGAAGCCTTCCTTCAATCGGAAGCGGTGGTAGCGCTCGAACAGCTGGTGGTCGGTGTAGACCAAAACCTTGAGTTCCTTGTCCACAAACCCCTCGCTGAGCTCCATTGGAATGGGCTTGTAGGGCACGGGCTCCTCGCCCTCTTCGAGCCGATCGTGGAAGACGTCGTGGAGGCGCTCGAGTTGCGTTGCTTGGCCGCTGACGACGACGTTGACGTAGCCGTTTTTGTGGTTGGACCGCAGGTTGGACGCGATGAGGTCAAACTGCTTGTTGAAGGCGGGCTGGGCGGACATCCCGTATTTCAGGATCATCCGGTTGGCCCACGTCGTTCCGCCGCCAAACTCGACCACCGAGAACGGCTCGAGCAGACCTTCGAGGTGCTCTCCGTCCAGGAACAACTCTTCAGGCGGGGTGCGCTTCACTTCGCCGCTCAAACGGTCGTAGTGGGCGCGAGCGCGTTCCATGGCCTTGTCGAGTCCCGCTTCGCAGCGCTTCGCGTCGGCCATCCAGAGCACCGAGTTGGGGGGCAGGAAACTGAAGAAGGGCTCGTGGGCCTCGTGGAGGCGGGAGTTGCCGACGTTGGGGACGACGGTGGCGCGCGTCATTTTGGCCACGCTCAACTGCGAGGTGGGGTCAAACTTGCGGATGGAGTCCACCTCGTCGCCGAAGAACTCGATGCGGTACGGGTGGTCGAAGCTGAACGAGAAGATGTCGACGATGCCGCCGCGCATGCTGTACTGCCCTGGCTCGTAGACAAAGTCCACCTTCTCGAATTCGTAGGCCAACAGCACCTCGTCGAGGAAATCCATGGTGTAGGATTCGCCGAGGGAGATGGTGAAGGTTTGGTCGCTGAGTTCCTTGCGGGTGATGACTTGCTCGGCAAGTGCCTCGGGGAAGGTGACGATGCACAGCCCGTCGCGGCCCCCGTTGATTTCGTTGAGCACCTCGGCCCGCATGGCGATGTTGGCGTTCTCCACCGTCTCTGCCTCGGCGTAGGGCACGCGCGCCGAACGGGGATAGAACAGCACCGGCCGCGCCTCTTCAAGCACGGCTTGCAGGTCGTTCATGAAGTAGGCCGCCTGTTCCTTGTCATCCAGCACAAACACGTGGTGCCGTGGATTGGCTTTTTCGTCCTCGTGGCTGAGCAATCCGGCGACGCTCAGGGCCACCGCCGAACCCACGGCGCCGTGCATTTCCACCTTGGTCCCAGGCTGCGACAGGGCACCGCGAAGGGCACCGTTTCTCGGATCGCGCACATAGAACTGGAGGAGGTCAGCCGGCCGCATGGGCGGCAAAGTTACGGGACGGGGTTGGCGTCTGAGGCGGTCGGTGGCGCTTTCGTGGCGAAGGCGTCCGCAGGGGCGAGGCGGCAGGCCTCGAGCGCCTCGACGAGGTGCCGTGTTCCGACGTAGTACGGGGAGCGTTCGTGGAGCGACGCGGGCACCTTGTCCAAGATGCGCCCGCGGTCGTCCACGGCCTTGCCTCCGGCCTCCTCGGCGATCCAAGCCAGGGGCGAGCATTCGTACAGGAGTCGAAGCTTTCCGTGGACTTTGTCGGTCGTGGAAGGGTAGAGGTAGATGCCCCCGTGGATGAGGTTGCGGTGAAAGTCCGCGACGAGCGAACCGATGTACCGGCCGCGAAAGCCGGCGTCGACGGCCTCGCGGCACCCGTCGATGAAGGCCTGCGTGGCGGGACCGCTTTTCGCCTTGACGGCGTCGTTGATGCTGTAGGTGGTGCCGCGCTCCGGGAACGTCATTCCAGGGTGGGACAGGAAGAACTCCCCGACCGCAGGGTCGAGGGTGAACCCGTTCACGCCCGTGCCGGTGGTGTAGACCAGCATCGTGCTCGAGCCGTAGAGGACGTAGCCGGCTGCGATTTGGGCGGTCCCGGGCTGAAGGAAGTCCTCTTCGGTGAGCGGCTCGCCCATCGGCGTGACGCGCCGGACGATGCTGAAAATTGTACCGATGCTGACGTTCACGTCAATGTTGGACGACCCGTCGAGCGGATCGATCAACACGATGTACTTGCCGGTGCGGCCCTCGCCGTTCTCCCCGCAGAGCACAAAGTCTTCCCGCTCCTCGGACCCGATCCCGCACACGCTCTTTCCGGAGGAAAGAATGCGCATGAACGTGTCGTCCGCGAAGACGTCGAGTTTCTGCTGCTGCTCGTCTTGAATGTTGGTGTTCCCGGACGCTCCGAGAATCGAGGTCAGACCTGCGCGGTTGACCTGCTGGTTCACGATTTTAGCCGCCACTCCGATGTCGGTGAGCAGCCGCGTGAGTTGACCCGACACAAACGGAAAGTCCGCCTGCCGGTCCATGATGAATTCGCCAAATGTTTGGGCCTTGGTCATTGCAAGTGCCTTTGTGTTCAAAAGTAGGGCGAATGTCCTCCCCGAGGTGTGACCGGTTTCTCACCTTTGGTTCATGAAACTGTTGCACGCGTTGTTCGCGGCGAGTCTGGCGGCCGGGGTGCTCGCCTCCGCGCAAGCCCAAACCACCACCCTCCCCGACCTCGACCAAGGTCGCTTGTGGGTCAGTCCGCTCGCGGTCCTCACGACCGGGGTGCATGCGGGCTACGTCCTGAACGAACCCTCCACGTTGGTGGGGATTCAGGGCGCACGGCTTGAGTTCAACGTCTACGACCAAAAATTTCGCCTCTACGCCCTGTGGCGCAAGGACCGCTCGGCACCGGGCAACGAGCAGGCCTTCGTCGAGTACGGCGCGGGCGTGGCCAACTTCGGCAACTTCGGGGTCACTTGGGCGGACCTGAACCGCCACGCGCTTGCCCCCTCCGGGTACATCGCGTGGGGCCACACGCGCCGCACCTTGGAATGGCAGCGCGGACGCGGCAAAGGCACCATGCCCATGACCACGATGTGGGGCATACGTGGAGAATTCCTGTACCGGAATGGCGACGGGAGCGGGGACAACGTCGGCCTCTACCTGCCGCTGTTCATCCGCCTGCAGTTGCCCATCGGCTGACGGGATTCGCCACGCACGGACCGTACAGGAGGCGTGTCCTTAGCCTTGGAGGGCGGCCGCGAGCTCGTGGAATTCCGCCACGCTGAGTTGCTCGGCGCGTTGGCCTTGGAACGGTTCGGGAATCAGCGAGGCGTCAAATCCCCCGCTCTTGATGCTGTTGCGGAGCGTCTTTCGGCGCTGGCTGAACGCGGCTTTCACGACGCGACGGAAGTGCTCGAAGGTGATGCCGTGGGGCAAGTCCGTGACGTCGTTTCGGACCAAGCGAATGACGCCACTCTTCACCTTGGGAGGCGGGTCAAACGCGTTTTCGTGCACCGTGAACAAGTACTCGATGTCGTAGTAGGACTGCAGCAGGACGCTCAGGATGCCGTACGTCTTGGAGCCCGGCCCCTCGGCCACCCGCTCGGCGACCTCCTTTTGAAACATGCCCACGCATTCCGGCACGCGGTCCCGCCAGTCCAGGACGCGGAACAGGATCTGCGAGCTGATGTTGTACGGGAAGTTGCCGGCCACGATGAACGGTGCCCCGCCCGGGAACGCCTCGTCGGGGTTCCACTTCAGCAGGTCGACGCCAAACACCCGGTCCTCCGACAGCACACCTTGCGACGTGAGGTACGCGACCGACTCGTCGTCGAGTTCGACGGCCCGAACGTCGAGGTCCCCCCGCTTGAGGAGCGGCCGGGTCAGTGCGCCGGTTCCGGGACCGACCTCCAACACGTCCGTGCACCCCCGGTGCTTCGTGATGCCCTCAGCGATTCGGCGCGCGGCGTCGAGGTCGCGAAGGAAGTGCTGGCCGAGGTGCTTTTTGGCGCGAACGTGCATGAGTAGAAGGGAAAGCCCGGTCGGAAATCAGTTCTTGTGGGGCTCAAACCCGGCCGTGGGGTGCCCCTCGGCGATCAAGGGAAGGACGGTGCGGAAGGCGACGGCCTTGCTGCCCCATTTGGCCTGGTGGTCCGCTTGGAGGGCAGGCGCACAATCGCGTTGGTACGCCTCAAACGCCTCGGCGTCGCGCGCCATGTATTGCACCGCAAACGTGATGCCCCCTTCGGCCTCTCCTTGCACGTGGCACAGGCGGAAATCCCGGAAGTGCCCCGTCGCCAGGACCTCGGGGATGTGGTCCTCCATCATGTATTTCACCCAATCGTTGGCGCATTCTTGGTTGACGCTGACCGTGACGTTGTAGAGGACCATGGGAAAGGGATTCAGGTTATTCGAGTTCGTCTCCTCGGAGGGCGCGGAAGCGCTTTCGGGCTTCGACGGCGTGAAGCGATCCGGGGAAGTCGAACAGGAGTTTCTCGTACAACGATTGGGCCGTGGCCAAATCGCCCAAACGGTGGTGCGTCAAGTCCGCCAACATCCACAGGGCGTCGTCGCCGGTGATGTCGTCGAAGTGCAGGTCCACGACCTCTTGGTACAGGACCATGGCCGTGTCGAGCTGGCCTTGCTGCAAGAACATGTCGGCCGACATCATCAGCACCTCGTCGTTGAGCGTATGCCCGGGAAAGGCTTCCGTCAGCGAATCGAGGGTCAACCGCGCGTCGTTAAACTTGCGCTGCATTCTGAGCAAGTCGGCCCGCGCGTACATCTCCATCGGCAGCGTCAGCGTGTCGAGGTTGAAGTTGTCGGTGATCAGCAAGCTGAGGTCGATGGCGTCGTTGGAGATGAGCTTGGACGTCGAAGCTTTGAGGGCGTCGAGTTGGCTTTGGGCCCAGTTGAAGTCGCCGCCGTAGTAGCTGACGCGTGCGTTGCGGAATTTGGCTTCGTGGGCGAGCGGATCGTCCTTGAAGTCGAGCACGATTTGCGAGAACAGCAAGGACGCGTCCCAAATGAGCCCCTCAAACACGTAGATGTCGCCAAGCGTCAGCTTGCAGGCGGCTGCCACGCGTTCGTTGAGGCCTTCTTCTTGAAGCAGGGCTTCGAGGCTGGTGATGGCCTCTTCGGCCCGTTGCAGGTAGAACGCAAGCAGGTGGGCCCGGTCCTTGACCATCATGGCCGTCTCCGAGCGCACCCCGAGGTCGCGCAGGCTCGAAGCGTATTCTTCGGCCAAGGTGCCCATCGCGTCGAGGTCGGCCGGCACTTGCGCCGTCAGTACTTCAAACCGAACTTGAAGAACCTCGTTGCGCGCCGTGAAGAAGTACGGGTTGTCGGGCCCTTTTGCCGCGACGTAGCGGTAGCATTCGAGCGCCGTGTCAAGGTCGCCGTTGGACTGTGCCGTGTTGCCGAGCTCCATGAGCCTCACGCCTTGTTCCTGCAACCGAAGGTCGAGGGCCTTGGCGTGGAGGATGGACGAGGCGAAGTCTTGAATCTGGTTGAAATGCCAAATCAGCAGTTCCGGAAACACCGTGTTGTCAGGGTAAGTCTGGATCGCTCGAAGCAGGGACAGGCGCACCAACTCCCGGTTGTCCTCCGTGGTGGTCAACCGGAGGTTGCGGTTGAGGCTGTTTTGGACGGTGCGGAGGTAATTGGGCTTGGTGCTGAGCAACGCCATGTAGGCCTTGAGCATGCCCTCGTAGTCCCCGCGCATGCCTTGCAGGTTGGCGAGTTCGTAGTCGAACCCCACGGTGCCCAATTTCTCGGCCCGTTCGTAGGTCGCGAGGGCCATGTCGAGCTCGTCGAGCTTGATGAAGGCGTTGGCGAGCGAGACGGCGGCCGGTCGTCCGGGTTGCAATTCTTCGAGCGCGTCCATGAAGGCCTCGAGGGCTTGCTCGCGCTTGTCGAAATGCAAATACAGCGATCCCAAATCCACCAAGGCCGTGGACCGAGAGTTCTTATGGCGGCGCTTGAGCCGCTCCTTCACCACGTCTTCTGCCGTCTCAAAATCGTCCAGGGCGAGCAGGGTCGCGTAGTACATCTCGTACACGGCGTTGGTCTTGTTTTTCTTCCAAATCCCCTCCAGGTAGAGCTTCGCTTGGGGGTAGCTCCCTTCGTTGTAGTAGAACTCCGCCAACTCCAAATCCGTTTGCGCCACCACGCTCTGCGGCACCGCCCATCCGAGGCAGGCCAAGGCGGCGGCCGCCACGATGTGGCGGAAACGCGCCTCCCGAAGCAGGCGTGCAACACAGGTATGGATCCAAGACGTCATTCGTTCTCTGCAATCTGTTGCGCCCATTCGGCGCGTTTGGCGCGGATGAGGCTGTCGAGCGAAGCCCGCGTCTGGCCCTCGAGCTCCAATCCGGAACTCACGAGCCGCTCGGTTTCCGCGACCGCCGCCTCCCACTTCGCCACAAGTTCAAGTTCGCGCGCCGACGCCTTGGCGAAGTAGGCCTCGTCCATGGGCGTGCCTTCGGAGTCCACCGTCGCCTCACTTTGAATGGCTCCTGCCAGGTTGTCGAGTTGAGCGAGGCACACCTCACCTTCCTTGGCCAAGGCCGTGAGCCGCTCTGGTCCGTCTTTCAAAAAGCGCTTGACGCGGTTCCAGTCCCCGATGAGTTGGCCGTCCTCCACCGCAAACGTCAAGGTGGTGTCGGCGACCAACCAATCGAGGTCCTTCAGGCGGTCGCCCACGCGACCCCGCGCCGCTTTGACGCTGTCCACGTTCCAGGAAGCCAACACTGTCATGCCCTCCTTGACGGCGCGATGCGCGTCGTTCAAGGGGCCAAGGTGCACGTCCCCGGGTTTGGCGCATCCCGCCCAACCGAGGGCGCACAGGACCCCAAGGGTCAGCACGCTCACCGTGGAGAAGGCTGCGCGTCGCTTCATGCGTCGATGCGCTCGAATCCGACGTAGGGGACCAAGGCCTTGGGGATGACCACGCCGTCGTGGTCCTGGTGGTTCTCGAGCAAGGCAGCCACAATGCGCGGCAACGCAAGCGCCGACCCGTTAAGCGTGTGCACAAATTTGTTCTTGCCGTCCTCGTCTTTGAAGCGGCACTTGAGGCGGTTCGCTTGGAACGTCTCGAAGTTGGACACCGAGCTCACTTCCAACCAGCGCTCCTGCGCGGCAGACCAAACCTCAAAGTCGTACGTCATCGCACTCGTGAAGCCCATGTCCCCGCCGCACAGACGAAGGATGCGGTACGGCAACTCAAGCCCTTCGAGCAGCCCCTTCACGTGCTCCACCATGGCGTCCAGGGTGGCGTAGCTCTCGTCGGGATGCGCGATTTGGACGATCTCGACCTTGTCGAATTGGTGCAGGCGGTTCAGACCCCGCACGTCCTTGCCGTAGCTGCCCGCTTCGCGTCGGAAGCACGGGGTGTACCCGCAGAGCTTCGTCGGCAGGTCGCTCGCGTTGAGCACCACGTCGCGGAAGATGTTGGTCAGGGGAACTTCGGCCGTGGGGATCATGTACAGGTCGTCGTCCTGCATGTGGTACATCTGGCCTTCCTTGTCCGGGAGTTGACCCGTGCCGTACCCCGAGTCGGCGTTCACCACGTGGGGCGGGATGTATTCCGTGTACCCGGCCTCGTCGGCGCGCTCCAGGAAGAAGCGAATCAGCCCGCGCTGCAGCTTGGCGCCTTTGCCCTTGTAGAACGGGAATCCCGCGCCCGTCACTTTCGCCCCAAGGTCGAAGTCGATCAGGTCAAATTCCTTGGCGATGTCCCAGTGGGGTTTGGCGTGGCCGCCTGCCGCAGGCGGTTCGCCGCTGCGGAACACCTCGACGTTGTCGTCGGCGCTCTTTCCTGAAGCCACCAAATCGCACGGCGTGTTGGGCAACTGAACCAACAGCTCTTGAAGCTGCGCCTCAGCCGCGTCCATCGCTTCTTTCAATTCGTGGGTCTTGTCCTTGAGGCCGGCGGTTTGGGCCTTGATGGCCTCCGCCTCGTCTTTCTTGCCTTCACGCATCAACCCCCCAATCTGGCGGGACAAGGCGTTGCTCTCCGCGAGCACTTGGTCGAGTTCGGTTTGGGTGGCCCGTCGTTGGGCGTCCAAGTCCAGGATCTGATCCACGGTCGAGGCGGCGTCGATGTGACGCTTGGTGAGGGCGGCCAGCACGCGGTCGCGCTCTTCTCGGAGGCATTGGAGGGTCAGCATAGGTGTTGGTCTGTGTTGCTCAAAAATAAGAACTCCCGACCTGTTGGGGCCGGGAGTTCACATGCTTTCTAAAGGTGTTGCAATCAGGCGTCTCCCGAGGGAATCACGGAGACAAACGAACGGTTGTTCGCCTTCTTGCGGAATTCGACTTGACCGTCGGTCAATGCGAACAAGGTGTGGTCCTTGCCGATGCCGACGTTTTCGCCTGGGTGGTGCTGGGTGCCGCGCTGACGCACGAGGATGTTGCCAGCAATGCAATGCTGACCGCCAAAGATTTTTACACCCAACCGTTTGCTGTGGGACTCACGTCCGTTCTTCGAACTCGCTGCCGCTTTTTTGTGTGCCATGGTATCGGGGGTTAGAGACCCTGGAGGTCTGTTTTATTCTTCTGACTTCGCTGGAGCATCGGCAGGAGCAGCCTCCTTCTTGGGAGCTGCCTTCTTGGCCGCACCTTTCTTGATGTCCGTGATTTTGATTTCCGTCAAGGACGCGCGGAAGCCGTTCAGCTTCTGGTATCCTTTGCGACGCTTCTTTTTGAAGATGAGAACTTTGTCTCCCTTCAAGTGCCGTTCAACGACGGCGTGGACGGCCATGCCGTCTACCGCGGGGGCGCCAACAGTGACGTCACCTCCTTTGTCGACGAGGAGGACGCGGTCAAAACTGACCTTCTTGCCTTCCTCAGCGTCAAGGCGGTTGACAAATACCTGCTGGTCTTTCTCTACCTTGTACTGGTGCCCTGCGATCTCTACGATTGCATACATGAGTATTGATTTTTTCCCACAAAGGGGCGGCAAAGATAGGGATAAAGTCTGAAAAGCTCAAACCTATTTCCCCCCCCGGCTCACCAACCTTACTCCGACCAACACCACCAGGCCTCCGACAAGGTGCAAGAAGGTCAGCGGTTCGTCGTCCAACCATCCCCACATGGTGGCGAAAATCGGAATGATGTAGGTCACAGTGCTCGCAAACAGGGCGTTCGTGCGTTGGATGATTCGGTTGAAGGCGATGAGGGCCAGGCCCGTGCCGACCACGGCCAGCACCACAACTGCCGTCAGGCCGCGCATACCGTCCGGATGGCCTGTGACGAGTTCGGCGCCCGGGCCGGTGAGGGCCACGGCCGAGGCGGGCAGTCCCACCAGCGCGAGGGCGAGGGACGCGACGGCTGCGGGTGGGACGTGGCTGAGTTTGTTCCGGATGGTGTTCACGCTGACGCCGTAGAAAGCCGTGGCCAAGACGACCCGTCCGGCCCCCCACGTCATGCCCGATTCAAGGTCGGAGCCCATGCCGGGCTGGAAGGCCAGGATGCCCGCGCCGACCAAGCCCACCAAGAGGCCCACCACCTGAAGGCTTTTGACTCGGGTCCCAAACAGCGCCACGCCAACCAGAAACGTGAACATCGGCGTCAGGGCGTTGAGCATGCCCGCGACGGAGGAGGGGATGAGGGTTTGGGCCGTGGTAAAGAGGTAAGCCGGCATCAGGTTGCCCACGCCACCGACCACGAGCAGCCACGGAAGCGTGGTGCGGTTGAGGTGCTTGCGGTGCCTAAGCGCCACGGGCAACAGGGCCAGGCCAGCGATGGCGATGCGCCCCATGGCGACGTCGAGGGCAGGGAAGAGGGGCGCTCCGGACGTGTCAAACAAGGCCAACTTCATGAGGATGAAGGAGCTTCCCCAGATGAATCCGAGGATCAGGAGTGCCAGCCACATGGCCGCGTTGGAGGTCCCCATGAGGATGCAAAATTAGCACAAGGCGCATGGCGCGCGCACAGGGCGCTTCTATCTTTGAACCATGCGAACCCCCTCTCTTTTGGCCTTGGCCGCAGCTTGCATCTTGTCAGCATGTGGCGGATCCAAACCCCCCGCCGTCGAAACCGTCTACTCCGAAACCCGCGTCGAAGGCACGGTGGAGAAGACCGTGGCGGAATTGTCGGTGCAAGGCATGATGTGCGAAATCGGCTGCGTGGCGAAAGTCCAAAAAGAACTCCTCGAAGTCCCCGGCGTCGCGTCGGCCAAAATTGACTTCGAGAAGGATCGCGCGCTTAACACCGCGTTGGTCATTTACGATGCGGAAGTCGTGGACGCCGAGGCCTTGGTGGCCAAGGTGACGGCCATCGGTGACGGCATGTACCCCGTGCCCAAGGTGGCGGTGACGCACTACGGAGAAGCGGACGTGCGCCCATGAGGAGAGCGCTGCTTCCGCTGGCGCGCGCCTCGTTTTGGCTGGCCTTCCTCGTGGTCTTGGCTGGGAGCGTGGTGCGCATGACGGGAAGTGGCATGGGGTGCCCGGATTGGCCCAAGTGCTTTGGCCTGCTCGTTCCTCCGACGGAAGAAGCGCAAGTGACCTGGACACCTGGCGCGCACTACGACGAGGGTCGGATGCTGGTCAAGAACGACACCCTTTGGGTGGCCCAAACCGCCTTCGTGGCCCGCGACTTCGACCTCGAACGCACCCGCGGCCAGTGGCAGCCCTACCTCAAGCACGACTACGCGACGTTCAACGCCGCCCACACCTGGATTGAATTCATCAACCGCTTGCTCGGGGCCCTTGCCGGCCTCCCGGCGGTCTTGTTGTTGCTGGCCGCGGCGTTGTCGCGCGACCTGCGAACCACGCTCTTGGCCTTGCTCGGCGTGCTCGCCCTCGGGTTTGTGGCTTGGCTTGGCAAATTGGTCGTCGACGGCAACCTCATTCCGCACAGCATCACCATTCACATGCTCGGCGCGTTGGCGATTTTGTGCATCGACAGCGTCATCATCCAGGGCCTGCGGGGCCTCACCGTTCGCTGGCACCGCTCCGCCCGCTTGGGCTTGGGCGTGGCCTTGCTCGTCACTCTGGCCCAAATCCTGACCGGCACCGAGGTCCGCGAGACCGTCGACGTCCTGTTCAAGCAGGGCCTCGATCGCCCCGACCTCGCCGCGTCGCTGGCGGAAAGCCAAGTGCTGTACCTCATTCACCGTTCCGGATACTGGGTGGTGTTGCTGGCGCACGCGTTTTGGATGTGGCGGATGGGCCCCTTTGGGCACACCCACGTGCTCCGGGCGCGAAACCTGGTGGCGCTCCTGTTGCTGGCCCAGTTAGTGACGGGCATCCTGTTTGCGTACGGCGCTTTCCCAGCCTGGGCTCAGCCCCTGCACTTGTTGTTGGGTTTGGGGGTGTTTTTGACGTCGTGGGGCCTGTTTTGGCGCACCACGTCCCGGTGACTTGACGTCGGTTGTGCGAGATTTGACGCATGACCCCGATCTCCAAGCTGTTTTCCCTCGTTTTCGTCCTGCCCTCGTTGGTGTGGCTGGCCGGTTGCGCCGACGTGGAGCCTCGACCTGTGCCGGCCGCGGACGGTGAGGCCAACCTGACGCAGTGGGTGAACCCCATGATTGGCACGTCCCGAATGGGGCACACCTACCCGGGGGCCACGGTGCCGTACGGCGGGGTTCAGCTCAGTCCCCAAACGCGCTTCGAACCGATCCTTGCTGAGGACGGCGGGTACAACCCCACGACGTACGCGTATTGTGCAGGGTACCAGTACGAGGACACGACCATCTTGGGCTTCGCGCACACCGCGTTCAGCGGGACGGGGCACAGCGATTTGGGCGACCTGCTGGTGATGCCGACGGTGGGGCGGCCCGACCTTGCCGACGGCGATCGGGGCGGCCCGAGCTTCGGCAGCGCCTACCGCCACGAGACGGAGGAGGCTGAGCCGGGCATGTACCGCGTGCGGTTGGACCGCTACGACGTCCTGGCCGATATGACCGCGACCGAGCGGGTGGGCGTGCACCGCTACACGTTTGAAGAGGGCGGGGAGGCGCACCTGGCCGTGGATTTGGCCTACAACATCTACCACCACCCGGACAAAAACGTGTGGACGTTCGTGCGGGTCGAGGACGATTCGACCTTGGTCGGCTACCGCCAAACGTTGGGCTGGGGCCGCACCCGCCTCGTGCACTTTGCGATGCGCTTCGATCGGCCGATCCAGGACTTTGGGCAGCACCGAGGCCAAACCCTGGCCTACAACGGCTTCTACCGCCGCTTCGACGAAGACCACGGCTTTCCGGAAATGGCCGG
>JAQCBJ010000104.1 GCA_027621555.1 Bacteroidota bacterium | reverse complement strand
TCGACCTGGTGGAACGCGCCGTTGCGTTGCGTGTTGAGCTGGTCGTAATCCACCAAGGGCGCGTTGAACGTCTCCCAGTTGGAAATGAGCAAACTTTGGTCCACGGCATACGGCGTGTAAGGCAGTCCTCCGCTGAAAAGGACTCGCGCGCCAAGTTCCCATCCGCTGTCCCACTTTTTCCCGCCGGTGAAGCTCACAATGTGGCGGTTGTCCCACGAACTGGGCACCCACGACTGGAGCATCAAATCGTCCCCAGGGTTGATGTACTCGCTTCGAACCAGCGTGTAGGCGAGCAAGCCGTAGTACCCCTTGTAGAGCCGTTGCTGGAGAAGAACCTCCATGCCGTAGGCTCGGCCTTCCGCATTGAACGTGACCTCTTCGTTGCCCACAACTCCAAAGTCCGCCCCGAGGTTCGCCAACGCCACCCCTGAAGCCGCGCTCGCAGGCGAGTTCACGTACCCCTTGTAGAAGCCCTCGACCGAGACGGCGGCGTTGCGTTCCGCGAGTTCGCGGCGCACGCCCATCACCAACTGGCGGTTGGTCGTGTAGGACAAATCCTCACGCCAGTTCGTCAAGGTCATCGACGTGCTGTCCGCCCCCATTCCCGCGTAGCCCAGGATGGTGTAGGCGGGCAATTGGTGGTAGATGCCGGTGTTGGCGTTCCAGGTCCATCCCGGCGCAAACGACCAACTCGCCGACACGCGCGGGCTGAACTGGTCGAGCGGGTTGGCCAGTGCCGTGGTGTTGGCCGGCTCAGCGAGGTCTTTCGCCACACCGAGCAAGGCCGCCCCGTCCACACGCACCCCGCCTGAGACCGTCAACCGGTTTTCCAAGAGGGCGCGAGAGGCTTGGGCGAAGGCCCCGTATTTGGCCATCTTGAAATCCGACCCGAAGGCCACCTCCTGCTGCCCCACCTGAGGAATGTAGACCGTGCTCCGCGTGGCGTTGTTGTACTTGGCGTACTCCGCGCTCAACCCTCCGCTGACTTTCCAGCCATTGTCCAACGACCTCATCCGCTCCGCACGGGCCTTGTTCTCGATCTCTTGACTCACGTAGTCCAGCGTTCGCGGCAGCGCGACATCGTTGTCGACGTGCTTGTAGGACGTGTTGTTGAGCATGTTTCGGCTCAAGACGAAGGTCCACTTGCCGTCGTCCATGTACCGATCCCACTTCACTCCTTGCATGTAGTTCCACTGCTCGGAGACGGGCAGCACGTCGAGGATGGCCACTTGGTTGAGGTAGTTCTCCGCGCTCGTGTCGGAGGCCAAACCCAAATTCAACTCGAAGTCATCCAGCGCCCCCAAGCCCAACACCGTGACCGCGTTCCGGTCGTCGGGACGCCACGTCCATTTGTACTGGTAGTCGTTGTAGATGGGCAGGAACGGCAATCCAATCACTTCGAACAACAGCTGCAGGTAGCTGCGGCGGGCGCTCACAATCAAGCTGCTGTTTTCCCCGGTCGGCCCCTCCAGCGTCACGCCCAAATCACTCGTGCCGACCACGGCATTCGCCGTCCACTGGTCGGTGCGTGGGTCCTTGAACCGAAACTCCATGACGCTGCTGAGCGCGTTGCCACGCGCCGCAGGAAACGCCCCGGCGTAAAAATCCACACCCTCCACGAGGTCCACGTTGATCATCCCGACAGGACCTCCGCTGGCGCCTTGCGTGGCGAAGTGGTTGATGTTGGGGATCTCCATGCCGTCGAGGTAAAAGCGGTTCTCGTTGGGCGCGCCACCACGGATGACGATGTCGTTTCTGAAACTCGGAATGGCCGCCACCCCGGGAAGCGAACGCAGTGCTCGACTGATGTCACGTCCCCCACCGGGATTGCGCTTGATTTCGTTCGTGCCAATGCTTCGCACACTGAGCGGGGCCTCCTCTTGGGTGGCACGCGATTCGGCCACCACCTCGGCGGCATCCACCGCGACGGCGGATTCGCTCAACGACACGTTCACCACCGCGGGACGGGCGGGCGTGGTCTCGATTTCAAACACGGTCACGGGCGTGTACCCGAGAAACGACACCACCACGTTGTGCACCCCTGCCGGGACGCCTTCCAAGCGGTAGTTGCCGTCGAGGTCGGTCGCGGTGCCGCTCGTTTCGCCCTGCAACACCACTGCCGCGAACGGCAACGGGTCGTTGGTGATGGCGTCCACCACCTTGCCCAAAATCACACAGCGACCGCCGTCGGCGGTTTGGCCCCAAGCCATCGTCGCAGCCCCCAGCCAAATGGCACAAAGGACCCAAAGGCGAGCATCAAGTGTTCTTTTCACGACACAAAGTTCATCGGTTCTTGGGTCAGACAACCCCTTCCACATCCCATTTGTTCGTGCGAACGTGCGAAAAATCGACTCAGCCCAAATCGAGGTCGAGCGCCTTCCGCAACTTGTCGAGCGCCGGGTTCTTCTCCACCATCATGTCGTACCGGTCTTTGTCCGACAAAAAGGCCTTCTTCTCCTCCATCGCCTGCTCCTTCATTTCCAGATGCAGCTCGAGCTGGGCATTCTTCAACTCCGTCTTGAGGTGGACCAAAACCTCGGTCCGCAACCCGTCCATTTGCTCGCGCTGAAGCGGGTTGTTCACGGCGTACACCACTTGGCTCCCCCTCAATTCAGGCGCACCCAACGACATCGTCGCCACAAGGGCAAGACGGTCGTCTGCACGCAACTTTTCCACAAAACCCGCCCAGGCTCCCTCCAACCCCTCGGCCGTCACGTCCTCTGACCACGTGGGGTCGATCATCGCACCCGGGGTGGGCTCCACGGCGTCGTCCGCCGCCTTGGCTTTGATGCCGCCGGTGGGGGCGACCACCGCTTGTTTGGCCTTTCGCAACCCCGCCGCGCGTGGCGCCTTGGCCGCCGGCGCTGCGGAAACCGGGGGCGGAGCAACAGGCTCTGCGGCAGGCACGGTTTCAACTTCGGCAACGAGCGCTGGCGAAGGAACTGACTCAGGGACTGATTCAGCTGCAGGAGCGGGTGCTGGATTCGGGATTGGTGCCGGTGGCGGTTGAACGGCTGCGCGTGGCGGTGGCGTGGTGACCACGGGCTGGGGCGAGGGCGGCGCGGGAATCGTCGCGGCGCTGTCGACCGCACGAGGCGGCATCAACCCTGCGTCAAGGCTTTTTTTTTTGAGTGCCTCGTGGGAACAAATCTGCATGAGCGCCAACTCCACGAGCAGTCGCTGATGCTGCGAACCTCGATACTGAACGTCCGCTTGGTTCAGAACGTCGAGGCCGCCCACCAAAAAGAACAGGTCCGCGCGGGATGCTTGGTCCTGGAACTTGGCCTTGACGTCGTCTGTGGCTTCCACCAGCTTCAACGTCTGGGGGTCGCGGCACACCATGAGGTTGCGCAAATGGTTGGCCCATCCCGTGATGAAGTGGTGGGCGTCAAACCCGCGCGCCATGACGTCGTTGAAGAGCAACATGGCCCCCGGGATGTCGCTCGCGAGAGCTTGGTCCGTCAGCGTGAAGTACGTGTCGTGATCAAGCACGTGAAGCTGTTCCGTGACCGCTTGGTAGGTGAGGTTCTTCCCCGCAAACGCGACGAGTTGGTCAAACATGGACAACGCGTCACGGAGCGCTCCATCCGCTTTTTGGGCAATGACGTGGAGCGCTTCTTCCTCGGCATTCACCCCTTCTTGCGACGCGATGTGCTGCAAATGCGCCACGGCGTCGGGCACGGTGATGCGGTGAAAGTCGAAGATTTGGCAGCGAGACAAAATCGTCGGCAGAATCTTGTGCTTCTCCGTGGTGGCCAAAATGAACACCGCGTGCGCCGGCGGCTCCTCCAACGTTTTCAAGAACGCGTTGAACGCCGCCTGGCTCAGCATGTGCACCTCGTCAATGATGTACACTTTGTACTTGCCTTGCTGAGGCGGGATGCGCACCTGGTCGACGATGCTTCGGATGTCCTCAACCTTGTTGTTGGAGGCCGCATCGAGCTCAAACACGTTGAACGACATCGCCTCGTTCTGCACGTCGAACCCGTTGATGGCACGAGCGAAAATCCTCGCCGACGTCGTCTTCCCGACCCCGCGTGGACCGCAGAACAAATAGGCCTGGGCAATCTGCCCCGACGCGATGCTTTGCTGCAGCGTTTGGGTGATGCCAGACTGCCCTACCACCGCATCCCAAGCCTGGGGGCGGTACTTTCGGGCACTGACGAGGTAGGGCTGTTCGCTCATGAGACTGCGAATATCGACTTGCCAAGGGCGGAAGGCCAAACGCGGTTATTCACAACCCATCCCCATCTTTGGCCTTGGAGGTGTTGGTTTTCAGAGGAGTTCGACGTACTTTTGCGCCCCATTAATTAACAACGTTCACATGAACCGTTACGAAACTGTTTTCATTAT
>JAQCBJ010000103.1 GCA_027621555.1 Bacteroidota bacterium | reverse complement strand
GGAGTTTGGCAATGCCTTGAAATGTGAAGGAATCTGAGATTGATGCTGAA
Source organism: Bacteroidota bacterium (assembly GCA_027621555.1). Classification (GTDB taxonomy): domain Bacteria; phylum Bacteroidota; class Bacteroidia; order Flavobacteriales_D; family Sanyastnellaceae; genus UBA11663. The sequence continues at coordinate 4,308 of JAQCBJ010000103.1, read as the reverse complement.
CAATGATGTCAACAAAGCCTGCCAAAGCGTGTGGAACGTAAATCGCAATCTCAGACTCGTTCTCTAACATGCCATCAAAGATAGATGTGGAGTGAGGGTTATCCAAATTTTATGTTGCTGCGGCAAGACCACTTCGTACTTGTTCAAGATCCACTTGAGCACACAAAGGTCACCCCGATCAGGGAGGAGGTCTCCAACAGTGTCCAGGATGTGAGGTGCTTTGCCTTTCAGCCAGGAGCCCAGTGCGGTCTTCCTGATTGGCTTCTGTGATTGATTCACAGCAGCAAGATGACATGGATGGGGTGCTCAGATGGTTACCTTCGGCAACATGAAAGCGCACATTTTCACCGTTCTGACCTTGACCCTCTGCACGCTTGCAACCTCTGCCCAAACCTTCAATGATGGCACAGCGGGATTGACCAAGAAGCGAGAAATCAAACAAGCCCGCAAAGCGCACATGTGCAAACTGATTGGGGACATGAATGAGGCGGCTTTAATGTTTCTAAATCGCAAGCGAGATGAGGACATGGGCATGCGCACGGATCAATATGCGGGCTGGCTTTACATGGCCATGAATGACATGTTCAGCTATCGCAATGCCTACACCCTCGAGTTCATGACCAGGAATTGTGGCAATCCCCAAAATTTCATGGACATGAAGATGATGCAGGATGCCAGCACAGAGCTGCTGGTGGAGTTGCAGTTTGAGGGCGCTGAATATGCAAAGATTCGAGCGGTGGACGGTTGGCGGGAATACTTCTTTGGCATCTACTGAGCGAGGCGTTTGAGGGAAGTCCTTGTTAACAATTCACAGGTGTGCCAAAAGGTGCGCCTTGGCCCGGAGGCCTTGAAAGCCCCGCCAATACTGAGGATTTTAGGGGGTACCTTAATCCCCCCGGCTCCACCAATTGGTTGGTCGGTGGCATCAGTGGGAGATGGATTGATGCAATAATCGCAACGCAGCTGTCGTTCGTGGGACATCGAAAAGAATGGTTGGGCCGGCATTGTCAGTCTGCGCACTGGAGGCTTCGAACAGGAGCAGGCCAGTGGTTGTGATTGCAATCTCTTTCAATCCAACCCAACCTTTTCGGGTCTGTACAGTCCTAATGCACAGTCCTAATGCAATTGGCATGAGACAAATCGACGAATGGACCAATGAAACTTTAGTCTCAGGCTGCATCGCGCTGGATCCTGAAGCCAGGAGGGTTCTTTACGATAAATATTCTGCACAGATGTTCAGTGTTTGTATGCGATATGCCAATGACAAGGAAGGAGCCAGAGACATTTTTCAGGATGGCTTTTACCGTGTGTACAAGAACATCGGTCAACTGAAGAATGTGGAAGCGCTTAGTGGGTGGATCAAAAGAATTTTTGTCAATGCAGGCATAGAGCATTGCAAAAAGACGAGCAAGACAATTTTCCTGGAGGAATTGAAGGCTCATCCGATCAATCAACCTGTGAACTGGAATGCCGCGCTCTCAAACATTAGCACCCAAGAGATCATAGGGTTGATCCAAGAGTTGCCAGAGGGGTGCCGAACTGTGTTCAACATGTATGTGATCGAGGGGTTCTCGCACAAGGAAATCGCAGCCGAGTTGCAGATTTCCACCGGAACCTCCAAATCGCAGTTGCACGATGCAAGGAAGATTCTGAAACAAAAGTTGGCCAAGCTGTCAATCCCCTCTAAACCTGTCACCAGCGATGAATAAGGGATCAGAGCATAAGGCATTTGACAAACAGCTCAAAGAGCGTTGTGGCAGCCATGAGTTGACGCCGCCAGCGGACCTGTGGGACAAGGTGAATGCTGGTCTGGCGAAGGCGGAGGCGGAGGCGTCTGAATTTGATGAGGTTCTCCAAGATGGCTTGCGTGGTCATGAGTCCACAGTGCCAGAAGCTCTGGGCAGCATGGTCAACCACCCCCAGACAACCACCAAAGCCAATTTCTTTCTTAAACATCGAGCCATTCTTTCAGGACTAGGGATACTTTTCATGATTGCAATAGTGGGCATGGTTCAACATTGGAGGAATGTGCCTTTTGATGTTGAACAACCCATCGAAATCCCTTCCGAAGCAGACAACGTTGCAGAAACGGGAAGTGCATCGTCGATTCCAACCTATCCTCGAGAGAAGGCGGAGAATGACAGGGCTGCTCGAAACACAGAAATGTCAAACTCGGCCAAGGATGCAGAAGACGCATTGAAGACAGACGTCGCCGAACTGGTTTCTCAAAAGGATAACAACATTCCCATGGCGAAGGACGTTGCGGCTTTTGAGAAGGCAATCAACGAGTCTGCAGAAACAAGCCAAGAGATTGCCCAACCCACCTTCGCTCTGCCGGATAAAGATTCCACCCGTCGGAATGAATTGACGACCGATGAATCATCGGACACACCGAATGGGGATGTCGTCCAAGCTCCATTTGATTCGGCGCACAACGATGACTCTGACATTGATGTGACGAATTTTGGTCATCACGCCGCGGCAGCTCCCGACAGTCGAGAAAAACAGGAGATAGACATTCCAACTGCCGTGGGGGGTGTCGATTCAAGCGGTGGTACGACAGGAACCCAAGAACCCATGACTTGGTCTAGGGAGGTGCAGGACAAGCAGGGTGAAGTGGAGTCGAATCAACACGCAGATATGGCAAATGAAGTAAGTGTGTACCCACCTGCCACAGAAAGCGATAGCATTCCAGGATTGGATGTGTTGAATTCGAACGAGCCAACCTCCGGAGCGAATGAACGGGTTTGGAGTGTGGTCGCTCTGTGTGCGCCTGCATTTTCGCATCGCACGTTGTTGAGTAATCTGAGTCAATCGAGGTATGGGGATGTTTACGACAATCAAAAAAGCAGATTGCATTTTGCTGGAAGCTTGAGTGCATCGTATCAATTCGATGAAAACTGGTCAATCAATTTTGGACTTGGGTACAGTCAATTGAGTCAGAAATTGGAATTGCCGAGCATAAGTGTCGACGCATTTCCAAATGTTTTGATGGATGGTTCAAGTGAGTCCATCACGGTGTACAGCTCTCTCAATACCGTGAGTTCTGAAAACGTGGACTTTTCGGAATTCATGCGCCCAGGGGGAGACCCCGACAACCCTGACGATTATTCATTGATCTCGTTCCGAGAAGAGCAGGAATTCGGGTTCTTGAGCATTCCGCTGACTGTCAGGTACACTCGAGGGAGTCAAAAAATCAAATGGCTCGCCGATGCAGGTTTAAGTGCGACCCTTGTTGTCCGCGATCGGTCTCAGATTGAAGTGGGGTCGCGGGATCAACTTGAGGCCGTTGTGCGTTTTGATGATTACCATGATGTCAACACGTTTGGACTTCGATTTACGGGTGGATTTGGGGTTTGGTATGGCCTCAGAAATGGCACCTCTTTGTTGTTCCTGCCGAATTGGAGTCATTCGTTGGGGAACCTGAATCGCACCCAAGAGTGGGTCATCCGACCATGGAGCATTGGTTTGGCATTGGGGGTTCAGCATCGACTGTAACATTTTCGTCTTCGACCCAACCTTTTGGTGCTTGATTGCTCTTAATAAAAGAGTTCAACCTATTTAATCAATTAAAACAAAATCTCATGAAAATTAAATTTTTAGGCATTTTGCTTGTCTCTGGACTTGTCGCACTTACTTCCTGCACCAAGGATGCGATGATGTCTGACACTGAGCTCATTCATGCCATTCAAAAAGCGTCCAAGCAAGAAGTAGATGCCACTCAGTTGCCTGGTTCAGCGAACGCGGTCTTAAGTGAGCAGTTTGCGGACTACTACAACGCAAGGACGCTCGTTGCTTCCGAACTCGGTTATGAGGCACAAATGACTGAAGGAGAACGTCCGGATGAAGGCTTTGAAGGTGACTTCTCCGATGACCGTCGCGAGAGCTACATGTATTTTGACCTCGACGGAAGGCCATTGGGAGAGCGTCCGGATGATGGTTCCGAAGATGGAGATCGCCCTGACGATGGCGACGATGACCGTCCGGATGACGGTTCTGAAGAGGATGGCGACGAAGACCGTCCTGAAGAAGCTGACGATACCGATCGAGGATAATCCTCCAAAGGAATTGACAACGTTGTAGGTTGAACGAGAGGGTGGTTGATTTGGAATCAGCCGCCCTTCTTTTTCTTACATTTTTTTTCGGCACGATCGATGGCTTTCGTGCATCCTGAATCAACTGAAAAAGTCAATTTTGACGGTCCCATTGGAAAGCGGGCTTGACATCTTGGCTGGTATTGTAAAGCCTACTTGACCAAATCGGGGTTGAGGGTGTTCGGCTTCTGTCCTGCTGGGTCCACTTGATGAT
>JAQCBJ010000002.1 GCA_027621555.1 Bacteroidota bacterium | reverse complement strand
AACAGCTCCCACCGCAATCGCCAAGGGCATCCACAACGCGACCCTCGCAATCGCAATCCCCTTGCGGGACTCCCGCGCAGCCACATTCGTACACTGGACCGGGTCCGTTGCACACCCCACATTCGTCCAAGCTTCCCACGCATGCGTCTTGATCGTCGCACACGCCATCGCCGTCGTCGTCCCGTTCACATGTCCCACCACATTTCCCAATCGCATCCAATTCCTCTCCGAGGCAATTGCACTTCCCAGGTTCAATCGAATTGCAACCGCATTCGTAAACAGCGCCAGGCCCGTTGCATCGGCCGCAGGCGTCGTACTCGCCGACGCAGTCGTCGATGACATCGCACAGCCCATCTCCGTCTTCATCCGCCGAACATACGCCACCACAAACGCCAACCACATCGAGGTACCGACAAGGAGCCGAGGGGACGGCGAGGTAATTGCATGCCTCAACCACCGAACACAGGTCTTCAGAATCGGCGATGCCGTCTCCGTCAGAATCTCCACCAGCACCGGAATTGGGAACAATTTCGGTTCGGCTTTCGTCATCCAAAGCTGAGGCCGAACTCCCCGCCGCGGGCTGCAGATCAACGGTAGTCGCTCGAGATTCTCCAGTTTCAATGCCCAAGCTAACTTCCCCAAACAGCGACCTCAAATCCGCGCCAATGGACAAGGCATTCCACTGTTGAGCCGATTCCTTGCAATCAATGAGCTTCAGTTTGACCATCGATTGGTTCACCAAACACCCTACCTCGCAGAACACGATGCCTTCCGAACCTTGCAAACACCCCGCCTCCACGGCTTCGGACTCATAGACCAGACCGCTCATCCCCAGCTGTTGCTCTTTGAGCACCATATCCAAGTACTTCCGTTCCAAAATGTTGTAGTGCGAAAGCAGCTTGACCTCCGCGTATTGCGCCACCAATTCCGCAGACAATTCGTCCCCCCGGCAAGGCGAAGAAGTGCCAGGTAAAACAAAGACGCGATGAATGTCCACTGCATCCGGATTCAAGGTGAATTGAATTTCTCCTTGCTGACCCTTGATTTGGCCTTGGAACAATCCCAAAGCCAGGGCAACCCACATCCAACGAATGGCCAAGTGCATGGACCAAAAATAGGCTTCGGACTGCTGCGCCCTACCTCAACTTTTCACCATTCCATCGAGGATTGCTCTCTGCGCATCCAACCCTCGGGCATCTCTGGCACCACCCACGACGACCGCATTGGGGTGGGTCAAATCCGTTGGCCGATGGGGCAATTGACCCGCGCACACCACGACGTGGTCGACGGCATGCACGTGCATAGTGCCGTCTTCCAAGACGACGTGAAACCCTTGGTCATCGATGTGACTGTACGACACGCCTGTCATTTGCTTGACACCGCGTTGCTTTAACGTGGTCCGATGAATCCATCCCGTGGTCTTTCCAAGCCCCTTTCCCATTTTTCCCGACTGCCTCTGGTACATGACCACTTCTCGAAGGCTGGATTTTCGTTGGGGCTCCCCCAATCCGCCTCGGCTTGACAAGTGGCTGTCCACACCCCACGATGACAGAAATCCAGCGTCGTCCGAATCGTGCGTGAGGAAATCGGCCACATCAAACCCAATTCCACCCGCACCGACAATGGCCACGCGGCGGCCTACCTCAACACGGCCTTGAAGCACATCCACGTAGCTCACGACCTCCGGGCGATCCGCTCCGGGAACGTCGAGTGCTCTTGGTCGCACCCCAGTGGCCAGGACCACCTCGTCAAACTCCGCAACGAGATCAGAATCCGCCTGCGTCGACAACCGGATGTCCACACCAAGGTGTTCCAGCTGCGTTTTGAAATAGCGGATGGTCTCTTGAAATTCGGTCTTGCCGGGGATTTTTTGGGCCATCAGGAATTGGCCACCAAGTTCGGCTTGGGATTCAAACAACACCACCGAAGCGCCCAACCTCGCACGCTCCAAGGCGGCGCTCATTCCAGCGGGGCCACCACCAACGACCGCCACGCGTTTCCCTTGGAGTTGATGTCCAGACTGCCCACCTCGCGCGTTGCCATCTTGTTGAGGCTCCGGCCGCACAGAAGCTCCAAATTCACTTTCGTGGCATGCTCGGGGGTTGACCAAGCACGAGGCGACCTTTTGTTTGAACACGTGATCCAAACATGCTTGGTTGCACCCAATGCAGGTGTTGATGTCTTCTGACCTTGACAGCCGGGCCTTTTTGACCAAGTACGGATCGGCCAAGAACGGACGCGCCATGCTCACCATGTCTGCGCAACCCTCCGCCAAAGCCTGTTCACACGTGGCGGGATCGTTGAATCGGTTGGTTGTGATGAGTGGTACGTTGACCGACCCCATCAGCTTCTTGGTGACGAATCGGAACCCACCACGAGGCACCATGGTGGCGATGGTGGGGATTCGCGCTTCGTGCCACCCGATGCCAGTATTGATCAAGTTGGCACCGGCGCTCTCGGCGATTTGGGCCAAACGCTGCACTTCTTCCCAATTTGAGCCTCCGGCCACCAAATCCAACATGCTTAGGCGGTACATGATCATGAAATCCGGACCGACGGCCTCTCGAATTCGGGCAAGAATCTCTTCAGGGAAACGGCAACGTCGTTCAAAATCACCGCCCCATTTGTCGGTCCGCAGGTTGGTGTCCGCCACAACGAACTGGTTGATCAAGTACCCCTCAGAACCCATGATTTCCACCCCGTCGTATCCAGCTTCTCGAGCGAGCAAGGCCGAGCGAACAAAGGCCAGAATCGTTCGCTCCACACCTCGCGACGTCAACGCACGTGGTTTGAACCTCGAAATCGGCGATTGAAGTGCGCTCGGAGCCACGCACAAAGGGGTGTACGCGTATCGCCCGGCGTGCAAAATCTGCATGGCGATGCGCCCCCCTTCGGCGTGGACAGCATCCGTGATGGGCTTGTGACGTTTGGCGTGGCGACGGGAAGACATGCGCGAACCGCCCCAAGCGACGACCCCTTCGAAGTTGGGGGAAATCCCTCCGGTCACAATCAATCCGGCCTCGCCGGCCGCACGCTCGGCGTAAAACCGAGCCATTTTCTCCATCCCGCCCTTTTCCTCCTCCAACCCCGTGTGCATGCTGCCCATCAGCACGCGGTTGGGCAACGTCGTGAAGCCCAAATCCAGCGGCTCAAACAATCGTGGGTAGGCAGGGTGTTGCTCCATGCCTCCCAAGGTAACGTGAGGCCGTCCGGCGACCAAGGGGGCTACGTCAATTCACGGTCATTCGTCGAATTCGCGGTACGTATCTGTGAAATCTGATCGGACGCCTGTGCCCGGAATCCACTGCACCTTGAATCGCTTGGCTCCTTCTTTGATTTCCTTCTCAGAGTCCTTCAATTCCGAGAGCAACAGCTCAAGAGTTTGCTGGCCTTCCTCCCTTTGTTCTTTCGCTTGCACGGTCATCAATCCAGCCGAAGCCTTCCACTCGAAGTAATACCACTGCTTCGCGCCAAAATGCAGGTAAAGGATGAACCTGTTCTTCTCCCGGTCGATGGCCACCTTTCCGGCCATGCTGCGCCAGACGTTGTGTTCCCCCATCGTCGCCAACCCCACCTCACCCTCGCTCACCCATACATCGTCGTAGTTGTCGTAGCGCCATTCCATGCCGTGAAGCACGAGGGTATGGCGCACCTCCTTGGGAACATCCTTTTTGTATTGGTCAAGGATGGACAATTCATTCAACAACGGCGCCGCGGCATCGACCCCGACCATTTCATTAAGCATGGTCTCGTAGTTGGTGATGGAATACGAAGCGCCACTTGCACGGTCCGACGCATCAATGACTTCGTTGAGGTACTTCAACACCGGCTCAGGCATCGGCATGTCCACGATCATCCCTCCGCGCATGACCATTTGGTCCGAGGATGTGCTGATGTCGCCGATGTAGGTTTGGCTGAAAAGATGCTTGTCCAACAAGGGAAACGACGCCCTTCCTTGTTGGTACAAATCGCACCCGCCGCGGGAGAGCTGGGTCAAGTTTCCAGGGAGCAACGGATTCTTCAATTTCTCGTCCGCGCAGACGACGTACCGGTCCTTGCGCTTGTCGTACCGCAAAAAGCCACGCGGAACAAAGAAGGACACGTCGGAACGCACGGGTTTCTTGGTGAAGAACGTCGGGTACATGGACTTGATGCCGCCGTCGTTGAACGTCCACCCCACGCCGAGGTGGGATTTCCCCAATTCGGTGACCATGGAGTCAATGGGGATGGCCACGTCTTGGGGATTGATGACCCCCTTGAATTCCACCCATTCGTTGGGGTAGTCGTCGCACTCGAATTGCATTTGGGCTCCGCCCTCAAACTCCAAATCCTTCCGCCCCGCCTCGAGGTGAACGCGCCCTTGGTAAGCGAACTGAGGACTCAAGAAGAAGTCTTCGCCGCTGCGGATCAAACCGTGGCCGTACGTGCGGTACGCGGTGTCCACCGCCAACTCATTCAGGCGAATGGGCCACTCAATCCCTTGCGCATCAACGTACGTTTTGCTGGCCGCCCCTTCGTAATCAAGTCGGCCGTTGATTTGGACGTTGGCGTCGTACAAACGGTGGTAGCGCGTCACGTCGTTGGCAAAAATCTCCGCACCCTGAAGGGGGTCCATGAGGGCGTCTCGACGAACCACAAGCACGCCATCTCCGGGCTTGATTTCGGCGTCCGCAACGGCGATGGACTTCACTTCTTCGCACTTCACGTACGCCTCATCGACCTTGTAGGTGGCGCGTGGGCTAAGGAAATGGAGGTCGTCTTGATCCGCATGAAGGGAGAAAAAGTTGCTCTGGTCGCGGTCGGCCAACTCCTGGAACGTCATTGCTGAAGGGTCGATCAACGTGTTCATCAAGTCGAGCCTTTCCTCGTCCATGAACCACGAAAACTCGTCCATCAGGCATTGGTAACGAATGGCCGGCAAGTCGATGAGCGTGGCTCCGTCGTGCGCCTTGAAGTCCCCGCGACGCAGGTCAAAATCCACGTGAGCCGACACGTTGTCCGTGCCAAACGCCACCTCGTTGAGGTCCGACCCTTGAAGCTCGAAGGCCGCCACGTCCGCATCAATGGTCCGTTCCTTCATCAGGAAATCTTGGGAGGCCAATTCAGCGCGTTCGAACATGAAGGTTCCACGGCCGGTCATTTTGGGCTCAGTCAATTCCAATTCACCTTTCAAGTAAACGTCCTCGCCGAAGAACTGCAGTGAGTCCAGCGGGGTGGAACGAACGTAGAGCCGCTTGCCGTAAGATTGGAGCCCAAAGTCCGCCACACTTGCGCTCACCAGCGGGATGGATCCCGTTCGAGCCACGTTGTCGTACAAGGTGGTGCGTCCGTACGCCGAATCCGGGACGAGCGTGTTGTCTTCCCCTTCCAGGTGCGACGTCAAAAAGTCGATGGAACCCGGACCGTGCAATCCCCCAAGGTTGAGCGTCAAATCGCCCGTCACGGTGCCCAGCCCTTCGTAAAGCGGGTAGCCCTGAGGTGGTGTTTTGCGGGTGAAACCAAGGCTGTAGTCCTCCATCAAGCGCAGAGGTTCGACGAGGTCTGGCACGATGCCCCCTGCCAGCAACTCCCCTTCAAAAATCAGATCTTCCTTCTTGAAGTTGTCCAGGCTGTCAATGACAAACGGATCCACCGCGTAGTTGAAATCGTCGCGGTGATACGCTCCGCCGCAAATGTATCCGGCGTCGTAGTAGACGTGCGACACCTCCCGGCTTGTAAGGATCGGGTATTGGGTGTACCGGTCGCTCTTCCACCCCGACTTGTTGTTGGGGTGGTCGATTTCCAAGGTTCCGGTGATTTCTTCAATGGTGCTCGCCATCCACCGCATCTTTTGGCCGTACGCATCGAATTCCCCGTCGATTTCCACCAAAATTCGAAGGGATTCCGCTTGGCGCACGTCGAGTTTAAACGCGTCGTAGTCAAAGGCAAACTCCGCGCCGCGCAATTCGAATTTCCCGGCTTGAATCACCCCGTTGAATTCAAAACTTCGGTTTTTGCCAAGGGCCAACTCCCCGCCGTCGGGAATGATCTTCACATCCTGAGCCTCACTCACCCCAAAGCGACCAATGCCCTTGAGCTCAAGCCTTCGGTTGTTCAGGCTGAGGACGGCGTTGGTGGAGCTTTGGTTGGGATTCGAGTAAAACGCCAAAACGTCGTAGTCGATGACCCCCTTTCGGGCCTTGATGTGCCTTTCAGCGCGAGGCTTGACTTCACAAAAGTGGGTGGCCACGTCCAAATCCACGTAACCTGAATTGGTCAAACCGATCAGAAGCATGCGGGCTTGCTCTTCCTGCAGGCCCAAGAAATCCGCATATTCTTCGGAATAGAACGACGTCACGCCACGTCGCGCCATGTACGTGGCGAGCTCGGCGAGCGGGTGAATGGGGTCGATTCCCATCATTTGGTCGTAGACGTCCAATTCAAAGCAATCCAAGCTCCGGAATGCGGCAGGTTCCGGACGGTCGCTGGTCAACCTGCGAAACACCACCGAGGGGCTGTTGAGCTCCCACTCTACCGCCTCCACCTCCATTTCAATGGCGTGGTAGGTGTCGATGAAGGGTTGTTGCCCCACGCCTTCGGTTTGGCGCGTGGCCCGAAAGAGCTTTTGTTCGTCGAGGTATTTGACCTTGATGTCCGGGTGGTAGATGCTGTCTTCCCCAAACAACAACGACAACCTCGCATGCGTCGCGTCGATCGAATTGTCTGAGAACAAGACCTGATCCGACCAGCACTGGATGAACAACGTGTCGTGGTTCATGATGGACAGCTTGGCCCATTGGTTGTCCGACCCTGTCCCCGCCAGCTTGGAGCCTCGAACCTGCAGTCCCCCCTCAAAGGACACTCCAGGGAAGACGTCTTCCAACACCACGCGCCCGGTACGAGACTCAAAGCGTGGGTACGTCCGCTGTTGGATCTTGTCCTCTCCCTGAACCTTGAAAATCAGGACGCCTTCGAGCGGGAGGTCAAACAAGGTGCTGCGGAGCCGCGCCTGTTCCGTGGAGAAGGAACTTCCCTTCACCCGAACTTCAAACAACCCCAATTCCGCGGAGAGTTCGCCTTCGTTGGTCGTGCGCTCCCACTCCACCTTTCCGGAGGCTCCGTAGAATCGCTCTTCGAGAGGACGGTGTTGTCCTGATACCTCCCGAACGCGGGCGCTGTCCCCTTTGGACAAACAGACGAGTGTCCCCATGGAACAGTCCCACACCGGCATGCCTTGGGCATCTGTTCCCAACCCGATCTGTCCCCCTCTGAAATACCACGTTGCGCTGGTGGATTGATACAACAACCCTTGCGAAAACAACCCTTCGGCCAATTCAAGGAAGGACTCCGACTCCTTGCGCTCTTTAGGGTGCGTCAGGAAATAGTCGATTTGCGTGTGCCAATCGGCCCAAGCCTTCCAATCCTTTCTTTGAAGCAAGATGCGGGCACCTCGCATGTAACCGAGCACGGCGACGCTGAATTTGGTACGGTTCTCTTCGAGTGCACGCACGACTTGGATCAGCTGCTGTCGGCGGTCTTCGCCAACGGCCTCGTCCTCAAAGGCGTACGAAAAATCACGCCGCACCCATTTGGCGTCGTCGGAGTTGACTTCGGACGCCTTTCGCTCCATGTCTTTCAAAAACGCGGAGGTGTTCTCCGGGGAGGAGTCGTTTGACTGGGCACAAACGACGACAGGCCAAAGGCATGCCACGGCCAAGGCAAGCCACACCAAGCGAATCTTCATGGGGTGAAGGTAGAATTGGGGGACAGGGTTTGGGGCAGAGTCAGGCGGAAGGTTTCCCACAATGCATGCACGCCCACCCCTCTCGATGGTCCACGGCCAACACGCGCAAGCCGTGGCGTTCCACAACCTTTTGAAGGTCGCGCACGTCGCCTTCAAAAAATCCGCTAAGCAACAAGGATCCACCTTGGGACAACGTTCGAGCGTATCGGTTCATGTCCGCCGTCAAGACGTTTTTGTGAATGTTGGCGCAAATCACCTCCCACGCTTCATCAGGCACCTCGTCCAACGCACTCCCATCGCCTTGACGGAATTCCAGGTTGCCTTTGCCCTTCCCGAGTCCCGGGTTCAAGGCCACGTTGTCCATGGAATTGGCCACGGCGTCCGCTTCAATGTCGATGCCCAAGACGGAGCTGGCACCTTGCAACGCCGCCACCAGGGCCAGCACGCCGGTGCCGCAGCCCATGTCCAACACAGGCTTGCCTTTGACGTCCAAGGCCATGAGCGTGCGCGTCATCAGGTACGTCGTCGCGTGGTGACCGGTCCCAAAACTCATCTGTGGCGCGACCACCACGTCGAGGCCCGATGAGGGCGCCACGTGAAACGGAGCTCGAATGGTGCACAAGGCTCGGCCCTCGTCGTCTTCTACCACAACCTGCGGGTATTCCGATTCCCATTGCGCGTTCCAATTCTCTTGCGCCACAATTCGTTTCTCGCACGTCACGGTGGCGAAAGCTCGAATGGTCTCGAGGCAAGCTTCGGCCTCGTCGGTTTGGACTTCACCCACCTCGCCGTGCGCAAGCACACCGTGATCGTGGGGTTCAAACATGGAAAACCCGCACTCGTTCAGGTACGCCACCGCCACCTCACGTGCTGGAAGCACGGGATCTAATGCGATGTCCCACGTATGAAATTCCTTCACCAACGCTTACCGATTCAGTCCGGGATGCCCCTCCAATACCCCTTGAAAATCATGCGGGTCGAGCGATGCGCCGCCAATCAGCCCCCCGTCGATGTCCGTTTGGGAGAACAGCTCTGCAGCATTGCTCGCCTTGCACGACCCGCCGTACAGCAAGGGCACGCGTTGAGCGACTTCGGCTCCAAAAGCCTCATCGAGCCATTTGCGGATGCAAGCATGCATTTCTTGCGCCTGTCCAGACGTCGCTGTTTTCCCCGTGCCAATGGCCCAAACCGGTTCGTAGGCCACCACCACGCGGTCCATCCGTTCTGCACCCAATCGCAAAACTCCCGATTGAAGCTGCTGAAGCACCACGTCTTCTGCCCTTCCACTTTCCCGTTCTTGCAGGGTCTCGCCGCAACAAAACACGACCACCAATCCGGCATCGAGCAACGCATCCACCTTGGCCGCCACGGCCGCATCGGTGTCGCTAAAGCGAGCACGGCGCTCGCTGTGCCCCACGAGTGCTCCGGCCACCCCGCACGATTTGAGCATCTCCGCAGTGAATTCGCCTGTGTGAGCTCCAAAACCCTCGGCACTCACGTTTTGGGCAAGAACCTCCAACCCCTCGGGTGCCTTTTCAGCGCAAACCGCCAAATACGGCGCAGGCACCGCGGCCATCACACGAACTCCGTGGTTTTGGGCCAACCAAGGTCCCATGCCGTTCATCCATTCCAGAGCCTCACCCATCAATTTGTTGCTCTTCCAGTTTCCTGCTACAAGGTTCCGCATCACTTTTGTTCTGTCGATTGAGGGCCAAAATTCGGCAACCCATTCGTGACCACCGCATGACTCCGCAAGAATCTTCATCCGTCGTCCCTGAGGAACTCCGTTCCCTCCTCCAGAAGCACTGGGGTTTTGAGCGGTTGCGTGCTCACCAAACGGGGCCCGTGCTCGATTTGCATGCGGGGCGGCACACGCTTGCCCTGTTGCCAACGGGTGGCGGCAAAAGCCTGTGCTTCCAGCTGCCGGCGCTGGCGCGAGGAGGGCTTTGCCTTGTTGTGACCCCCCTCATCGCGTTGATGGAGGATCAATGCGAAGCATTGAGGCGCAAGGGAATTCGAGCGGAAGCCTGGGTCGGAAACAGCGGCGACCGTGTCCTGGACAACGTTCGATTCGGAAAAACCCAATTCTTGTACCTCTCGCCAGAGCGCCTGAAGCACCCCATGTTTCTGGCACGGTGCGAGCATTGGGATGTGACGACGGTGGTTGTGGATGAGGCTCACTGCATCTCGCAGTGGGGGCACGACTTTCGCCCCGCTTTCAAACACATCCTCGACCTTCAATCGATCTTCCCCAACGCGGTTTGGGGCGCCTACACGGCAACGGCCACCGCGGAAGTGCTCGAGGATGTGGCTAAGCAAATGCCTGACGGCGTGGTTACCCATCGGTCCTCCATGCGTCGACCTAACTTGAGGTTTTCCGTGTCAACGTGGGGAGACCGAGACGCCACCCTGCTCCACGACGTTCTTCAACGACGAGACCAAGGCCTCATCTACGTCCAGTCCAGGCACGAAAGCGAACGTTGGGCACAACGGCTACAAGGAGCCAAAGTTCAAGCCGCCTCCTACCATGCAGGACTCCCTGCACGCGAGAAACAACGACGTCAACGCATGTGGATGGACGGAAAACTGCAAGTGTTGACATGCACCAGCGCCTTTGGCATGGGAATCGATGCGCCTCATGTCCGTTGGGTGTTTCACGCGGGGCCTTCTCCTCAATTGGAGGCATACGTTCAGGAGGCAGGACGAGCAGGTCGCGATGGCGCATCGAGTGAATGTGTCTTGTACGCAGAGGAAAAAGATTTCTCCATTCTCGCAGACCGCATGTCGAAGCAGTTCCCCGACCTCGACAAAGTCAGGCTAGCCTACCAATGGGCTGCCAACGCATCCTACGCCACTCTCGGCGAAAAACCGGAGACCCCACTCGTTGTGAACGCGCATCAATGGATTCCTGCGCTGCGTTTGTTGGCGTTGGCTGGGCACTTCGAATTGAAAGACCCTCCTTTGAAAGCGGGGCAAGCAGGTAAGCTTCGCTGGTTGCAGCAAGGGACAGCATCGCATGCGGATCCCAAATCACTTCACCTGATGATGTGGTTGGAACGGCATGCCTCGTCGGTTGACCTCCAAGTGTCCGTCAAAGGCCTATGTGATGCCCTGGACAAGGCTTATGGAGACGTTTGGACGTCTGAAGACTTGGTCCTGGCCTTGGAATCCTTGGATGCGCAAGGAAGGTTGGACTGGCACCCAAGTCCGGCGTCGCCCACGCTTCAATGGATGCAACCACGAAGGGCCACGGCCAACGTCACAGTGGATCGAAGCAGGTTGAAACTCTTGTTGGAGAAATTGGACATGGTGCAGAGCTATGCCTTCGGCGAGGAAACAGCTTGTCGAGCTCAAATCTTGGAACAAGCCTTTGGTGAATTCGATGGGCATGCTTGCGGAGTGTGCGACCTCTGTTCACAATCCACGGACACATGGGAGAAGGCATGGACGGGTTGGCTCGACGAGGGACCAATCCTCGTTGAGCGCAAATTGCTCGCGCTCCCAGCAGGGCATCGGACCCCCGCGCGAAATGTGCTCGCTCGTTGGTACCGCGAGGGGCGAGTTGTGGCCAACGGAACGAGCGTGAAGTGGTCCGACGAGCGACCGAACGCGTAGTTTTGCGCCATGGACTCCACCCCACCCCCATCTTTGGCCACGGTCACCCTTAAGCCCAAGAGAGACGAGAGCATTCGTCGCAAACACCCTTGGGTGTTCAGCGGCGGCATCAAGCATATTCAAGGAAACCCCCAAGCTGGAGATTGGGTTCGTGTGTGCGCCAACAAAGGCGCCATCCTCGGCTGGGGCCACTATGCACCGAGCGCAAGCATTGCGGTTCGGATGATGTCCTTCGACGAGTCTTGCCCCAATAAAGAATGGTGGATGCGTCAAATCGCGAGCGCGGTGCAAGTGCGACGTGACCTGAACCTCTTTCAATCTGAAGACCAAAACGCGTGCCGTATGGTCCATGCTGAAGGAGACGGCATGCCTGGGTTGATTGCTGATTTCTACAACGGCGTGCTTGTTCTGCAATGCCACACACCTGGCATGCACCGCGCGCTTCCCATCCTCTCAGAAGCTTTCCAAGCTGCCCTGGGTCCAGCATTGAAAGGCATCTACGACAAAAGTACCAAGACCCTCGTCAAGAACGGCGGTGAGGCCAGCGAAGATGGATGGGCCTGGGGGCATGCCCCTGAAGGGCATTTCGCCACCGAGCACGGCCACCGATTCTTGATTGATTGGGAAAAAGGACAGAAGACCGGATTCTTCTTGGACCAGCGAGAGAATCGTGCGCTGTTAGGCAGCCTCTCCCAAGGCAAGAAAGTTCTGAATGTGTTCAGCTACACGGGCGGATTCAGCATCTACGCCATGAAAGCGGGAGCCTTGGAAGTGCACAGCCTTGACAGTTCCCAGCGCGCACTTGACGTCTGCGAAGAAAACGTGGCTCTCAATGCCTTTCCTCCGGAGCAGCACAAGAGCATCGCAGCCGACGCCCTCGAATTTCTGAAAGCGGATCAATTGAGCGATTACGACATCGTGGTGCTGGACCCCCCGGCCTTCGCGAAAAGGGCGTCAGCTCGGCACGCGGCCGTTCAGGGATACAAGCGGATCAACTTGAGGGCTTTGCAAGGAATGAAGCCAGGTTCCTTGCTCTTCACGTTTTCGTGCAGCCAAGCCGTGGATGATGCTTTGTTCACCAACACCCTCGTCGCGGCAGCCATCCAGGCAGGTCGAACCGTCCGCATCCTGCACCGGTTGCATCAGCCCCCCGACCACCCCGTCAACGTGTTCCACCCGGAAGGATCTTACCTGAAAGGTTTGGTGTTGCGCGTGGACGACTGAATTCAGGGCTGAAGCCTCGAGATGCTCCATCCCCCGTGCTCATCACGAATGCAACGGATGCGATCGTGCATGCGGGACGCGCGGCCTTGCCAGAATTCAATCTCCACCGGCACTAAGGCATAGCCACCCCAATGCTGAGGACGTGTCACCTGCTCTTGATCGCTGAAGCGAACCTCTTGCCGTTCGTAAGAAGCGTCCAAGTCGGACCTGGATTCGACCCGCTCGCTTTGGTCTGACGACCAAGCTCCCAATTGACTTCCGCGCGGTCGAGACGCGAAATAGGCATCCGACTCCGACTCCGGAACGCGCTTCACCGTTCCACGGACGCGGATTTGTCGTTCTGCGTGGGGCCAGAAAAACGTGGCGCCCCCTTTATGAATGCGCTCCAAATCACGCCCCTTCTCGCTTTGGTAATTCGTGAAGAACACCAATTCTCCATCCCTTGTGTCACGCAGAAGCACCACTCGTCCGTGCGGGAAGCCCCGCTCATCAAGCGTGGACAAGGTGAAGGCCGTTGGGTCATGAATCCCCGCATCCACAGCCTCTTTCACCCAACGCTGCAAAAGGGACCAAGGGTCACCTTGAACCTGGGCCGCATCGAGTTGGCCTCGTGTGTAATCTGTGCGGCTGTGAAGGCTCATCAGTCGAGGTCACGCTTCCACAGGGACGTTCCATCCGTTCCTTTCACTTCAACGGTGCACGTACGATCCTTCCTCGGTCCGTCAAACGAAAGCACCGCGTAGTTTCGCTGCTCCACGTACGTTCCTTCCACCCGCAAGGTGTTGGGCTCATCACGCGCATGGCCTGGCCCTGAAGTCAGGGGGCTCACAGTCAAGTCATAGACCTTTCGACCGTTGGCCAACGTCAACTCTGAAAGTTCGGTGGTGTGACGATCCCCGGACAAAAACACAACGCCTCGGATGTCCTCCGCCTCGAGTCGTGACAAGATTTGCTGGCGCTCGGAAGGGAATTGTGCCACGTTCTCGTACACCGCGGCATCGCTCAGGACTTGGCCTCCCACGACCACAAACTTGTACGGTGCACGTGACTTCCTCAACGCTTGAATCAACCAATCAATTTGGTCTTGGCCTAGCACCTGAGGTTCGTTGGTCTTGTTGTAGTGATTCACGCGGTACGTCCGGTTGTCCAGCAGGAAGAACTCCATGTCCACGAATCTGAACGCCGTCGAAATGCACCTTGGTGCTTCCGGAAGACCGTAACTGGGGTTGCTCCAAAACGCCTTGAACGACTCGCGCGACCAGTCGGCATGCACCCAACTTCCATCGCTGTCGTTGGGGCCAAAATCGTGGTCGTCCCAGATGGCGTAATTGGGGCACGCTTTGAGCAAATTGGCCATTTCAGGTGTGCTGCGCGTATGCGTGTAACGATGCAGGAACCCACTGTAGGACTGGAAATCGACTTCGCGCAAGTAGATGTTGTCTCCCAACCAAAGCATCATGTCGGGATCGTCTGCAGCCATGCTTTCGAAAATCTCATAGCCTCCGCCGTAAGGACGTCCAGGTCGGTCGTAGGCTTCCTCGTTGATGTACGCACAGCTCCCGGTCACAACTTTGAATGCTGGTGGGTCCATGCGGTAATCCCAAAGCACCTGAGTCGCCACTTCGACCGATTCTTTCAAGGGCTCGCCGTCAATGACAAAATCGACGTTGTAACGAGTGCCAGGCTCCAAACCATCCAAATTCACGTGCGCGGTGAAAGCCGATTCTTGGCGGGTCCGATGAACCGGAGTGATCAACTCCAATTCAGACTCCACCGCAGCGTATCGCACTTGGACGTCGGCCTCGTGGTTCGTTTGGATCCAGAGTTGGACGGAACGCATGCTCACGTGGCCAATCATCGGACCACTTTGTACTCCTGCATCGCCAGATTGTCCATACGAGGGAATTGCTCCCAACACCAAAAGCAATGCACTTGCAAAAAGCGCGGGCCGAAGCCAATCAGGTCGTTTCATGATTCAAAGATATCGGTTCACCCTCTGGGCCGAATGACATGTTTGGGAATAAAAAAAGGGAGACCGTTGAGGTCTCCCTTTCAATGCTTTTGAAGCTGGCTCTTAGCGCGTGACCACGAAAGTCTGAGCAGAAGAGAAGTCAGCGTGCTTGGCAGACAAGTTGTACGTGCCAGCAGCGAGGTTGTGCTTCACCAAGATGCGGTTGCCTCCAACCACGTCGCCTTGCGTGTACTCTTGGGTGAACACCACCTTTCCGCTGAGGTCAGAAGCCTCAACCACGATGTTCTCCTCACCCAACACGAGCTCGGTGTCAAACTTCACGCTGAACGTGCTTTCGAACACGGGGTTCGGGAAGATGCTCCACTTCGAGTCAGCAGCAATGCCAGAAAGACCCTGAGAAGCTTCGCCTTCGCACGTGCCATCGTTGTACGTCGCGTCAGCGTTGTAGTTCGCAGCCGTTGCATCCGTGCAACCGAAGACTTGAGCGTCCTTCGTGGTGAAGGTCAAGTCGTGAGAGCGCCACGTTCCACCTTCGCCGTCGCGGCCTTGGAGGTTCAACACGCCCGTAGCCGTGCCGTCCGTGGTCAATTGCATCAAGAGAACCTTGTTGCCCACTGCAGCTGCAGCTTGAACGTCGGTAGGAACCACGAACCAAGCGCCGTCCAACACGGTCAATTCTTGGCCGGCGAGGAATTCGTTGTAATCGATGCCAATGGTCCACAAGTTGTTGTCGTCGCTGTTCTTCGCGCCAACCGTCACCCAGCTATCAAAAGCCAAACCTGGCTCGAGGGCCACGATGCTTTCGTTGATGTCGAGTGAAGAGTAGCTGCCGTACTGGTGCTGGAAGAAAGTGCCAGTCGTTGCCACGTTCAACACGTGATCTTCGGCTGCGAAAACAGCGTGCAAAGAGTGTTGTGCAGAAGGCAATACAGCGTACACGCGGTACGTGTTGCCAGGAACAGTGCCGTTGTTGTCAACAGCTTCCACAACCAGCTCAACGTTGCTGGCGGTTGCACCGAAGCCCATCATCAGGGCGGCGGTCATTGCGAAAAGGTTCTTCATAAGAATAGGTTTGTTTGCTTTCGGATCAGAGGGTGAAATCCACGTTTGAGGATGGACGTCGCGATAAAGATAGGAAAACGAATTCGAAAATCCCAAGCCATTTCAACGGAAAAAAACAAAAATTCATCGAGCATCACACAAACTTCATCGACGAAACACCATTTATTCATTTTGACTGTCCGTTCTCGACATAATCCAACAACGCCTTTCGATGCCTCCACCTCTTGGCCTTACCTGAATCGGGGCCTAACCTTCTACCTTCGCAACACAACGATTGGCACATGAAAAAGCTTGGCAACCTCTTGGAAGGATCATGGACGGTGGGCAACGGCGAAGGCACTCCTCTTCACAACGCCATCACGGGAGAAATCATTGCCCTGGCCGACACGCAAGGAATCAACCTCGAAGGCGCGTATCGCTTTGCCCGTGAAGTCGGAGGGCCCGCGCTGAGACGCATGACGTTTCAAGAACGCGGTCGCATGCTGAAGCGATTGGCCTTGCACCTCCACGGCATGAAGGAGGAATTCTACCAAGTCAGCTGGGCCACTGGAGCGACACGTGCCGATTCGTGGATTGACATTGAAGGCGGGATCGGCAACCTGTTCGCCAATGCAAGCTTGCGACGCCGATTGCCGGACACGCCGTTTGCCACCGACGGGGATTTTGTGCCCCTCGGCAAAGAAGGAACGTTTGGAGGCCATCACCTCCTCGTGCCCAAACAAGGTGTAGCCGTGCACATCAACGCCTTCAACTTTCCTGTTTGGGGAATGCTGGAAAAAGTGGCCGTGAATTGGCTCGCCGGGGTTCCAGCCATCGTGAAGCCTGCCACGGTCACCTCCTACCTCACGGAAGCGGTGGTCGCCGCCATCCACGACAGCGGCATTCTGCCTCCGGGCGCGCTTCAGTTGGTGTGCGGGTCAGCGCGCAACATCCTCGACCATGTCGACGAGCGCGACGTCGTGACGTTCACGGGCTCTGCTGCAACCGGGCGCAAACTCAAGTCTCATCCCAGGATTGCCGAGTATGCCGTGCCCTTCAACATGGAAGCGGATTCCTTGAATTCGGCTATTCTCGGGGCAGACGCAGTCCCTGGAACGCCGGAATTTGACCTCTTTATCAAAGAAGTGCGGAAAGAGATGACCGTCAAGTGCGGTCAAAAGTGCACTGCGGTTCGCCGGATTTTTGTGCCTGAAGCCTCCATGGATGCCGTGCAAGAAGCCTTGGTCGCCCAATTGGCCAAAACGACCGTCGGGGACCCACAACAAGATGGCGTGCGCATGGGCGCACTTGTTGGACGTGACCAATGCGCCGATGTCCTCGACCAAGTCGCCCGGCTCGAAGCTGAAGCGGCCTGTGTATTCGGAGGTTCCAAGCAGGTCGACGTGGTGGGTGCGGATGCGGAGAAAGGATCGTTCCTCCCTCCTATGCTTCTGCGGCACGACCGGCCACATGACGCGCAAGCCATTCACGACGTGGAGGCCTTTGGCCCTGTAAGCACGCTGATGCCGTACCGCGAATTGGACGAAGCAGTCGCCTTGGCGGCCAAAGGAAAAGGGTCCCTGTGCTGCAGCATCACGACCTTCGACCGACAGGCGGCGGCGACGTTTGTGCGGGAAGCCGCACCGATGCACGGGCGGATTTTGGTCTTGGATCGAGAATGCGCGAAAGAAAGCACCGGCCACGGCTCCCCCATGCCCATGCTCGTGCACGGCGGGCCAGGACGTGCCGGAGGCGGGGAGGAAATGGGTGGACTCCGTGGCATCAAACATTACATGCAGCGAACGGCGATCCAAGGGCACCCCACCACATTGAGCGCCATCACGGAGCAATTTCAGCCCGGTGCGGCCCAACCTGAAAGCGAACCCCATGTGTTCCGAAAGCACTTTGAAGAACTTGCCGTGGGCGACACCGTCACCACCGCTCGACACACCGTCACGGAGGCGGACATCGTCAACTTCGCCAACGTCTCGGGGGACCACTTTTATGCACACGTCGACGAAACGAGCTTGGAAGGCACCATGTTTGAAGGACGCGTGGCGCACGGGTACTACATCTTGAGCAAAGCCGCGGGCCTCTTTGTCGAGCCTCGCAAAGGGCCGGTGTTGTTGAATTACGGCATCGACGAATGCCGGTTCACCAAGCCCGTTTACCCCGGCACCACGATTGGCGTCAAGTTGACCGTGGTGGAGAAAATCGCTCAGGAACGCCGGGAACCGGAAGACGTTGCCAAGGGCATCGTGCGCTACCGCGTTGAAGTGGACGACCACGAGGGAGATACTGTGGCCGTGGCCACCATCTTGACCATGGTGAAGAAATTGGACCAAGGTCCAGATTCCCTCTAAGTGCATGAAGGCTCGGGTACGGAAGGTGATGTGGGCCTGTCTGCTGGGCAGCTTCCTCGTGCCGGGAGTCGGGCGGACTCAAGATGATTTGGATTCCCTCGATCGCTGGATAAGGACCATGCATCCCGACCCTTTCATTCGCTGCGGCGAAGCGGCTTGGTTGGAGGCCCTTGACGCCACCCGCGAGGATTGGGTCGGGGCAACGCGCACCGACCATGTTCGCCAAATCAACGCGTTGCTTCAGGTACTGCAAGACAGCCACACCGCGGTGTCGACGTACGATTGGATTTGGGAAGTCGAATGGCGGCATGGGACTCTTCCGATTCGATGGGCCATTGAAGGACGGAGTTTGTGGGTCTTGGATTCAGGGTTGCCCGACCTTCCGGAAGAAGTTCGTGTCCTTTCGCTAAATGGGCTGGATGCCGAAGAGGTTGTGGAGGCGGCCCTTCAACTTTCCACCATGGAAGGGCCGAGCCACACCGCAACTTCAAGGACGGCAGCACACAACGTCACGTCATGGGCTTTGGCCCAAGCGGAAAGCGATTCCCTCGACATCACATGGGTGGATCCACACACTGGGCTGCCCGTTCAAAACACGTTTCCCGCAGTTCCTTGGCGAAAAGCCCGCCGTGCTTGGGCCGGCATAAGCACGCACCGGCCTGTGGTGGACTGGACCTTTCCGGACGGCTCTCACCTCACCGCTCGAGACAATCGAAGGGTTGCCAAAGAGGACGAGCGGTTGGCGGTTGCGGGGCGGCCGCGTCGGGTGAATACGCATTGGGAAGGAGCGGCGACGCTCAAAATCACGTCCTTTTCCAACGGCTCCTGGCGGCGCTACCACCAAAGGCTGAACGACGGCTTCGACCAACTTCAAGAATGGGGCTGCCCGTTGGTTCTCGATTTGCGTGGCAACCCTGGAGGGCAATCCCCTCGGATGGAAGCCTTGTGGAGGCATGTGGCCGCCACGCCAAGGCACCTCCCCTACGCGTTGGTTGCCAAACAAAGCGACATCACCGCCAAGGCCAACGGCAAACACTACCGCAGGCTGAAAAAGCGCTGGGTGGACAAGAATTTGGACCGCTCCACGGATGCGAGATACATCCACACGATGGCCACGCTTCCTCTCGGGGAAACAGACACGCTTTGGTTCCCGCGGCAGCGGCTCAAGAAGGACCGCTTCACAGGACCCTTGGCGTTGGTGATGGATGGGGAGTCGGCGTCGGCCAGTGTCTCTTTCGCAGGCGCCATCCAATCCACTTCTCGGGGGCCGCTCGTGGGTGAATCCTGCATGGGGCCCTCGAATGGAACCATGGGCAACCCCTACCTGCGGGTGTTGCCTCTTTCCGGGATTGCGGTGAGCATTTCCACGGCAGTCTACATGGCCGAGCCTTGCGAGAATTGGAGAGAATCCCGACCTGTTCAAGCCGATCTTCTGGTGCCGTCCATGTGGCGACGTGGGAGCTCTCTCAACAAAACCATTGAGAAGTGGATCCAACAACACGCCTCTGCGCCATGAAGACCTCCTTGCGCTGGATTCTAGCCTTGGGTACGGTGACCGCACCCAGCATCGGCGCGCCGTCGTGGGGCCAAATCACCACGTTCTCCGTGACCGAATCGATGCGTGCAGCGCAAGATGTTGCGCGTGGCTTGAACGCGCCTGATTCGCTGGCGCAAGCGTTGCTTGAGGCCGCGCTGCCTGCCGACGCATGTCTTGCTCACTGGAACGCCGTGCGGGACAGCTTGGAGGCGGCCCCCATTTCCGAATCGGACCTTCTCGCGCTATTGACGGAGGTCCGCGCTGAACTCGGAGCGTGCCGAGACGACCGTCGCAAAGCCATGCGCCAAGCATTGCCCGACGGCATGAAACGTGCCTTCGACGAGCTCGCCCAACCGAATCGGCCCAACGTGTTGCATTTTGGCCTTCACAACCGCATGGAATGCGTCGTCTGCAAACCCTCAAACCCTGAATCGCCATGACGCGATTGTCCCCTTTCCTGAGCCTGTTCGCCTCGTTCTTTCTATTCACAGGTTGTGGACCCTCGTCCAAACCGCTGCATCTCGAGGTCAACCCTTGGATTGGAACGGGGGGGCACGGACACACCTACCCTGGCGCCACGTCGCCCTTTGGCATGGTGCAATTGAGCCCCGATACGCGACTTGAAGGCTGGGACGGGTGTGGCGGCTACCACGACACGGACAGTGTGATTTACGGCTTCAGCCACACCCACTTGCAAGGCACTGGGGTCAGTGACTACGGAGACATCTTGGTGATGCCGTGCACCCAATTTCGCGAAGCCTCGACCTGGCGCGACAAATACAAGAGTGCGTTCGACAAGTCTTCGGAAATGGGGCATGCGGGTTACTACGCTTGCCACCTCAAGGATCACAAAGTGGATGTGGAATTGACTTCCACGCCACGCGTCGGCGTCCACCGGTACACCCTGAGTGAAGCAGATTCGGTGACGTGGGTGGTCGACTTGGCGCATCGAGACGAACTCGTCCACTACAGCATCGAGCCACGGGGCTCGCGCATGCTTGTGGGGCATCGCGTCTCCGACAATTGGGCGAAGGAACAGCACGTCTACTTCGCCATGACGTTTGACCGCGACTTCGCTTGGGGCGACCAATTGGGTGAAATCACCAAAGTCGACACCGTCGATGACGGCACCGTGCGGCAGGAAATGTCCATGGTTCCGGTGTTTGTGGCCGATTTTGGGATGATCTCCGAATTGAATGTGCACGTGGCCCTGAGCTTCTGCGACATCGAGGGTGCCATCCGAAACCTGGAAGCGGAAACGAATGGCTTTGATTTTGAGCGTTACCGAGCGGAAAACGAAGCCCGATGGGACGCGCAACTCGGCCGCATCGCCGTCGACGGAGGCAACCAAGACGAGCGCACGACCTTTTACACTGCACTCTACCACGCCACCACCGTCCCCAACGTGGCGAATGACGTGGACGGCAGGTACCGAGGCACCGACCTGAAGGTGCACCAACTCGAACCGGAAGATGGCAACCACTACACGGTCTTCAGTTTGTGGGACACCTACCGAGCTCTGCACCCTTTGCTCGCTTGGATTGAGCCCATCCGAACGCGAGACATGGTTCGTTCTATGCTACGCATGTACGAAGACGGCGGACAGTTGCCCGTTTGGGAACTTGCTGCGAACTACACCGGTTGCATGATTGGGTACCACAGCGTTCCGGTGATTGTGGACGCAGAAATGTGGGGCATAGACGCTTGGGGTGCCGAATTGGCTCTGGAGGCCATGATTCAGGCCGCCGATTCCATGCACCTGGGGTTGGACGCCTACGCGGAACTCGGCTACATCCCCTCAGACCATGAGCACGAGAGCGTGTCCAAAACGTTGGAATACGCCTTCGACGACGCCTGCATCTCACGCTACGCCGACCGCCACAACCAACCGGAAGTGGCACGTCGATTTGCCCACCGCGCGAACGCGTGGAAAAACCTGGTCAACCCGTCCTCAGGATTCATCCAGGCAAAACGTCAAGGTGCTTGGGTTGAAAGATTTGACCCTCGTGAAGTAAACTTTAACTTCACAGAAGCCAACGGATGGCAGTACCTCTTTGCTCCCGCGCATGATGTCGCAGGCCAACGCGCCATTCTCGGTGGTGATGACGGTTACCTGCAGCGCTTGCACGACCTCTTCCACGCTCCCACGGAAACAACGGGGCGCGTTCAACCCGACATCACGGGCCTCCTCGGCCAGTACGCGCACGGCAACGAACCAAGCCATCACGTGGCGTATTTGGCTTCGTATGCCGGGGACCCAGGCGCCACCGCGGAGCGCGTGTCCACAATTTTCCGTGACATGTACAGCAATGCCCCAGACGGCTTGTGTGGCAATGAGGACTGCGGCCAAATGAGCGCTTGGCTCGTGTGGTCTGCTCTGGGGATGTACCCCGTAGAACCAGGCTCGGGCCAGGTGGTGCTGGGCAGCCCGATGTTCAAGCGGGCGGTGATTCAGCGGGACGGCTCGGACGCCACAACGGAAATCCGCGCACGTGGCCTCAGCAAGGCCGCCAAATACATCACGGGATTGCGCTGGCACGACCACGAAGGGACCTCCTCTCCGGTTGTGAAGCGATCGTACGTGCCCGTCGCGGACTTGACCCAAGGGGGAATGCTTGAGCTTTTGATGGCTTCGCGGCCTGATCCGACGTTTGGCAAGTTGGCATCCGACCGCCCTTTCTCTTCTTGGCAAACCGACGGATGGGTTGCGGTTCCCAGCATTGACGCACCGCGCACGTTTCAAGAAGGAACGGCGACCCTCACGCTTGAACACCTCGATGAAGGCGCGGAAGTGGAATGGAGCGCGGACGGAGGCGCGTCGTGGTCTGTGGCTGAAGGCCCCATTGACGTGAATGAAACCACGGAGGTTTTGGCCCGCGCCATTCTTCACGGCGACACGTCCGCAACCGTAAACCACCGCATTCTCAAGGTGGATCACCATTGGACGATGACTTTGGACAACCCGCCCAGCAACCAATACAGCGCCGGTGGGGACCAAGCGCTGATTGACGGAATCGAAGGAGGAAACGACTTCCGCACGGGAGAATGGCAAGGATTCTGGGGCGAACCATGCGTGGCGACACTGGATTTGGGCGAGGTGCAGGCCGTGTCACGTGTGGAGCTTGGGGCACTGCAAGACATCAAGCCTTGGATTTGGAGCCCCCGACTTGTGAGGTTCTCCGCGTCGATGGATGGTGAGGAATTCAAGGAAGTCACCGTGGTGTCGTCAACTGTTGCGGAGGACGACACCGAAGTCCAAGTCGAGCGCTTCGTTTGCGACGTGCCGGTCCGAGCTCGCTACCTGCGGGTGGAGGCGCAGGCGCACGCGCCCATTCCGGAGTGGCATTTGGGCCGCGGTAACGACCGTTGGATGTTTCTGGACGAAATTTCGGTCGAACTCACGCCCTGAACTCCACCATGCCGTACGCCGAGAACCCTTTCCTGTCCCGAGGTTTGGCCTCCACCACCCTCCACCCGCTCGGACTTGAAGTTGACCGCGCGGAAGGCCCGTGGCTGATCCTGAAGAACGGCACGCGGTTGTTTGACGCGATCAGCGGAATCGGGGTTTCGAATTTTGGACACGGCCACCCGGGCATCCAAGCCGAGCTCCAGCGTCAATTGGATAGACACCTTCATGCCATGGTGTACGGTGAGTTTTTGCAGGAAGCCCAAACGAGAGCAAGCGCCCTGCTTCGAGCCAGCCTGCCCGAATCCTTGGACGGCGTGTATTTCCTTAACTCGGGCGCCGAGGCCATTGACGCGGCACTGAAATTGGCCAAACGAGTGACGGGACGTCGCCGGTTGTTCGCCGTCACAGGCGGCTACCATGGAAACACGCATGGCGCCTTGTCCGTGTCATCCAACGAGTTGCGCAAAGCCCCCTTTCGCCCGCTTCTTCCGGAAGTGGAATTCGTGACGTGGAATGACCTCGCAGATTTGAAGCGGGTGGACGAGACGGTGGCTTGTGTTGTCGCCGAAACGGTGCAAGGCGACGCTGGGATTCGCATCCCAGACCGTGCCTGGCTCCAAGCTCTGCGTGATCGATGCACCAAATCCGGAGTCTTGCTGGTCTTGGATGAAATCCAATGCGGCATGGGACGAACGGGCAAACCTTGGGCCTTTGAGCACTTCGGCGTGACCCCAGACGTCCTTTGCATGGGCAAAGCCCTCGGGGGCGGCATGCCCATCGGGGCTCTTGCGGCAAGCACTGACCTCCTCGGGCAATTCGCGCACCACCCCTCTCTGGGGCACATCACCACCTTCGGCGGGCACCCCATGGCGTGTGCGGGCGCCGTGGGTGCCTTAACCGCACTTCATGAGCTCGATTTCTCCGAGCTCGAACGCCATTGCAGCGTTTGGCACAAGGCCCTTGAGGAGCATCCTGCCGTGGAGCGCGTGAGGCGCATCGGGGCGTTTTTCGCCGTGGAATTGGAGAGCGCGGAAGCCGTCCAAAAAGCGGTTGACGTCGGTCTCGCGTCGCAGGATGAGCTGGGCGTGCTGTTGTTTTGGTTTTTAAGTGTGCCGAATGCCTTTCGTTTGGCGCCACCGCTCGTGGCCACAGAACAAGAAATGGCACAAGGACTCGCGCTCATCTTGTCCGCATTGGACGACATCACCGACCTGCCGCGACAATGACATCAGTTGGTCGCGACCGGCAGGCCGAGTTGCTCTCGCACCCACTTTCCTAACGCCAAGCTCGACCTTTTCGCTTCAGGAAGCAGATCCGGCAAGGTTTGCCAGCCGTGCACAGCTTCCGGTTCCGTCCGGACCGTCAGGTCAACCCCACTTCGCTCCAACTCATCGCGCAACAGCACAATGTCAGGAGCCAAGAACTCGTCTTCGGCCCACTCCAAATACACTTGCGGCAACCGACGAAAATCCCTACTGAGGATCGGAGACACCCGGGGGTCTTCCGGCGAATGTCCCCCCAAATACGATTGGCTGTACTCCATGGAATCCTCCGAATCGAACGGGCTGTGGGCGACAGCGTTCTGGACAATGCTTCTCGCCGTGGGACGCAGGTCGCACCACGGACTGAGCAAGGCCACGCCACGAACGGTTTGACCCGAGTCGCTTTCCTCAAGACGCGCCAAGGCGCTGAGCACCAAATTGCCTCCCGCAGAATCCCCCACAACCACCACATCGCCATATTCCGCACAGATGGCCTCCAAGGCACGGCACACGTCGTCGTGTGCCGCGGGGTACGTGTGTTCGGGGGCCAACCGGTAGGCGGGCATGAGCACGCGGCACTTGGTGTGTTTGGCCAAATGGACGGCCGCAGCTCGGTACACACGTGGACTGCCAAAGGCAAACGCCCCGCCGTGCACCCAAACCACCGTGCCCTGCCGGTGCTCCTTCCACGTCACTTCAGCACCCTTCCAGTCGGCAAATTGGACTTCGTGAAAATCTCCCCCCCAAGGACCGGGATTCACCCTCGCAGCAACCTCAAGCGCTTGCCGAAGTTGTTGCGGCGTGGCCTGCGCCACTTGCTGACGCAACAACCGAGCCGCACGGTGGGCGCTTTCAAGCCACGCCGACTTGGACGTCCAGTCCTCGGGTAACCACCCCTGGTTGTGCTTGTTTGGTGCTGGCATGAGGCAAACTTAGCGCCATCAAGGCGCGAGCCTTGGGGTTTGAAACACCGGGTAGCGGTTTGCGGTGCCTTCGTTGTGCGGGCTTTGTTGGTCCCCCCAGCGCAAGGCCGCGGAAGGGTTGTCGAGCCACTCCGGGTGGGCAGATTTCGCCGCCTCAAACCGCATGCGCAAGGCGTCGTCGTGCTTGAGCAACTCAGCGGCGGCGTCTTCAAAGACGTATCCGGAATAATGTTCTTTTCGCTGAAGAGCCGCGTCGAAGAAATTCCAAACCAAGAACGCGTCGTGTCCTTGGGGCGACAACACCTCTGCGAGGTAGCGTTTGGCCGGTTGGTCCGAGGGAATGACCCAATCGCCACGATGCAGCGCAACGGGCAACGTGGTCGTGGAGATTGAATCGACGCTTACTGGGTGATGGCCCTCGTAGGGCCTCGACGACGACGAGAACGACTCAATCCAAGACACGTCAAGCAACATCGTAGTATCCTGGGACAGGGGCGACATGCGAACCCCGTTCGTCTGAAGCCTTTCAACAACATGTCGCCAAGCTTGAGGCACAATCCAAGCGTCGGGAACCGTGACCTCTTCCGCCACATCATATCGGTTGGCCCATGGAATCATCTTGGTCCACGTTTCTTCACGGTCGTATCGAAGGCGTGTCCCCTGTGTGACCGCGCTCCATTCCCGGCGCGGGGTGTACCCCGTAAACGTCAAACTGTCCATCCGGGCTGAAAGCGCCCAGCGCACGGGCAAGGTGGAGGCCTTTGCAAGGCGCGCCCTCTCCTCCTCGCGCTTGGCGACAACCTCCTTGCCATGCGACACGAGCCAATCCGACAGCACCTGCAAGAAAGCATGCGTGGCTGCTACGCGATCGGGAAAGGGCTTCAGCATGTGCGCTTCTGTGGTGAAGCCCAACGTACCAAACAGGGTCGTGTATCCCGTGCTGTACCTAGGTGTCTCCAAAAACCCAACGATGCCGTCGGCTGGAGTCTCCCCACGGCTGTACACGTAGGGCACTGTGGGCCACCCCGCGGTGTCCATGGCGGCGAACAACGCCGGCTCCATCACATCTCGCAGGAAGGGCCCCAACACGGGTCCGGCCTTGTCTGGCTGCGTCGTGATCAACGTCATCGTGTACGGGTAATCCGCACCGTTCGAGGTGTGCGTGTCGACAAAAACGTCCGGGTCAACCGCATGGTAAAGCCCCACAAAGGCCTCCGCGTTGCGGCTGTCCATTTTGACAAAGTCCCGGTTCAAGTCCAAATTGGCCGCGTTCCCCCGAAAGCCGTACGACTCGGGACCGTTTTGGTTGGCACGCGTGCAACAATTTCGACGCGAGGCACCCCCTACGTTGTACTGAGGCACGACCACCCAGTTCATCGCGCGCAAGGGATGATCTGGCCCATCTGCTTGTTCAAGCCATTCGGCGACCTGGGCCAAGCTGGCGTTGACCCCGCAGGGCTCCCCCGGGTGGATGGCGTTGTTGACCAACACGGTCACTTTGCTGCGTTCCTCTTGGGACAAACGATGACGAACGCCTTCCAGGTCTCGCGCCACGTCATCCCCTTCGCGGCTCGTCAACACCAAGGCATGGATGGGTCGTCCCACGTCACTGACCCCCACTTCGTGCAGGGTGCAGCGGCTGTCTGAATCGGCAAGCCGTTGAGCCAAGGCGACTGCTTCTTCCCACGTCGGCGTTTGGTTGGCCGTCAACAACCGTTCTACAGGCCACACCGCCTCCGTCGACTTGCTCGTAGCTCCCTGCTCAGGACCCTGACATCCCGTAGCCAAAACGAGGAAAAGGGCTCCCCATGCCACCGCGTTGTGCATCATGACTGCAAATGACGGAACTTTGTGCCGAGTTCTCCGTAAGCAAGCCTCCGGCCTTGTCCGAACCACAGCATCGATGATCCGTTTCACCCCCAGCAACCAAGCCTCGCCTCGCGCAGGCAACGTGCTCTTGAGCGAGCCGTTTTTGGACGACCCCTATTTTGGGCGAAAGGTGGTGTTGTTGTGCGAACACAACGAAGAGGGCAGCTTTGGGTTTGTGCTCAACAATTTCGTCGACATCGACGTGGACGAAGTGATGGATGATCTGCCCAAACTCAACACCCGCATCAGCGTCGGTGGCCCCGTCAAAAACGGCAACCTCTATTACTTGCACACCCGTGCTGACATTGCCGAGAGCATCGAAGTCGTGGACGGCGTGTACATGGGCGGGGATTTCGATCAAATCCGCGATTTGTTGCTCGGCGGTTCTTTGACCTCCTCCGAGATTCGTTTTTTCATTGGGTACAGCGGTTGGTCCCCTGCGCAGCTTGAGGACGAAATCCGAAGCCGGTCTTGGTTCGTTGCTGACGTGGAGCGTCAAGACATCATGCGGACCGACGAAGAGAACGAATCGTTCTGGAAGCGTTTGATTTCAAGCATGGGCGACGGGTTCACCCACATCGCCAACGCACCAAGCGACCCTTCCCTCAATTGATTTCAAGACGAATTCGGTAGCCAGAATGGCTACGGACGTTCCAAACCCGTCCATCATCGAAAAGCCAATACTGGCCCTTGATGCCCATCAACGTGCCTTCGATTTGAGGCTTTTTGTCGAGTTTCACACTCTTCACCTTTTCAGGGTATTCGAGCACAGGATAACGCAGAGAAGTCACGTTGTCGTCCAACTCAAAGAACGACTCATAAGCAACACCAAGCTCCGTCAAACAGGACTTTTTCGCCTCCACCAGAGCGCCCTCGTTCATCGAAACATGTTGAAGCATGGCCCGCCAATTGGTCTTATCTGAAAGCACGCCCTTCAACGCAACCTCCATTTCTCCAGCCAATTGCCTGTAGGGTGCATGGGCGACCACCAAGGCCCCCACCGCCCCCTGATCCACCCATCGCGAAGGAACGTTGGTGGAGCGCGTCACCCCCACTTTAAGGTGCGAAGTCAAGCTGACATAGACGACGTGAGGCTTCAAATGGTGTTCACGTTCCCATTCCTCATCTCGCAAAGCGACGCCCTCATGAATCCGACTCAACTCTGGCCGCAATATGCTTGGACAAGCTAGAGGCGATGCCACAAAGGCCTCGTAAGACAATCCTTCTCCGTAGGTCTTCTTGACCTTTTTGCCCGTTGCGACGCAATGGATGTCCCCGTCAAACGTCATGCGCAAGGATCGCCCCAAACACTCCGAAAGCGACCAACTTGGCAGTTCTTCGAGCACATTTGCCCCACGCATCGAATAGGACACCAAACCCTGTTCATCCACAGACGCATCCATCTTTCGAAGGTTTCCTTCCCAAATCATGGGGCAATGTTCGGTATACATGACAGATGATTCCTATTTTCCCGGTCAAATCATTCATTCTCTGTCAAACCTTGATTCATGAAAAAATTCTTACTCCCCGCCTTGATGTTGGTTGTCGGTTCGGTTCAAGCCCAATTGCTCACGGAAGACTTCGAGAGCTACAACGTGGGCGACTACATTGGAGTGGTTGCAACGGCCTGGGAAACTTGGAATGCAAACGGAGAGGGCACTGAAGAAGATGCCCCCATCACCGATGAAGCCGCACAGTCGGGCAACCAATCGTTGAAAATTTCAGGGGACCTACTGGGTCCGACGACCGGTGGACCGCTCGACGTCATGCTTGCCATTGGTGTGCCAGACACGGTCGAAGTGACTTTCAGCATCCTTGTTCCAGACAGCAGCGCCGGTTACTACAACATGCAAGAAGCCTACGGCACGGGCGGCAGCTGGGGTGCAGACGATGGGCAATGGGCCTTCAGCTGTTTCTTCAATTCTGACGGAACGATGCAAATCACCCGGGAAGGGGTCACGCATCTTGATACGACGTACACCCCTGGAGAATGGCTCAAGGTCACTCACTTCGTTGACATCAACGCCGGATTGTTGCACCTGTACCACAACGACGAGTACATGGCTCAACTCCCTTACGACGGCGCCACTGTAGGAGGCATCAATTTCTACGCACTCGGTGACGCATCGGTGCCCCCCCTGTACTACGTTGATGACATCTACATCGACTACGGAATGCCTCTGACTGATGGATTGGGTGACCTCATGCCGATTGAGTGCCAATTTGGCCCCAACCCTGCGCAAGATTTCATCTGGTTGCAAGCCAACCTTCAAGATGCCCAAATCCGCGTGCTCGGACTTGACGGCAAGGTGGTCATGCAAGAACGCCGCCATGACCTTGCGATGGGAACCGACCTTCAACTCAACCTCGAGAACGGCATTTACCTCCTCGAATTGATCAACGGTTCCAAGCGCGTGACGCGCCGCCTGGTGATTCAGAAGTAACCGATTCGTTTGGAGATCGCTCCGCACGCGAAAGGGCCAACAGTTGTTGGCCCTTTCTTTATGAATGTGGGGCTATTCGCCCCCTGCCGACGAAAGAAGATGGTTCAACCACTGGTTCTGCGCCCGCAGGGCGGCGCTGAGTGCTGGTGGCTGCTCGCGGGCTTCGGGCCAAGGGTGGCTCATTCCAAACACGTGGTTTCCGCCTTCGATCAGCTCATAGGACCCTGACTTGGCCCATCCTGCGATTCGCTTCCCCTCAAACGGCATGATGACTTCGTCGGCATCTCCATGCACGACTAAGATTTCGCAAGAGAGCGACGTGATGGCGTTCTGGACATCGAGCAATTCTTTCCGCGATTGTGACTCCGAGAAGAAGTCGAAAGGGTGATGGAGGACTTGCCCCGTTCGGCCATTCACCACTTCGACGAATCCGCGCGCCTCCCATTCCTCGAGCTCCTTGCCGGAAGGGAATCGAGAAAACAAATCAGACACCGGAGACCACATGGACACCCCACTCAACTTGCCTCCACTTCGCTGATGTTGTGCCGCTCCAAGCGCTGCAATGGCACCTCCCCGGCTGTGTCCAAAAACGACAACGGGGTCCTCACATTCCTTGCTGAGCTGAGCTAGACCGAATTCAACCTCGTCGACTTCCATGTGGTAGCGGTTTGCGCTCCAGGCCTCTTCGTCCAAGCAATCTCCGTCGAAAGGGGCGAGATGTCCGTTGTGCGAAAAATCCAAACGCACCACTTCCCACCCCGCCTCAACGAGCTTGTGCGCGACCCCAAACCAATTGCCCCAACGACGAAACCCTTTGTATCCGTGGACCATGAGAACGACCCCGTTTCGACGTGCCCCAACAACCCGGTGCCGCGTCCAATTCAATGGGCCATGTGGACCATGCCACCTGCCCTCTTCGGTTGTTCCGGGATGTCTTCTCACCCATTCGACTGGACTCGGCACCTTCCATGTCATTCCAAGAGAGTCTAGAACGTCTGATTTCACCCTCCTTTTCACTCCCCCATTGATCATGGCAGGCAGGCAATTGGAATTGAATCCTGCCTCAAGGAGCATGCGTCGCGTGGCATGCTGTGGTGCCACAACGTTGATGGCATCAGGCATCTCATGCGCAGAACAAATGGCCTTGACGCACGCGCTGACCGCATCGACTTCGTGGAGCCACTGCACGTGACCGTCTGCC
This sequence comes from Bacteroidota bacterium, assembly GCA_027621555.1. Lineage (GTDB taxonomy): Bacteria > Bacteroidota > Bacteroidia > Flavobacteriales_D > Sanyastnellaceae > UBA11663. The sequence goes on along the minus strand of JAQCBJ010000002.1, from coordinate 65,828 downwards.
GATTCGACAGGATTCCGCTTTAACAAGGCCGAAATCGGGTGGCGGGACTGTGAGAAAAGTCCTCCGAGACGCATGGCCACAAAAGCGAGACGAGGTTGTGCCGCTCGGTGGATGTTTTCAAGCGCCAGCATGTCCACTCCCGTGTGCCGCGACGAATGATGCCCTGCATCCACCTCCCAGATTTCTCCGGATTGCTCGGGATGATAAACTGACGTCGATGAGGTCCAAATCAACCTCTGGACGCGCCTGTGATGGGCGGCCTCATTCAATTCTCGATGGAACAGCTCCGCACGTTCTTGCCCGCCCCTTGGAGGCACAGTCACAAACCAGACGTCTGCCTCAAAAGAACAAGGAGCTTCCCACGAAACTCCAGGTTCCCATCGCCATGACATGACGGGAATGCCGAGGCACTCCATCGCCCTAGTAGTCTGTGAATTCTTCGTCGTCACCACCACTTCTGCTCCGCATTTGTGCAATTCGCGTGCAACATGGGCCCCAATCCGACCCGCACCGATTACCACCACTCTTATTCTCAATGCTTCCATGCAGTTGCAAAAACTTGTGACGCGTTGGCACAAAGATTGCTTTCACCCTTGTGCATCGCACTACATTTGGACGTCTAAAAATCGATTCGATGAGAATTCAACCTTTGCAAAGACTTCTCCGTTCACTTCTTGCCTGTGCTTTGGTCGGCGCGTTGACAGTCAGCCAGCCGGTTTTGGCACAATCCCAAAGCACCTTGACCGTTCACGTCGACGGCCTCTCCAACGACACAGTGTACCTGGCCCACTATTACGGCGCCAAACTGTTCTACAACGACACCGCGGTGGCCAACGAACAAGGAACCGTTGTCTTTGACGGCAAGCCTTTTGAGGAAGGGGGCAAATACGCTGTCGTTGTTCCAGGCCCCAAGTTCTTCGAGTTTTTGATGGTCGATGAACCCATGGAATTCAAGACATCGGCCTCCAATCCAGCTGGCGACATCGAGGTCCTTCAGAGCAAGGAAAACGAAGTGTTTTACGGGTACCTCAACTTCATCAAGGAGAAGCGAAGTGAGCGCGCCCCTTTCGACGAAATTCTTCAAGATGAAAACGCCACCGAAGAAGAAAAAACGACTGCGAGAGCGGGCCTTCAAGCCTTGACCGACGAAGTCAATGAATACCAGTACTACCTCACAAACGATCCGAGAAACTTCCTGTTTGGGAAGTTCCTCACCATGGTGAACGAACCTTCTGTTCCTGAAGCTCCCGCAGAGGTGAAAGACAAAGCCATGTGGCAGTACCTCTGGTATCGCAAGCATTACTGGGATCGCGTGGATTTCTCAGATCCTCGCTTGGTTCGAGACGGGGCCTTTGACCAATTGATTTCACGCTATTGGGCTAAGGTCCTTCCCCAAATTCCCGACACGATGATTGCCGAGGCCCACGGCCTCCTCAAGAAAACCCTAGATGCGGGCAACCAGGACATGTTCAAATACGTGCTCCACCACATGACGTATGCGAGCGAATCCTCCAAGATCATGTGTGTGGACAAGGTCTTTGTCGACCTCGTCAATTCCTACTACCGCACGGGCATGGTGGACTGGCTCACCGACGAACAACTCAAGAAGATCCTCGAACGTGCGGATGACCTCAAACACACGCTTTGTGGGAACCGTCCACCCAACATCACCCTGCCTGACCTCGACCAGGAGAACTGGGTGCAGCTTTACGAAGTGGATGCCAAATACACGCTCATCTGCATTTGGGAAAGCACGTGCGGGCACTGCAAAAAGGAAATGCCCAAGCTCGAGCGCATCTACGACGAATGGAAGCCCCGAGGTCTTGAGATTTTCGCCATTGGCAACGATTTCGAACCCGAGCCTTGGCAGAAGTACATCCGCGAGAAGGAATTCAACCAATGGATCAACGTTTCGGACAACCCGTTGATCAACGCCCAAGACAGCGCCACCGCGCTGATTTATGGAGGAGTGACGAACCTTGAGAGCCTGAATTTCCGCACCACGTTTGACGTGTATGCCACGCCCAAGATGTTCTTGCTCGACGAAGACAAAAAGATCGTGGCCAAACAAGTGGGTGCCGTTCAATTGGCGGAAATCTTGTCCCAGCTGGAAGGGCTTGAAGAGACCGTTCCGTACTTCGCCCCCGAGGAGAAAAAGGAGAGCGCAGAGAATGATCACTGAGCCCGCTCTGGGATTTGTTGACGTCGCGTGTCGGAAGTGCGCGCGTGACACCTACCTTCGCCGCACATTCTTTAATTGATTGACGTGAATATTTTTGTAGGAAACCTTGCATGGGGCGTGGACGACATGGCCTTGCGTGAAGCATTTGAGGCGTACGGCGCCGTAGACAGTGCACGAGTCATCCACGATCGCGAGACCGGACGGTCACGTGGTTTTGGTTTTATTGAAATGCCCAACCAGGAAGAGGCTCAAGCAGCTTTGGACGGCATGGAAGGAAAAGATCTGATGGGTCGCCCCATCCGTTGCAACGAGAGCCAACCGCGCGACCGCGGCTGATTCTCCCCACCTTTGAACACACAAAGCCCCGGCCAATGGCCGGGGCTTTTTTGTTGTGGAAAAGGCTATTCGGTCATTCCTCGGAGGAACACACCTGACCAAAGGCACTTAGCAAATTGAGCAAGTCTCCTGTGCCTACACTTCCATTCGCATCCGTGTCAAAGTAGCAAGCCGCACTCAACACTTCAGGAAGGCAAACCCCAAGCTCTTCGTTCCAAACCGTGTTGGGCCCACATGCTTCTTCAGAAGGCTGGCAGCCTCCAGTTGGGATGCAAGTTCCCGTAGCAGGGTCAAATTCTGTTCCCTCGCCGCACACGCTTGAAGGAACAAATTCGCCCTCGCAATTCATGTACATGTCTGGGTAGATGCACGAGTCGTCATCCAAGTAGGCCAACCCAAACCCGTCAACGGTCCCCGACAAAGCGTCGTCACCAAACTCACCCAACACGGCCGTCACCAACCACGAAGCACCACCGGCCGAAAGGTTGAAGGTGGCCGTTTCAGGAAGGCTTCCGAGGCCGTTGGCCAGCACCAAGGTGGCATCGACTGTGGCACTCACCGTACCGCCATTCGCCACAAGCACCCCGTCGAAGGCCAAGGTGACCGCCAAGGTGTCCCCGTTGCCTTGTACAGCATCAAGGTTGGTCAACTCTCCTTCGAAAGAATAGTCCCCGGAGGTGCCATTGACAAACAACAACGCTGGTTCTGGCGTACTTGCCAGCCCAAAATTGGTGTGCCAGTTTGCCTCGGAGACGGTCTCGTAGTTGCACGCCGCACTGTCGGTGCATCCTGTGCAAAGGGAATTGTCGCCGTTGCACACCCCGCAATTGTCATAGCTTCCCACGCATGGGTCCACGTCGTCGCAGACGCCGTCCTCATCCACGTCGGCTTCGCAAGAACCTCCGCACACGTTGAGCGCATCGTCGTACAAACAGGAGCCGTCGTCCAAGGCGGCCAACGAAAACGCCGACACACCTCCTGACAGTCCCATACCCATGTCCCCGGAAACTGTCGCCGTCAACGTCCATTGGGCATCTCCTGCCGTCACGACAAAATCAGCGGACTCCGGCAAATCAGCCAACCCATTCGGCAACAGGATCGGCGCAGACACCAACGCGTCCACTTCCAGATCTCCGACGGTCATGACACCCGCAAAAGACATGCTCAATTCCACCGCATTGCCCTCCAATTGCACGATGGAGAAATCCAGCAAGGTTCCTTCAAATTGGTACTCCCCATTCTCTCCTTGGACCACCAACGTTTTGACCTCCGGATTGTTGGACAACCCAAAATTGGTCTCCCACATTCCTGATTCAAGGATTTCGTAGTTGCACGCCACAGGATCTGTGCACCCCTCGCAGAGGGTGCCGTCGCCGTTGCACACACCGCATTGGTCGTAGGCGCCAACGCAATCGTCCACGTCATCGCAAATCCCGTCTTCGTCGACGTCCACACTGCAGTTCCCTGCGCAATCGTAAAAGGTTGACACTGGAATGCACGAGCCATCGTCACATCCTGCGTCCGCGTCGAAATTGCACGCCGCGGGATCCGTGCATCCCGCATACGCCGCCCCTCCGCAGTTCCCACATGCATCGAGATACAGGCATGACCCGTCGTCGCAACCTGCATAGGGGTCGAAATTGCAAGCTGCATTGTCCGTGCAAGCTGCATATGCAGAACCGCCACAATTTCCGCAAACGTCGTTGTACTGGCAGGAACCGTCGTCGCAGCCCGCCAGCGGATCAAAGTTGCAGGCACCTTCGTCCGTGCAGGCCGCATACGCGGAGCCACCACATTCTCCGCACTCGTCCGTGTACAAGCAGGAACCATCCTCCTCATTGGCCGATGGGTTGAAATTGCACGCCGTCGTGTCGACGCAACCTGGCGTGTAAGCCTCGATGGAAATCACCGAAGACGCCAACACCCCACCTCCAGGCGACACGGCGTACACACCAAGGTGGTACACACCATTGGCGTTGGGATCAAATGTCAACCCCGACAATCCCGACAATTCTGCCCAGAAGCCAAACGCGAGGTTTTGGGTGTCTTGGAAGAATCCTCCTTGCGCTAAGGTCGTCCCTTCCTGGAAATCAATCAGAGCGAGCGCTTCAGCGAGGGATCCGTACACCGCAAACGCAGTGCTCGGGTCGGACAAATCGATTTCCTCGGCCGGGTCGAAATCGATGCCAAACTTCACGTCCACCTCTTGGAAGGTGCCTTCTCCAAGGTTGATGCTAAGCAAGTAATTCCACTTCGCACCCTCAGCGGCACCCTCGGGAGCCTCCGAGTATCCTGTTTCGATGCGGTAGCGCGTGAGGTCATTTGATTCAGGGACAATCGATCCGACGTAACGCTCCAACGCGCCCAAGGACAAACTCAGGCCATTGCACGTGTCCGCGGACACGTGCATGTGCTCGTTCGAAATGCCCGTGCCAATGACAATGGGGTCGGGTGCGGTGCTGTTGGGCACATTCACAGCCGAACAATACATGCACGTTCCGTCCTCCTCGTTGGCCTCTGGGTTGTAGTTGCTCGCGTAGGGGTCCATGCATCCTTCGACGCGAACGTACACCGTGAATTGCTGGCTCGCTGAGGTCACGTTGCCGCAACCGTCTTGAGCTTGGTAGTGGCGAACCCACACTTCGGTGGCCGAAGTTTGGGCACTCAACACGTCTTCCGAAGACCAACTTGGGGAATCGTCGCAGTCGTCTCCCACATCCAAATTGGCCGCCGGCAACGCTGCGCTCCCTGAGGGCTGGCCCGAAACGTATTCGAGGACCACATCGTTCAAGTCGGACAGGACCACCGGCGAAGTGGTGTCCACCACCGTGACTTCGCGTAGGACTGAAGCCGAGTTGCCGCAGGCGTCCGTGGCCGTCCACGATTGGAGCCACGTGGATTCACCGGGACATGATCCTGCCGTTTCCGTTTGGTCAAACACGACGCTCGCCGTGCTGCACACTTCGTTGAAAACAGGTGCATCCTCCGGGAAAGCGTCGCTGCACGACACCACGACATTTTGAGGTGCGGAAACGACTTCCGGGGCATCGGCGTCCGTCACGATCAAAAGTCGGGATACAGAAGCTGCGTTTCCGCACGCGTCAGTCACCGTGTACGTCACGGTTTGGGTGTTCTCCCCGTTGCATGAACCCGGTTGCGCCGAAAACGTGGAGGCAGTGGTCCACGTGCTGCAATCGTCGCTCACAATCAGTTCAGGTGAAGGAATCGACTCACCGCAAGCGACCATCAACGTGTCCCCTTGTGCGGAGGTGGTCAATGCCACCGTGGGTGGCGTGGAGTCTGCAAACGAGATCCGCTGCTCAGCCTCAGACACGTTGCCACAATCGTCCGTGGCCATGAACGTTCGAACCAAAACGTATTCGGCGGGACAACCTCCTGGTTCCACAGACTCCTCAACCGTCACCACGGCCATGCCGCAGTTGTCCTCCGCCTGGGCCATTTCAATGTCTGGCGATTGGGCTGCACAGTCGAGGGTCACATCCGCAGGCACGAAGGTGAACACCGGAGCGACTTCGTCGAGTTGGGTCAAGATTTGGGTGGCTTCCGCTACGTTGCCGCACTCATCGTGAGCCAACACATGCCGAACGAGTTGAAGCCCACACTCCACGTCCAACGTGTCAAGGGTTTCCACAACGGTGACTTCGGCACAAGCATCTGTCACCACGACCGGCTCCAACACCCAGTCCTCGGTGCACGAAACCACCGCGTCGGCCGGCATCTCGATGACAGGGTCGGTGGTGTCGATGAACTCAATCACTTGGTTGGCCGTGGTGGTCGCATCGCAGGCATCCGTCAAGGTGAACGTCCGCGTCAATCGACTTCCGCTGCAAAATGGAAACGTGCTTGACTCCGTCAATTCGTAGATCAACCCGCCGCAGTCCTCGAAAGAAGGAGCTTCAAGGTTTGCAGAAGTTCCACACTCAACGACGGCATCATTGGGAATCTGTGAAAAGACTGGAGGCTCTGGATCATGGAGAAACACCGTGTACGTGGTGTCAAGTTCGTTTCCGCAATCGTCAAGAATATTGAGCGTGATTTGAAATGAAAAAACACCTTGGCATTGGATCACTGTATCGTGCAGCATGATTGGTCCTTGCAAGTTGTTGTCGCAATTGTCTCCAACCGCAGGAAACCAATCGAGTTCTGAAGAACAGTAATGACCAATCCCCTCGGACACGTTGGACACAAAAGGTGGAACATCGTCCACAAGACGAATGAGCTGGGTGTGCTGCAATGTGGTGTCGCATGCCACAACGGTCCACGCTCGATCCACCCAAGTCTCTTGCGCACAATCCCCCTCCAGGAAGACATCCTCTGAAGACACCTCGTAGGCCGTGCAGGTCGAATCCAACATGACAACAGGGACTTCTGTGAAATCGGAGATGTCCGATTCACAGGAGCCATTGAGCACATCTGCAGGCCATTGAACTTGAATTTGGCCAAAGGACTGGTAGGCCGGGAAGCACGCCAAGGCGGTCAGCGCAACGAGGAACGAAGAAAACTTCATGAGTGTGAGGTGTTGGTGAATCGATTCGGTTTTGATCGACAAAACTGCCTCCTTTTCACCCCAATTCAAGCGAGATGCCGATAAAAAATTTTCACGCAACCACATAACTCTCAAACCGTTACATAATTGACAGAGCCACGTACCCGGTGACGTGCTCTGACGTCCCATTCAGGTAAAAAACAAAACGCCAGCCGTGGCTGACGTTTGCATCCTGTACGGAAGACTCTTGTAGCGGGGGGGGGGCTCGAACCCCCGACCTCAGGATTATGAATCCTGCGCTCTAACCAGCTGAGCTACCCCGCCGTTTGGGAGCGCGAAGGTAACACCTTTTGGCTTCAAACAAAGAAACTACATCGCCAGAATTCGGCATTTCCTTTCGTATCTTGTGAGCCTTCCTCGGTTCCAAGATGTTCGTATTTGCAAGGAATGCGAGCCACGGGGGCCGCAAAAATTGATCAAGATGATTGCTGAGAAAGTGAAATTCCAACTTGAAATCCCTCTGAACAGTTCCAAGGGCGTGTTGTACAACTGCATCAGCACTCCCTCAGGCTTGTCTGAGTGGTTTTGTGACGACGTCAACATCAAAAAAGACGTTCACATTTTCTTTTGGGATGGCAGCGAGGAATCGGCTCGCATGATCAGCAAGAAAAAGGATGAATTCGTGAAGTTCCGGTGGCTTGAGGCGGAGGAAGATGGCGAAGACACCTTTTTTGAGTTCCGCATTCGCGTGGACGAATTGACCGGAGAAAACGCACTGGTCATCACTGACTTCGCAGACGACGATGAGGTGGAAGATGCCCAAGATTTGTGGCATGCCCAAGTCGACCGCCTTCGCCAGGTGCTCGGCTGCTGATTTTCTTAGTAAAGGTCAAAGGGAAACAAACGGGCCCAGCATCGCTGCGAGCCTGGGGGACCACGCGCCTTGTCCAGTCTCCCCTTCTACCTCCCACACTTGCTTGAGTTCCTCGGCAGGCTGAAGTCCCCAAGACCACAAGCTTCGGATAACTTCATGCTCTGGCGTTGCACGCAACTGAATGCAAGCGAGGCAATGAAAACCTCGTCCTTGGGCGACTTCCCGTAATTCTTCTGCACGATCCTCTGGAAACACCAAGGCGAATTCCCCCTCTTCTGACAGGCATCCCTTGACGCTTCTGAACAAGGCCGTCAAAGGCAAAGTGTCGTCGTGGCGCGCCAAGTTTCGCTTGCGGTCGGTGCTCTTGGGGTGGTTGTGAAAAAACGGCGGATTGCACACGACCAAATCGGCACTTCCCTCCCACCCTTGGAACGCCCGTTCATGGATCGTGATCCGATCGCTGAATGGGCTTTCGAGTGCATTTTGGACGGCTTGTGCCGCTGCATCTGGCTCCAATTCAACGGCGTCGACACGCGCTTGAGGGAAACGCTGGGCCAGCATCAGTGCGAGGATGCCTGACCCCGAGCCGATGTCCAAGATTCGAGCGGGTGAATGGGTTTCTGAAAAACGTGCCGCACCAGCCCAGCTCCCCAAGATCAGGGCATCTGTCCCCACCTTCATGCCGCACGCGTCGTCGCGCACAACGAACTGCTTGAATTCTTGGATGCGACGGCCGGAACGTCCCACAACTCACGTGTTTGGAGAGTCCGTCTCCGCCTTTCTGTCCTGCCACGTCTCAAACGTGGGGAAATCCTCGATGCGGTTGTCCGGCTCGGCCGTCAAGGCCTCCACCTCCTTCATGTGCTGGTGCGCATTGCCGGGGAGTGCCTGGTACAAGGCCGTCCCTTCCGTTTTGTGAGCCAACATCGCGTCGCTCACTTGTCCCTTGAGGATGGCCGGATTGCCTACCACCAGAGAGCGCTTAGGCCAAACGCTCTTCGCTTTCACCAACGCCAGCGCTCCAACAATGCTCTCGTCTCCAAGCTTGACGTCGTCAAGCAACACGGCATTCATGCCCACCATGCAGTTTTTGCCGACGTGTGCGCCGTGCACCATGGCGCCGTGGCCAATGTGTGCCCCTTCTTCAAGTCGCACCGTCACCCCCGGAAACATGTGAAGCACACAGCCTTCTTGCACGTTGCAACCGCGCTCAAGGACAATCTTCCCCCAGTCCCCGCGCAGGACCGCATGTGGCCCCACGTAGCAATCGGGGCCCACGGTCACGTGCCCGATGAGCGTCGCTTGGGGGTGGACGTAGGCCGAAGGGTCAACCACCGGAACCATGCCTCGAAACGAATAGATCATGAAGTCACGCGTTGGAGGAGGCATTTTTGATGACCGCTGCGTAGCCTTGGCCCACGCCGATGCACAGCGTGACAAGGCCGTACGTGCCACCTGTCCGTTGAAGTTGACGCGCGGCAGCGAGCAAAATGCGCGCGCCCGTCATTCCCAAGGGGTGGCCCAAGGCGATAGCGCCGCCGTTGGGGTTGATCCGAATGTCATCGTCGGCCAAATTCCAGCTGCGGATGCACGCCAGGCTTTGGGCTGCGAACGCTTCGTTCAATTCGATCACGTCCAAGTCATCCCACGAAATGCCGGCCTTGGCCATGGCCCGGTTCGACGCTTCCACGGGCCCGATGCCCATGATGCGAGGCGGGACTCCCACGACGGCCGAAGACACGATTTCCACCATGGGCTCGAGGCCCTGTTCCTTCAAGCCCGTTTCGTTGGCCAACAGCAAGGCCGCGGCTCCGTCGTTGAGGCCGCTGGCATTTCCCGCCGTCACGCTGCCTCCTTCCTTACGGAATGCAGGGCGCAATTTGGCCAAAATCTCAGGGGTCGTCGTAGGCTTGATGAACTCGTCCGCGTCGAAACGGAGCGGTTCTTGCTTGCGACGTGGAATGTCCACGGGAACGATTTCCTCCGCGAGGCGACCCTCGGATTGCGCGGCTGCGGCCTTGATTTGGCTTCGGTGCGCGAAAGCGTCCTGATCCTCTCGGCTGATGCCGTGCAGGTCGACGAGGTTTTCGGCGGTTTGACCCATGCCCTCCGTGCCGTAAAGAGCGTCAAGCTTGGGGTTGATGAAGCGCCACCCAAAACTCGTGTCATGCAGCTCCATGTCCCGACCAAACGGCTTCGAAGCCTTGCTGAGCACCCACGGTCCTCGCGTCATGTGCTCCACTCCGCCTGCGACCACCACATTGGCGTCGGACAGGTGAAGCATCCGCGCGGCATGAACGGAGGCCGCCAAGCCTGAGGCGCACAACCGGTTGATCGTCTCGGCCGGGACTTCTTGTGGCAATCCTGCCAACAGGATCGCCATGCGCGCCACGTTGCGGTTGTCCTCTCCAGCTTGGTTGGCGCACCCCATAAGCACGTCCCCGATGCTCATCGGATCGAGGCTCGCGTGGCGTTGAATCAAGCTCTGCAAGGCGTGGGCCGCCAAGTCGTCGGTTCGGACCGGAGCGAGCGTGCCGCCGAACGATCCGATGGGCGTTCTCACGCCATCAACCAAATACGCATTCATGAAGCGAAGATAGGTTGGTCGTGACACCTTCTTGCCCCAAATTGCAGCATGCGCTTGGGCCTGGCATCCACCTTCCCTCCTTTCCGCGGCGGCATCGCACAATTCAATGCGGCAGCCGTTCGTGCGCTCCGGGAGCACGGCCATGCCGTAGAAACCGTGACCTGGTCTCGCCAATACCCGGATTTCCTGTTCCCCGGGACCACCCAGTGGGAACCTGAGAAGGGACGCGGTGATGTGGAGATGCCCGCGCTGTTGGACAGCCTGTCGCCGGCGAGTTGGTCCCGCACCGGTCGGCATCTCGCAGAGCGTTGTGACGTGGTGGTGTTGCCGTTTTGGCATGCCGCCTTGGCTCCCGCCCTCACTGGGGTGGCCAAATCCGCAAAAAAGTACGGAGCCAAACAGGTCTGGGCCCTGATGCACAACGCGACGTCCCACGACGGCAAACGCATGGATCGCATTCTCGCCCAGCGGTTCCTGAGGCAGGTGGACGGCGTCATCACGCTCAGCGAACCGGTCAGCGAAGCCCTGCAGGAGTGGTCGCCTGTGACGCTGTTTCATCCGTTGTACGACCACCTGCCTCGCGGTCCGAGAAAAGACGAAGCGCGACGCCAATTGGGTTTAGGCAAGGAAGACGTGGTGCACTTGTTTTTTGGGCTGATTCGCCCTTACAAAGGACTTTCTGTGTTGCTGGAAGCCATGAATGACTTGCCTGCGAATCACAAGCTTGTGGTGGCCGGGGAATGCTACGGACCTTGGGAACCTTACGCCGAGCTCATTCGCCAACGTGGGCTTGAATCACGCGTTCTCGTCCACAACGAATTCATCGACGACAACCTCGTCCCCATCTACTTCAGCGCCGCCGACACGGCCGTGTTGCCCTACACCCAAGCCTCGCAAAGTGGCGTGACCGCCATGGCGTTGCACCACGAAGTGCGAGTCGTGGCGTCAGACGTCGGGGATTTGGCCACCACCGTGGTGCCCGAGTTGACCGGGAGACTCGTCGCCCCAGGAGACGTGCAGGGCCTTGCGGAGGCCATGGCTCAACCTTGGAATGCCCAGCCCGCAGATGTGAAAGGGGCGTTTGAGCAAGTGAAAAAGCGCCTCAGTTGGTCGGCATGGGCAAGCCTGCTGACGCAACAGGTGGAATCTGCGCTTTCTGAAGCTCGCTGAGCGGACGAATCAACGGGTCGAACACAAACCGCTGCAACAACACAACTTCGCCGTTCGACGTGACGCCGTACATCTGCTCGCCGTCGTGCTCCATCATCTCTCCTTCTGCATTTCGGTCCAACCCGGTCCGAGGCTTCCAGTGCACGTAGACGTCGGAACGGCGACCGCTGCGTCCTACAGCGGTCAGCTCAAACGCCGCTGAAGCGTTGCGAAGGCTGTCCTCCACTTCCGGCTCCAACCGCGAGCGGTACGTTTCCAAGTGCACCTTTTTGAAGCGAAGGAAATGGTCCTGCACGCCCGTCGTGTCGGTGTAAGGCAGCGGATTTCCTTCGAGGTCCGACAACACCAACTTCCCCGACTCTGAGGCGCGCAAGGCATAGGACTGCCCTTCTTCCTCAAGGACCCGGACTTCGATGGACGCCAAGGAACGATCGGGGTAATTGAAAATGCCGGTGTGACGCCACTCTCGCTCCGACGTAAAGAACCTCGTGCTCAGGTAGCCGGTGAATCCCTCCATGTGCACCACATAGGGGTCAGCAGCACGGCCCTCTGGGGTTTCGAGAACCATGTAGGTCCCCGTGTGGCTCGGCGTGGCCGTGCCCACGTACCACGTTTTGACTGGGCGGTCCCCGCCCTGGTAAATCTCCACCTTCTTTCCCCGAGCAGAGAGCAATCGGATGACGTTGGGTTTTGCGGCTTCGGCGACCGGCCCTTGCACAGAAGCTCGGCGGAAGGTCTTGAGCAGGAGCTTGACCGCATCTTCCCGGGCTTTGTACTTGCCGTTGAGGTCCCACAGTCGACCGCTTTCTGGACGAGTCAAGGTGACTTGCCCTCCGTCCATGTCGGCAATGAAAATCTTGTCGACGAGGGAGGTGTCTTCAATCCCAAACTCCGTGCCGGCCACTTGAGACAATTCACCCTTCCCCCCTTGGAACCACCACACCCCAGCCGTGATTCCCGTCAAGGCAATGAGGACATACAAAATGCGAAGGTTGGCGTGCATGGCTTGGGGAAGGTATTAGGCGCGTTGCGCAAACAAGCGACGGCGCGTGGTCAACACTGCTCCGGCAACCAGCATGACCACAAGGAGGGGCATGCCGACAGCCACGAATTGCCAACCGCTGCGCTCGGCACGGATGCGTTCCTCGTCCAACGGACGAAGGAGAATGGTGCGCGAACGAACGCTGATCAGCGCATCTTCTTGAAGCAGGTAATTGATGGCGTTGAGCAAAAATTCTTTGTTGTCGTACACGACCCTGCCGGCATAGCGGTCGTAGCCCAGCGGCAAGATGCGCCCGTCCGCTCGGAATTTGTTACGTGCCACGTCGCCGTCAGAGATGACGATCATGGCCGTCGGCGCACTTTGCTCCCGGAACGCGAAGTCAGCGTCGTCACGCAAGGCGGCAGGAAGCGTTTGGGCAAAATGAGAACGGAATGACCCTTCGAGAAGCGTTGCAAACGCCACGTTCGGCGTGTTGCCCTGGGCGAAATACGAAGGGTCGAGGTCCACGATGCCGCTCGAAATCCGCACTGGAACGCGGTACGTCTTGGCGCGCTCGCTCGACGTCAGCAGCACCGTCGCCTCCACGTCCTCTTGGGTGTTCACCACGTCCATGGACGACACAAAATCGAAGTGGATCGGATCGAGGTTGTTGGTGATGGGGTGCCCCGTCCCAAACGGAAGCGCCAAGGGTGCGAAGTACCAATTGAAGAGCTGCATGTTGCGCTGGTTGCCCATGGGACCAGCGTCCAACATGATGGGCGCGCATTGCGGATCTATGATCAGGTCGCGGTTCAGCCGCACGCCGTAATCGAACAGCTGCTGGTACAGCCCCAAGGCGTTCTCCACCCCAAACGTTTCCTGCGCATTGCGGAGGCTGTCCAAGTCAGTCGCCACGGGATCCACCATCCACAGAATCCGACCACCGTTCATCAGGAATTGGTCCAGGATGACTTTGTCTTTTTCAGGGAACACGCTGTCAGGCTTCGCCACGATCAACAAGTCGTACCGGTTCACGCGGTAGCGCATCCCTTCAAGCTTCTCGGACAGGACATTCAAGCGGCCGTCCAATTCCACCCGAGCCACGAGGTGATCCTCTTCGAGGCTGGACACCAAATCGGCCACGGCCATGTCTTCCAGTTCTCCGTGGCCCTCGAGGATGGCAATGCTCTTGGGCTCGAATGCCGTGCTGCGGCGAATGCCCGCGGACAGGTTGAATTCGAGCGTGTTGATGGACCCTTGAATCATGGCCTGGTCGGCCTGAGGCACTTCGCTGCCGAAGAACTGCACGGGCGTCTCCTCCCCCCGGAAGGAGATCATGGCGCCGGGCCACACCGTTTGGAAGGCCTGTCGCCCATTTTCTTCGAATGCAATGCGCGTGAATTCCAGCCCGCGTTCGAAGAGGGCTTGTTCGTTTTGGCCAACGGTTTGGGGGTCATCCACTTCGTAGATGTCCACAAATTGATAGGACAAACGCCCGTCGCTCGCCTGCACCATCCGCTGAAGCAACGACTCCACCTCTCCTTCCAACCGCTTCCATTCCTGAGGCAATTCGCCGGCGAGGTAGCACGTAATCAGCACGTCGTCTTGAAGGCCTTCAAGCAATTCGACCGTGCCCTGGGCCAACGTGTGACGCTTCTCCGCTGTCAAATCCGCTGCGCCATGGAGCAACTGGCCCAGCACCACAACCACCGCCACCACTGCGGTCGACAGGGCAAGCGAGGTGCCTTCCCGAACCAACCGGCCGCGCCGCACGGCCAGGACGAATCGCGAAATCAGGACAGAAACGGCCATCCAAGCCGCGAAGTAGATGACGTCGCGTGAATCGAGGCGGCCATGGCTCATCGCGTCGAAATGTGACTCCATGCCCAGCTGGACGAAAGCCCGTTCCCAACCGCCGAGCCACGCGAAGTCCGCCACGGCGCCAAAGCCGAAATAGGCCAGGATGGACGCCAGCATCGCCAACAGGAACGCCACAAGAGGCTGCGTGGTCAGGCTTGAAGCCACCACACCGATGCCGGTGAGCGCGCCGGAGAACACTGCCAATCCGAGGTAGGAACCCCAAATGGCCCCGAGGTCCAAATTCCAGGCGGGTTTGCCCAACATCCCGAGGACAAGTACAAACGACAGTGTCGGGAGGAGTGCGGCGAGGCTTACGGCCCAGGCGCCCAGGAATTTGGCCGTGACCACCTGCCCTTCTGTCAACGGACGAGTCAACAAGAGCTCGAGGGTACCCGCGCGATGCTCCTCGGCAAACGAGCGCATCGTGATGGCCGGAATGAGAAACATGAGCACCCAGGGCGCCATGGCGAAGAACGGATCGAGCGACGCCATGCCGCTGTCCAAGATGTTCCATCCTCCCGGAAAGAGCCACAAAAACAGGCTCGTGAACAGGAGGAAGACCGCCACCACGGTGTAGCCGAGGAGCGAACTGAAAAAGCTTTGGATTTCTTTGAGGACGAGGGCTCGCATGAATCGAGGGCCAAAGATAGACCTTACCTCCGCTCCACCACCTCGTACGACCACACCTCGGGCCGATCGCTGAACAAGGCCTTGGTCGCAGGCCAAACCACACCGAAGAGTTCCGAGGCGCGGTAGGCATTCAGGGCGTTTTCAGACTCCCAACGGCTGAGTGTGCCGCGCACGCACCGGTTGGCCGGGTCTGTCAGCAACTCCACGCCGTGGCATCCCGGCTGGGATTCGATGGCCAAGTGATGTTGGTGGAACAGGGCGTCAAAGGCGTCGAGGTTGGACGCTTCGAGGGTGAGGCGGACGACGCGAACAATCACAACTCAGGGCCTTGGGATTCGAACTCGATGCGAACGGGATCGCCGAATTTCAGGCCCAGCAATTCTGTGGCGCCCCCGTAGCCCGTTCCTGAACCGCCCATGCAGATCGCGATTTCAAGGAGGCCCATGGAATTGAACACCGCGACGGGTTCGCCCGGGGTGCCTTCGAGGTAGGTCGTACAGATGCGCCGAATGTCGCTTCGAGCGCGGCGCATGTTGACGAAGAACTGGCGACCTCGGCCCGCTTCCTTGAACAGGGCCCGGTCGATGTCTGTGATGCAGTTGCCGCGCTCGTCCACGTGACGAACGTGCCCCACCAAGGCCGTGCCTTCGATGACGGGACGGACGTTCTCGGCTTGCGTCACCAGCGCCGCAGGGCGGCCCAGCATCTCCGGAATCCCACCCTTGGCAAGGTGCGTCGCGGCGGGAACAAAGATCGCGCGCTCGGGAAAGGTGGGCAGGACTTCGTCGGTTTGGACTCCGCTGAGGTCAAAAACCGCTTCCGGCTGCTTCGCCCCCATCAATTGGAACACGCCGGTGTCCGCGCCAATAAAATACTGGTCATGCATCTTGACAATGCGGTGCGGGTGGTCGGGCGTTTCCACGGCATTCACCGCGATGATGTGGACGGTTCCCTTGGGGAAACTGCGAACCGCTGCACGGAGCACAAACGCCGCGTGAACGGGGTCGAATTTGCGCACGCTGTGGGTCAAATCCACAACCTGCGCCTCGGGCATGCGCTTAAGAATGCTGCCCTTGAGCAAGCCGACGTACATGCTGTCGGCCCCAAAATCGCTGATGAGGGTGATCGGAGTCACGAACGCAAAGGTGAGAAAGCTACTTTTGTCCTCCACATGCACGAAACCATTCTTTCGCTCGAAGGTCTCGACCTGATGGCTTTCCTTGGTCAAGGGAACGCGAATCTGCGCGCTTTGCAGGCCCGATTCCCCAAACTGCGCATCGTCGCAAGAGGCACCGAACTCAAGGCCATGGGCGACCGCGAAGACCTCGGACGGTTCGAGGAAGTGATGCGCATGGTGATTTGGCATGTCGATCGCTACAACACCATTGGCGAGGACGACATTGAGCGGCTCACCAAAACCGAAGAGGCCTCCCTCATGCAACACGCTTCTCACGACGACGTGATTGTGTACGGACCAGGCGGGCTCAAGGTCTCAGCCCGCACGCCCAACCAGCGTCGGCTCGTGGAGGCCATTCGCGACAACGACATGGTGTTTGCCGTCGGGCCCGCCGGTTCTGGAAAGACCTACACGGCCGTGGCCATGGCTGTGGCCGCCCTCAAGGACCGCCGCGTGCGCAAGATCATCCTCACCCGTCCCGCGGTCGAGGCGGGTGAAAACCTCGGTTTCTTGCCAGGCGACTTGAAGGAAAAGCTCGACCCCTACCTCCAGCCGTTGTACGATGCCCTGACCGACATGCTGCCGTACGAGCGCGTGGCCGACCACATGGAAAAGGGCGTCATCGAAGTGGCTCCGCTCGCCTTCATGCGTGGGCGGACGCTGGACAAGGCGTTTGTCATCCTCGACGAAGCCCAAAACGCGACCTCCGCCCAAATGCGCATGTTCCTGACCCGCATGGGCCGGGATGCCAAATTTGTCATCACGGGCGACGGCTCCCAGGTCGACCTCCCCCGAAACCAACGTTCCGGCCTGCTCGACGCGCTGCGTCTGTTGGAAGACGTGGAAGGCATTGCCACGGTGCGCTTGACGGGAATGGACATCATTCGCCACCGCCTCGTCAGTTCCATCGTGGATCGCTTTGATGCCGACGACGCACGTCGCGCTGAGGAAGCCGAGGCCCGACGCGAAGCGAAGCGCGCCGAACGCGTCGCGCGTTCTGAAGAATCCCGAACTCCCCCCTCTTCACTTTCATAATTTCTTGAATGAAAGCCATTCGAAACACTGATTTTCAGTTTTCTGGACAAACAAATGCGTACTTTGGAAAGGTGCGCGACATGTACACCATTGGCGACGATTTGATGGTGGCCGTGGTGTCCGACCGCATCAGCGCTTTTGACGTGGTCATGCCGCGCGGCATCCCGTTCAAAGGCCAAGTGCTCAACGGGGTGGCCAGCCATTTCCTCGATGCGGTGACCGACATTGTTCCAACCTGGAAATTGGCGACCCCAGACCCCAATGTGACCGTGGGCCACAAGTGCGAGCCCATCCGGTTGGAAATGGTCATCCGCGGCTACCTCACTGGCCACGCTTGGCGCCAGTACAAGGCAGGTCACCGCGAATTGTGTGGCGCGGCCATGCCAGAGGGCATGAAGGAGCACGACCGGTTCCCTGAGCCCATCATCACCCCGGCCACCAAGGCCGAGGAAGGCCACGACGAAGACATCGCCCCAGCCGACATTCTGGCCCGTGGCATCGTCTCTCCTGAGATGTGGGCCGAACTGGAGCGCGTCACCCGTGCTTTGTACAAGCGCGGCACGGAACTCGCGGCAGAGCAAGGGTTGATCTTGGTGGACACGAAGTACGAGTTTGGCCTTCGTAACGGTGTCCTGACGCTGATCGACGAGATTCACACCCCTGACAGCTCCCGTTATTTCTACGCAGAGGGGTACGAGCGCCGGCAGGCCGCCGGGGAGCCCCAAAAGCAGCTGAGCAAGGAGTTTGTTCGCGAGTGGTTGATGGCTCACAATTTCATGGGCAAGGACGGCCAAACGCCGCCTCACATGGACGACGATTTCCTCGACACCGTGACCCAGCGCTACGTGGAGCTGTACGAGAAAGTCACCGGCAAGGACTTCCGAGGAGACGACCACCCCGACCCGCACTCCCGCGTAGCCGAGGCGGTGGAAACGTGGCTCCGCGAAAACGCGCACTGACGTGGGTGGCCGAAGCAAACGCTCTGAACCTTGGCATGACGACGCGCGCCAAGCCGTGCGCGTGCTACGCGAGGGTGGCATCCTTCTTCACGCCACAGACACGGTTTGGGGCTTGGCATGCGACGCCACCAACGACGAAGCCGTCAAGCGACTCAATGCCTTGAAGGCCCGTCACCCCGAACACCCTGTCCTCGTGCTTGTCGCGGACGAAGGTCACGTCGAGCAGCTGGTCGACGAGGTTCCCGAGGCCGCGTGGGACTTGATGGAACATTCCGACCGCCCCACCACCGTGGTGTACCCTTCGGGGAAAGGCGTGTCTGACTTGCTCAAAGGAGCCAACGGCAGTTTGGCCATTCGGTGCATCCGCGAAGACTACACCACCTACATCATTCGCGGGTTGGGCAAACCCATCGCTTCCACAAGCGCCAACCTCACTGGCGGCCCCACTCCTAGAAGTTTTCGCGACGTGCCTGCAGAGTTGAAGACCGGAGTGAATCACGTCAGCGCCCACCGCCGGGATGAGCCCCCAGGTTCAGGCGTGCCCAGCATGATGGTGGCCTTCGACGAACACGGTCGGTTTCAGTTCCTGCGCAAATGACAACTCGCCGCCGAGGGTGACGGCCTCAGCGTACCTTTGCACTGTCTTCTCATGAACCTGGCTTCACACCTTACTCACCCTGTGTTCAAACGCGTCGGCGAATTGGCCGACGAGCGTGGCCAACGTGCGTTTGTCATTGGCGGCTACGTGCGAGACTTGCTTCTGGATCGCCCTTGCAAAGACATCGACATCGTGACCGAAGGCAGCGGCATTGAATTGGCCCGCGCCACGGCGGCGCGCATGGGCATCAAGCAGGTGCACGTGTTTAAGAATTTTGGGACGGCCATGTTCCGCGCTCGTGACTACGAGATTGAGTTTGTCGGCGCCCGCAAAGAGAGCTACACCCGGGGCAGCCGAAAGCCCGTCGTCGAAGACGGCACGCTTGAAGACGACCAAAACCGACGCGACTTCACAATCAACGCCATGGCCATCAGCCTGAATGCGACGACGTTTGGCAAGTTGGTGGACCCGTTCGGCGGACTGGACGACTTGGACCGCAAATGGATTCGCACGCCTCTCGACCCAGACATCACCTACAGCGACGACCCGTTGCGCATGATGCGTGCCGTCCGATTCGCCTCTCAGCTTGGGTTCCGAATCGAAGAAGGTAGCCTCGAGGCCATTCGACGGAACGCAAAGAGGCTCGAAATCATTTCGGCGGAACGGATCCACACTGAACTGAACAAGATCATCCTCTCTCCCCGTCCTTCGCGGGGATTCAAACTCTTGTTCAAGACCAAGCTCCTCCACCAGTTCTTCCCAGAGATGGCCGCTCTTCAGGGTGTGGAATGGCGCAAAGGCATTGGTCACAAGGACAATTTCTACCACACCTTGGAGGTGCTGGACAACGTGGCGGAACACAGCGACTGCCTTTGGCTTCGGTGGGCCGCCATTTTGCACGACATCGCCAAACCGCCCACCAAGCGTTTTGATCCCAAAGTAGGTTGGACATTCCACGGTCACGAGGACCGTGGGGCACGGATGGTTCCCAAAATCTTTGCGCGCATCAAGCTGCCGATGGACGCCAAGATGAAGTACGTGCAAAAGCTTGTGCTGCTTCACCTCCGTCCCATCGCCTTGACCAAAGATGTGGTGACGGACAGCGCCATTCGCCGCCTCTTGTTTGAGGCCGGCGACGACATCGACGATCTGATGATCCTCTGCCGCGCGGACATCACCTCAAAAAACGAGGCCAAGGTTGAACGCTACCTGCGCAACTACGACGTGGTGGTCGAGAAGCTCAAGGAAGTCGAGGCGAAAGACCACATTCGAAACTTCCAGCCCCCCGTTTCTGGGGAGGAAATCATGGAGACGTTTGGCATTCCCCCTTCACGGCCCGTGGGCGACATCAAAAACGCCATCAAAGAAGCCATTCTCGACGGGGACATCCGCAACGACGTGGTCGAAGCCAAGGCGCTGATGCTCAAACTTGGCGCAGAGATGGGCCTTACCCTTTCCAGCCGTCCTTAAGGGTGACAGCTCGGTTGAAGACCAACTTCCCCTCTTTGGCCCACTTGCTGTCGGCCGTGAAATAGCCCAAACGCGTGAACTGCCAAGGCGTTCCCACTTGAGCGTCTGCGAGGACGGGTTCCACCTTGCAATTCGTGAGCACTTCCAAAGATTCTGGATTCAAGAATTCCATGAAGTCGCGGTCCTTGTGGCCGTCGGGGTTCTCATTGGAAAACAACCGGTCGTAAAGACGCACTTCCGCGTCTGCCGCATGGTTGCACTCCACCCAATGCAGGGTACCCTTCGCCTTGATGCCGCTGGTGTCCGAACCGCTTTTGCTGTTGGGGTGGTATTCGACGTGAACCTCGGTAACGTTGCCTGACGCGTCAGTGACGTGATCCACGTAAGTGACGATGTAAGCTGACTTCAATCGCACCGAACGGCCAGGCGCAAGTCGGAACCACTTCTTGTTGACGCCCTCCACTATGAAGTCGTCGGCCTCGATGTAGAGTTCCCGGCTGAACGGCAATTCACGCGTGCCGGCAGACGCATCCTCAGGGTTGTTTTCGGTGGGCAACCATTCGGTTTGGCCTTCCGGGTAATTGGTCACAACGAGTTTGATGGGACGAAGCACCGCCATGGCACGGGTCGCTGTGGCGTTGAGGTGGTTGCGCAAGGCAAACTCCAAAAGCCCCACGTCAATGACGTTGTTGCGTTTGGCCACACCCACGCGGTCGCAGAATTCACGGATGCTCTCCGGAGTATATCCCCGACGACGCAGCCCGCTCAAGGTGGGCATGCGCGGATCGTCCCAACCGTCCACGACACCCTCCTCCACAAGGCGCAGCAATTTGCGCTTGGACATGATGGTGTAGTTCAAATTGAGTCGAGCGAATTCCCGCTGTTTGGACGGGAAAATGCCGAGGTTCTCGATGTACCAATCGTAAAGGGGGCGGTGATTCTCGAATTCCAGTGAGCACAAGCTGTGCGTGATGCCTTCCAAGCTGTCCGATTGACCGTGGGCAAAATCGTACATGGGATAGATGCACCAGGCGTCTCCCGTGCGGTGGTGGTGCGCGAACTTGATGCGGTACATGAATGGGTCGCGCATGTGCATGTTGGCGTGTGCCATGTCAATCTTGGCCCTCAGGACCATGCTCCCCTCTTCGTGCTTTCCCTCTCGCATCTCCGCGAACAAGCGGAGGTTTTCTTCGACGGGCCGATCGCGAAACGGGCTGGCCGTGCCTGGCGAGGTTGGGGTGCCCTTTTGAGCGGCGATGTCCTCCGCTGACTGCTCATCCACATACGCCTTGCCGTCTTCAATCAGCTTGACCGCATAGCCGTACAGCGTCTCGAAGTAATCGCTCGTGTAGTGCTCGCCTCCATTCCACTCGAACCCAAGCCACGCAATGTCCTCGCGGATCGCGTCGACGTATTCGGTGTCTTCCTTGACCGGATTCGTGTCGTCAAACCGCAGGTTTACTGTGCCGCCATACTCCGCCGCCAACCCAAAATTCACGCAAATCGCCTTCGCGTGACCGATGTGGAGATAACCGTTGGGCTCAGGCGGGAACCGCGTGTGCACGCGGCCTCCGTGCAGTCCCTCCTCACGGTCGGCGTCGATGATCTGCTGGATGAAATGACGGCGCGTTTTGCCTTCTTCGTTCCCCTCAACGGGCATGTCAGGTGTGGCTGAATCCATGACCCAAAATTACGGCGCACCTTCCCCACATGGACACGCAGAACGAAGTTCGGTGGCGCTTGCGCAACGGCCGGCACATCGTGGGCTACGAGCGCCACATTTCGGGCCGCGTGTGGAGCAGCCCAGACGGGCTGTGGTGGCGAGGTCAGCGCCTGGACTACACGGACAAAGACCGCGGGATGTCCTGCCGGGACGTGAACAACCAATGGCTCTTTGAAGGAGACGTCGTGACGTGGGACAAACACTCTGGCCAGTGGCACCTCACATTCATCGGGGGCCAATGGCTACTCATTCAAAGAGAGTGGACCATTCCTGCGCCCCAAACGCCCCGCGTCCTCCGACGCGTCGCGTTTGCCTTCCCTGAAGCTTGACGGATCAAATGAGGTTGATGTGACGCATCAACTCTTCTTTGTAGGTACGGCTGATGGGAATTTCCATCTCACCGACTTTCACCGTGTATTGGAAGGTGTCGATGTGCTGGATGCGATTCAGGTTGACCACGAAGTTTCGGCTCACCCGAACAAAGCGATCTGCAGGAAGTTTCTGGAGCAGATCTTTGAGTGAGGCCTTGACATTGTACTTCCGGTCTTTGACCTGAAGTGCGCTGTACTTCCCTTCGACCTCAATGTACAGAATGTCGTCCAGCGGCACTTTGCGAAGCTTGTTTCCCACTTTGGTGTAAATGTGGTCCAACGCCCCAGAGGGCTCCATCATCCGACGGTTGACCAATTCCACAACCTCCGTAACTGAAAGGCCAGCATCTCCGGGGTCACCGTAGCCATATGAGTGGCCGTTCCCGTTGGAGTGGCCGTTTCCATTTCCGTTGCCATTTCCGTTGCCACTTGATCGAGACACCAATGCTACCGGCAACGTCACCAGCGATTCCACGGCGACCAGTTTGCCGCTAGCAAGTGCAACGTCTGTGAATTCACTCCATTGTTCGTCAAGATCACCCACGGACAACACCACGTCCGCATCGCCTCGCAGCAAAGTGATGGCCGCTTGGAGAGGAGCCTCGGCACGCAGGATGTCGCAACCTTCGCGGACCAAAGAGTCGGTCAATTCGCTCGGGACTCCGAGACCGACGATGAGGATGGTGTTCTTTTTCATAGAGTTTTGGATACTAGAAGAACATCGTTCTACTGCTAAAGTTCGAATTCCGACCGCCTGGGGCACGAAGCCCCTTCTCGGAAGCATGACCACCTATCTTTGCGCCACGAACAGTCCCCAGTGATGCCCCCCTTTCACAACGCCACAGAAATTGAAACTCAGGAAGATATCCTCACCGACGTCTTGCTGGACGACGAGTGGCATGTGGTGTTGTTCAACGACAACCACAACACGTTTGATCACGTCATTGAATGCCTGATTTCCACGTGCGGACACGACGCCCTCCAAGCGGAGCAATGCGCGATGATTGTTCACTTCAAAGGGAAATGCACGGTGAAGAGCGGGAGCTACGACGACCTGGTCCCCATTCACAAATCCCTGACGGAAAAAGACTTGACTGTCGAGTTGAATCCTTAACTTGAACGAGTGAGCATCCGTTCCTTTTTGTGGCTTACGTTGGCCTTGTTGCCCGCAGAGGAAGCTTTTGGACAAGTGTTCCAAAACGTCGCTTCCAGTTGGGGAATCGTTCAATACGATTGGGACGGCATCTACGGAGCCGCCGTAAGCACGGCGGACTGGAACGACGACGGATGGCCTGACATCACTTGCGGCACCACAGACGGAGCCCTGAGAACTTTCGTCAACCAGCAAGGATCGAGTTTCAGCGTGCTTCCGCTTCCCTGGCTCATGCAAAGCGAGGTCAAAGCACTGGTTTGGATTGACTTGGACAACGACGGCGACGACGACCTGTTCATCCAAGAAGATTCAGGCCGATGTGGTCTTCTTCGAAACGACGGAAACAACGCGTTCACCAACGTCACCGAGGATTCGCAGCTTCCACAGGACGAGACCGAGGCGGCCGGTGTGTCGTTTGGGGACATGGACAACGACGGAGACCTCGATTTGCACCTTTGCAGGTACCTCGAATACCCCCTCAACGGTGGACCCACCGACCGCAATGTGCTGATGCGAAACGAAGGAGGGCTGACATTCACCAACGTCACGAGCGAGGCGGGGTTGGATGTGCACCTGCGCCTGAGCTTCCAAAGCCTTTGGTGGGACCACAACGGCGACGGGTGGCAGGACATCTTTGTCATCAACGACAAAAGCGGCGCCAACGCCCTCTTCCAAAACCAAGGCGATGGCACATTCCTAGATGTGGCCGCTGACTTCGGAGCGGACTTGATC
This sequence comes from Bacteroidota bacterium, assembly GCA_027621555.1. Classification (GTDB taxonomy): domain Bacteria; phylum Bacteroidota; class Bacteroidia; order Flavobacteriales_D; family Sanyastnellaceae; genus UBA11663. The sequence continues at coordinate 41,482 of JAQCBJ010000002.1, read as the reverse complement.
ATGGACTGCATGTCCACCACCCTCGGCGACTTCAACCAAGACACGCATCAAGATTTGTTCATGACCAACACCCCCTTCGGTGGGGATGGCTTGGGGTCCAAACTCCTTGTAGGCTCCCCCACCGGCACGTTTCAAGAGGCCTCCCAAGTTCACGACTTGGACCTGGACCGCTACTGCTGGGGCGCTTTGTGGATGGACGTGGACAACGACGCCGACTTGGATCTCTTCGTGGCGGAACACAACTTCCTCGAGCCCTACGGCGAAAACTACCTTTACGAAAACCGAGGGCCGGCCTCCAATTACGATTTTGAGCCCTTCGGCACGGAGGTGTACAACACGGACTACTTGAACTCCCACGTCGTCGCTTCCGCCGATTTCGACGGAAATGGATGGGTGGACTTCGTCATGCACAACATTGGCAACCACGCCCTTCGCTTGTGGTTGAACGGTGGGTTTGAGAATGGGTTTGAAAGTGTAGGGATCGCGCTTCAAGGCACCTTGAGCAACCGCCCAGCCGTGGGAAGCCGCATCGAACTGACAACGTCAGACGGCTTGACCCAGTCCAGATTCACTCACGCAGGCGAGAATTACTTGAGCCAAGAAAACGAAGTGGAGTTGTTTGGGCTGGCTGGACAAGCGTTGGAATCGGTGGTGGTTCATTGGCCTTCCGGTTTGACAGAAACCTTTGATCCAGAATGGCATGAAATCCACCCCATGGAGGCTCACCTGCTCGTCGAAGGCCATTCGCTTTGCCCTGAGGTCGAGGTTTCTCACAGCGTCTGTTCGGATTCGACGGTGCTGGAATTGAACGTGCCTACTTCGGAATCGTTCGACGTGGTCTGGACCAGTGAGACCGGCGCTCCGTACGACCAGGAACTGCCTTGGATCGTCGTGAATGGAGACATCACCATGACGGTGCTTTGGGGAGACGTGGAACTGTGCCACACCACTCACATCGTCGAACTGAATGCGTTGACCGGCGATTTGGATTTGGACGGTCATGTGGGGGCTTCCGATGTCTTGCCGTTGTTGAGTTCACTCGGTTGCACGGATGGGTGCACTGCGGATTTGGACGGAGACCAAAGCGTGGCCATCTCCGATTTGCTCGTGCTCTTGACGGCTGTGGGTCAATCCTGCCTTTGACCGCGCAGATAAAGGCTAAACATCGCCGCGTAAAGGGCTCCACTGACCCAAAGCATCGCGGCCATCGCCCCTGCCGCACCTTGAATACCCCAGCGAGGAATGGCCCAAAAACAGGCCATCACCGCAAGGACAAACACCAAGGCGTTGACGTAGGTGTTCCAGTCGGCTCGCCCAACCGCCGAAAGCAAATGGCCATAGGGCACACGAAGCAGATGTGCCCCGAGGCTCCCCACCAAGAACAGTCGCATCACCGAAGCCCCCTCCACGTAGCCCTCACCAAACACCTGCAGCAACCAAGGCGCCAACCAAGCCAACGCGCTAAGGGAAAGCAAAGACAACACGCCAAACGTCTTCCAATAGCTACGCATGTAGGCCTTCAATGCCGCCGGGTTGTGCTTGTTGGCTGAATTCTTGACAAAATCGGTCGCCGCCACGGAAATGGGAAGAACCGCCGTCGCCATGGGAATCAACAACGCCACGCGATACACCGCAACGGCCGCGGCTTTCTCCCCCACGAAATGACCGATGAGGAACACATCCACGGAGTAGAACAGCTGAGCCAACAACGCCCCTGCTGTGGTGAACAGCCCGTAAGACCAAAACCCATCGTAGCCTTCTCCCAAGCCTCGCCATTTGAATTGGAGAATGTTCAATTTCCAGGCCACCGAAGCGGCCGCTACAAAGGGGGACAACGTCACCGCCAAAGCATATCCGAGGATACCCAAGCCTTGAGTGAACAGCGCGGTCGACGCGACCAGCAAAACGGCATAAGTCAAGTCGACCCTGGCGGAGACGTGGTTGAGATGAATGGCACGCGCGTAGCTTTTGACGTATTCCATCACCAACGTGGTCAAGACCACAAAGGCCACCACCCTAAACGAGGCCACGCTTTCCGGAATGGCGCTGCAGATCCTAGGCGCAGCCAGTTGCAGCGTTCCAATCAAGACCATCGAAAACAATGTGCCTCGCACAAAGGCATAACGGTAGAGGTCCTTCTTCGCCCTCTGACCCGGCGCATCGGAAGCGTAACGAAGAAAGGCTTGGTACGCCCCAAGCCCCATGAATGGCACCACCGCACCCACCAAATTCATCGCGTAGGAATACGCGCCGTAGGCTTCTTCCGTCGTGTGTCGAGTCACGAACACCACGGCCGCAAAACCCAGCAACTTCGTCACGACGTTTGCCGCCATCATCCAATGACCGCTGCGTTGGAGAAACGTGCGTATGTAAGCCGTTGAACTCACTTCTCGAACCAAGATTTGGACGCCAACAGGAGCGTCAACACAGAGGCTTTGTTCGTCACTGACATCTTCTCATAATCTCGTTCGACCGCCTCGCGCAAGGCAGGATGCCAGCCAAGTCCATCCCGATGCTCACGAAAAGTTTCGCGGTAAAAGTCCTGAATTTCGGAAGACGAGTCGTACCACGACTGGATGGGTGACATGGAATGAGGCGCGACTACAGGCCAAATCCTGCCCAGCTTGGCGTGGACTTTTGCCCAAACTTGGGCGATGCGCAAGCGCCACCCCTGCACCGGGGGAACCCCGTACCGTTCCCACGCGTAGTTCAAGGCTTGGGGAAATCGCTGGGCCATCCAAGCCAAGTACACCCGTTGCCGGCGAATCAATTCTGGGGCGAGCCGGAGCGCCGTTTGGACGAACGCTTGGGAGGTGAACGGCGACCAAAGCACCCCAAAGTCAGCCGTGCTGTACGCGCCGGAATTGGTGTAGAGAAAGCCACGGTGGAGCACCTTGAATCGTTGCGGGTTGGGGCAAGATTCCCAAACCTTAAGGGCGGCTTGTTTCGCGTGGCTCAACACCCCGCTGTACAACTCGAATCCGTTGAGAACCTCTTCCCCTCTGGCCTCCCAATTGGGGTCGTCGGTCAGCAACACATTTGCCCCTTGGCCGGATCCAAGCAGCCCCAAGTTGGGCAGGGCCGCTTTCGCCAAGGCCGCGCGGTGATGCGCACTTGCGAGGTAATTCACGCACCCGTCGTATTCCCACACGGACGCCGTTTCCATCATGTACTGGCCCTGCGACAAATCGAAAAACCGGTACCCCATGCCGCCTTCGGCCGCGATGCGTTGGCTGAGCGTATGGTCGCGGTACCCCTTGGCGGAAAAACACAGGCACTCCACCTCGGAATGAAGCCGCGCCGTGGCCAGAGTCACCAGACGTGAATCCAACCCGCCGCTCAGGAGATTGTGCTGGGCGCAACCAGCCTCTCGGTTGGCGTTCACCATGGCTTGGACCGAGGCCTCAAAAGCCTCATCCAATGCGTCGATGGCCTCTTGCTCGTTGCGAAGGTCGCGCGCGCCTTGATCCAGGGGGACACGTTCTTCCACGCTGCAACCGTCTGGGGTCCACGTCAAGGTGCAACCGGGCATGAGCTTGTGCACGCCGCGGACCAAGGTTTGGTCTCCCAAGATGGAGCCGTAGGTCAAGAGCATCGCTGCCCCCTCCTGACTGGGTTCCACGTCCAAACCGCATTCCTTCATCATGGACACCAGCCGATCCACGCTGAACGCGAACAACATCCCCTGAGGATGCGCATGCCAAAACAACGGATGCTGCCGTGCGAAATCGGCATGCAACAGCAGGGTGTGCGTTTCTACGTCCCAAGAGCACCCATGAACCGGCCCCTCTACGCTTTCGAAGGCGGACGGACTCGAAAGCGTTTCCATGACGGCATCGCCATGACGCTCGTCGTCCCATTCAGAAGCTGGTGGATTGAGCCAAACCCCGTGCATCCCTTGGAGCAGGGTCCCACGACGGCGGAGCACAGCGCGTTGAACGCGGTGCGATGGAGCGACGAAGCCCAGCGTGCAATGCCAGTCCCCTTCAGCAACCAAGGCAGCACCCGGCAAGGCAGCACCTTGCTTGCTCACCCCTCCAAACAGGCCCGTTCTCATCGACCTGAATGGGGATCAAAGGTGAACGAGATCGTGCGCAGCCCGCATCGGATCTGAGGCCCGGAACACCGAGGAGCCTGCCACTAGAACGTCAGCACCCGCTTCCAAAAGGGCTTTTGCATTGCCAAGACCGACGCCGCCGTCGATTTCAATGTGCGCTTCGACGGCCCCTTCTTCGGTCAGAAGGGTTCGAAGGGCCCGGGTTTTCGCATACGTCCGCTCGATGAACGATTGGCCGCCAAAGCCCGGGTTCACGCTCATCAAGCAGACCAAATCAAGATCCTTGGCCACGTCGCGAATCGACTCCACTGGCGTGTGCGGGTTAAGCGCCACCCCCGCCTTCATGCCGGCTGAACGAATCGCGCCAAGGGTGCGGTGCAAATGCGTGCAGGCCTCCGCGTGGACCGTCAGAACATCGGCGCCGAGGTCGGCAAAGGTTTGGATGTAGCGGTCGGGATCCACAATCATCAAGTGCACGTCGAGCGGCTTCGTAGCATGGCGCGCAATGGCTTCCATCACGGGCATGCCAAAACTGATGTTGGGCACAAACACGCCGTCCATGACGTCAAGGTGAAACCACTGGGCGGCGGAGGCGTTCACCAATTCCACGTCGCGTTGGAGGTTGGCGAAATCGGCCGCAAGAAGCGAAGGTGCAAGGATGTGGGACATGGGGCAAAGGTCTGCAAGCGAGGGCCATTTGCCGCACGAGGTGGGCAACGTGTGAAGAAAGTGCACCTTTGCAGGGTGAACGACCGCCACGACACTTCCTCCCCTTCCGCTCGGGCCTCTCGCCTCGGGCGGCCGCTTGTGGTCGGCCTGACCGGCGGAATGGCGGCGGGGAAAAGCACCGTGGCTCGCATGTTCAAGGCTCTGGGGGCCGAGGTGTGGGATGCGGACGCGGCAGCCAAAAACCTGTACCGCACCGACCCTGCACTGCGCGAAGCTGCGATCGCCCGGTGGGGAGATGCTGTGGCGCTGAGGGACGAAACGGGACGAGCTGTAGACCTCGTGCGCGCTGAAGTCGCGCAGCGGGTGTTTCACGACCCGACGGAAATGGCTTGGCTCGAAGCCCAGGTCCATCCCGCGGTGGCGCGCGAATTCGATCGATGGCTCCAACGCATCGCCACCAACACGTCCACTTCCATCGTCGTTCGCGAGGCGGCCATTCTCTTCGAGTCCGGAAGCCACCTGACGTGCGACGTCGTGGTCACGGTGGAAGCCGACGAATCGGTGCGCATCGAGCGCGCCAGAGCCAGGGCTGCGAAACGCGGCGAGTCCGTCCCTTCCCAAGCGGACATCCAGGCGCGGTTGAATCGTCAATGGTCGCGAGAGCAGCGCGTGACGCAATCCGACGTTGTGTTGGAAAACGGCGAGGGCGACTCGCTGATGCCACAGGTGCTGGAGACGTTCGAGCACCTCCTGCTCCGGAGCAGGTGAACAAAACGGGGCGTCCTTCCCTTACTTTGTTTCCCTGCCCATGGAACACCTTCAATCCGCCTTTGACCGCCAGCGAAATGCCCTCGGCGACGTGCCCACCGCTTCCGAGCGGCGCCTCATGCTGAAGTCCCTTTGGAATGCCGTGTTGAACCACGAAGACAAGCTGGTGGCGGCGCTGGCTGCGGATTTGGGCAAACCTCGCGAGGAGGTGCATTTGCAAGAGATGTTCCCTGTGAAGGCGGAAATCGCGCACGCGCGGAAGCACTTGCGAGGATGGATGGCACCCAAATCCACTTCCACCCCCCTGGCCATGTTGGGCACCGAATCGTACGTCCAACCGGAACCCAAGGGCCAGGTGCTCATCATTTCGCCCTGGAATTTCCCGGTGATTTTGACGCTTCGCCCCTTGGTAAGCGCCCTTGCGGCCGGGAACCGGGTGATCCTCAAGCCCTCGGAACACACCCCGGAAACGTCCAAGGTCCTCGCGGCCATTGTGGCGGAGGCCGTGGCGCCTGAAGTGGCCACCGTGGTGTTAGGCGGCCCAGACGTCAGCGCCCAACTCACCACCCTGCCCTTCCAGCACATCTGTTTCACGGGAGGCACCAACATTGGCAAGAAGGTGATGAAGGCGGCAGCGGAGAACCTCGCTTCTGTGACGCTGGAGTTGGGTGGCAAGAGCCCCGCCGTGGTGGACGCGACGGCGCACTTGGGGGACGCGAGCCGACGTTTGGCCTGGGGAAAATGCCTGAACAACGGGCAAGTGTGCATCGCGCCCGACTACGCGCTCGTGGAGGATCGCATCGCGGACCGGTTCTTGGCGGAGGTCGGGAATCGCATCGCGGAGATGTACGGCGCCAGTGCGGAGGAGCAACTCAACAACGCCGACCGTTCGAAGATGGTCAACGACCCTCACTTCGCCCGGGTTGTGGGCCTCATCGAAGACGCCGTGAGCAAGGGCGCCGTCGTGGTCCATGGCGGCACGTGGGACGCGTCTCAACGTCGCATCGCTCCCACGGTGCTCGACGGCGTGACGTTGGACATGAAGGTCATGCAGGAGGAGATTTTTGGGCCGGTTTTGCCGGTAATGCGATGGAGCGATCCGGCTGAAGTGAACCGCGTCGTTTCCGCGAATCCGCATCCTCTAGCCATGTATTTCTTCTCGAAGGACAACGACGCTGTGGACCGCTGGATGCGTGCCAACCCCGCTGGCACGACAGGCATCAACGAGGTGATCTTGCAGGTGGCGCAACCCGAGCTGCCGTTTGGGGGGATCCAAACCAGCGGCATGGGGCGCACGGGTGGCCACGAAGGGTTCAAGGCGTTCTCCAACGCACGGTCGGTGGTCCGACAGCGGTCGCGGCACAACATCTTGCCGCTGACGTTCCCGCCGTTTGGGCCGCGGAGCTTGTGGCTTGCACGCACTGTCCAACGTTGGCTGTGACCTGCTGACCCGTACCTTAGGCCCATGCTCGTCCAAACGCATTTCCCCCGCAGCCTCTCGCGCGCTCGGTACGACCAGTACCTCGCCTCGGGTTGGTTTCGCGGGTCGGTGATGCTCTACAAAATGGACCTGCTGTGCATCGACGAGAAGCTCTTCAGTGTGGTGAACATCCGTATGAACTTGGAGCAGTTCGCGCCCACGGCACGCCAGCGAAAAACGATGCGCCGTGTGGAGAATCGCTTCACGGTCACGTACGGCCACGCCCAGCCCAACGCGAACAAAGAAGCGTTGTATGCTCAGCACAAACAACGCTTCAAGGGCTTCATTCACAACACCCTGACAGAATACCTCAGCGCGGGATTTCAGGGAACGGTCTTCGACACGCGCGAAGTGTGCGTCTACGACGGCGAACGACTGATCGCCGTGAGTTATTTCGACCTCGGTGATCAGAGCATGGCCAGTTTGCTCGGCCTGTACGACGAGGCTTACGCGAAATACAGTTTGGGCACTTACACCCTGCTCAAAGAGGCGGAATACGGCTTGAGAACGGGACGGAAGTGGTTCTACCCGGGGTACATTTTGGACCAACGGTCTGGGTTTGACTACAAGCTCAAACTGGGCGCGATGGAGCATTACACCGCCAACAAGCGCTGGGCCAAACTGGAAAACTTCAAACCACACACCACGACCTCCTTTCACATCCGCAAGGCCACGGAAGCGCTGACAGAAGGGCTTTCTCAGCGTGGACTCACGTCGAAGACGTGGCTCTACCCTTACTTCAGCATGGGCTACATGGGGCCGTGGAGTGCGTTCTTCTTGCGCTTGCCCGTTCCCGTGGAGCTCGGCCACGACGTGGAAGGGATGTTGGTGGCGGGGTTTGACCCGGAGACCCAAGGCTACACCCTGATGCACATTCACCCCTGCCCGGATGCTTCCCAATTCCTAAACATGGAACCCTCCTCCGAATTCGCAACCGGGGAAGCCTACCTCAATCACCTCTATCAAACCGGCGACACCCTGCTCGCACAAGGGTCCTTGGACGAAGTCCTGGACCTTGCCGCGCGTTGGGCCCAACGCCCCGATGCCCTTTTCCCTCCATGCGATTGATGAGTTGGAACGTCAACGGACTTCGGGCCGTGGCGAAAAAAGGATTCACCGACCAAATCGAGGCCCTCGCGCCCGACGTGCTCGGCCTCCAAGAAACCAAGGCCCAAGACGACCAAGTCCGCGAAGCGTTGTTTGGCTGGGACACCTACGAATTGTTCTCAAGCTCAGCCATCAAGAAAGGGTATTCCGGGACCGCCGTCCTGACCAAGGTGGCTCCTTTGCACGTTCAAGCGGGTCTCGGTGTGGCCGACCTCGACCAGGAAGGTCGCGTGCTTCGGCTGGAATTCCCCGACTTCCACTTCGTCACGGTGTACACGCCCAACGCCAGCTCTGGCCTGAAGCGGTTGCCGTTTCGTGGCGAATGGGATGCGGCATTTCGCGATTACCTCAAGGAACTCGACGCCGACAAACCGGTCGTGTGCTGTGGGGACTTGAACGTGGCGCACGCGCCCATCGATTTGGCCCGTCCCGACGCGAACTACAACAAGACGCCTGGATACACCCAGCAAGAAATCGACGGCATGACGTCCCTGCTCGAGGCAGGGTTTGTCGACTCGTGGCGCCACGCCAACCCGGACACGGTAAAGTACTCCTGGTGGAGCTACCGCGGGGGCGCACGTGAGAAAAACGTAGGCTGGCGCCTCGACTACATGCTCGTGAGCGAACGGGCCCTTGCCAAGGTCTCCAACCCCGGCATCCTCAACGACGTGCACGGGAGCGATCACTGCCCCGTGGCACTCGATTGGCAGCCGTAAACTGCCAACCTACGGCTGCCAACTCCTGAACGGTTGCGGCCCTTGCTCGGCGCTTCTTGCCGGCAAAAACACATGCAACACTTCTTTTTGAACGTCCGCACTTGGTCGGTCGTGGGATTGGGATTGACCTCCCTTCTGAGCTGGGGACAATGCGGCTCCGACCTCAATGGAAACGCCACCATCGACAACGACGACCTGCTAATCCTCCTTGCCGATTACGGATTGAGCTGCAACGAAGCCGCTTGGGACGACCCCGTCATCTCCGAAATCCACTACAACCCGAGCACGCAACAAGGGGCCGACAGCGAATTTGAATTCATCGAATTGATGAACCCTCACCCCTTCGCCATTGACTTGAGCGGTTGGGCTCTCGCGGACGGCGTTGACGCCACGATCCCCGCTGGAACGTTTGTTGAAGCGGGCGGCTTTCTGCTCACCGTCAACGACACGGCCACGTACCAAGCCTTGCTCGGTCCCTTCGTGACGTTGATTCCATGGTCGGGCACGTCAAGCCTTCACAACAGCGGAGAAACCCTCCGCCTCTTGCGTCCAGACGGCACGGAAGCGGACGTGGTGACGTACAGCGACACGGGCGATTGGACCAACGAAGCGGACGGCGCAGGTGGGTCACTGGAATGGAAAGGCCCGGGCTGGGACAACGCCTTGCCCGAGGCGTGGATTGGATCCAACGCCCTAGGCGGATCGCCAGGAACCGACAACAGCAGCTGGGCCGATTGACGTCAGACCTCGCGGGACTCGCCGTTGACCACCACGGAAAGCGCATCGCCTTCCAATCGGGACACGGCGACTCCCTCGGGGGAGACTCGGACTTCCAGCGTCCGGTCGCGGAACCGCAATTTGAACGCGTACGACTTCCACGACGAGGGGAGCATGGTGCTGAAGTGCGGGATACCGTCGCGGACGCGGAACCCGCCAAACCCTTCAACCACGCTCATCCACGTGCCCGCCATCGACGTGATGTGCAAACCTTGGTAAGCCTCGGCGTTGTAATCGTCCAGGTCCAAACGTGCCGTGCGCAAGTACATCTCCACCGCCTTGTCTTCCTTCCCCAGACGTGCAGCCAGAATGGCGTGCACGCACGGCGACAGGCTGCTTTCGTGCACGGTCATCGGCTCGTAGAAATCAAAATTGCTCCGCAGTTCGTCGTCCGTGAAATCGTCCGGGAAGAAATAGAAGCCCTGCAGGACATCGGCCTGTTTGATGAAGCACGACCGAAGAATCCGATCCCAAGACCACACTTGGTTGATGGGCCGGTCCGCCGCGGCAAGCGAATCTGCCGGGCGCAAATCCTTGTCTAGGAATCCGTCTTGTTGCAACCGAATGTCGGTCCCGTCTTGTTGCGGCAGGCACATGCCGTTGGCGATGTCGACCCACTTATCACGCTCGTCCGGAGCAGCATCGGAATCAAATCGCGACGCGAGATCGGCCGCGTACCGCAAGCACCACGCCGCGAGGTAATTCGTGTACCAGTTGTTGTTGACGTTGTTCTCGTATTCGTTGGGTCCCGTGACGCCGAGCATGACGAACGCCTTTCGGTGCTCGGACCAATGCACGCGTTGGGCCCAAAAGCGAGCCACAGCCACCGCCACCTCCACTCCTTCACGGCTCAAATACGCGTCGTCTCCCGTGTATTCCGCATGGTTGCGGAGCGCCAGGACCATCGCACCGTTGCGGTGAATTTCCTCGAAGGTGATTTCCCATTCGTTGTGGCACTCCTCACCGTTCATGGTGACCATGGGGTAAAGTGCAGCTCCATCTCGGAAGCCCAACTTCTCCGCATTTTCGATGGCCTTGTCCAATTGGTTGTGGCGGTAGCGCAGCAATTGCTCCGCCACGTGAGGCGGGTGCGTGGCCAAGAAAAACGGCAAACAATACGCCTCGGTGTCCCAGTAGGAGGCGCCGCCGTATTTCTCCCCCGTGAAGCCCTTAGGCCCCACGTTCAATCGCGCGTCGTCTCCGCGGTACGTTTGGTTGAGGTGAAAAATGTTGAACCGGATGGCCTGTTGGGCTTCGACGTCGCCTTCGATTTGAATGTCCCCCAAGGCCCAAATGTCCTCCCATGCTTTTACGTGCATGGCGCGTTCCGACTCGTACCCAGCTGCTCGACCGGCCTGAGCTTCGGCAAGGGCCACGTCGCCGCATGCCTCGGGCTGCTCATGCAACGAACTGACCACCCCGACAAACTTGGTGAGCATCACCGCGCGCGAGGCTTCGCAGGTGGCGCGCAACCCCGTCCACTTCTCTCCTGCCTGAATTTCCCAAGTCGCACCGTCCAAATCCAAAGCCTGACCGACGCCCACCGTGAAGGCTGTCTTGTCTGTGGTGTTCACCAACACCGACGTCGCGGACGCCGCATTGGACTCCTGACTGTCGTGTCGCCAAAACGCATCGTCCCAGTTGGTGTCTTCGTTCGTGATGCCTCCATCCAACCGAGGCTCGAAGGCTATGGAGGTTACTCCCTCCAACGGCGTGACCACCATCCTCACGGCGGCACGGTTGGGGGACGCCATGTTGATGAATCGTTCGGTTTCCAGTTTCACCCGCACTCCCGACGCAACCTCAACCTCGCAAGTGCGCTGAAGGAGGCCCTGGCGCATGTCCAACACGCGCTCGAAATGGGACACTTCCAAGGCTGTCGCCAAATCCAAGGCAACCCCATTCACATCAACGCCGATGTGCGTCCAATTCGTCGCGTTGAGCACCTTGGCGAAATACTCAGGGTACCCGTTCTTCCACCAGCCCACCTTCGTTCGGTCAGGGTAATAGACGCCGCCCACGTAGCTTCCGAGCATGTGATCGCCTGAATAGCCTTCCTCGTGGTTCGCGCGCTGGCCAAATCGCCCGTTGCCAATGGAAAAGATGCTCTCTGAGCTGCGCATGTTGGCCGGGTCAAAGCCCTTCTCGACCACTCGCCACGCCTCTGAAGTCAAATACCGATTCATCCTGCTGGAGTTGCGGGTGAATCACGCAGGACGCACCCAGGATTTCAAATCTCGTAGGGTCACCTCCTTCATGCTCGACACCACCACATCGGCTTGCCCGAGCTGTTCTTCGCTGCCCACGCCAACGGCGAAAAATCCGCCGGTTTTCGCGGCTTTCACGCCAGATTCCGCATCTTCGAAAACCACAACCTGGCGGGGGTCTAAGCCCAACGCCTGCGCGCCCTTCAAAAACACCTCGGGGTCGGGCTTGCTCAGCGTGATGTGGTTGCCATCCACCACCGTATCAAACAAGGGGGTGAGACCAACGTTGTCCAGGATCATTTGGGCATTGCGGCTCGAACTTCCCAAGCCCACTTTGATTCCTTCCGCCACCAGCTCCTCGATCAATTCTCGAGCTCCCGGCAGAATGTCCTTGGCCCGCATACCCTTGATGAGGTCGAGGTACCACGCGTTTTTTTGGGCCATCAGCTTGAGCTTGGTCTTCTCGTCCAACTGCAGATGCCCCATCCGCAGGATGTGCTCCAAGCTGTCCACCCGGCTCAAACCCTTCAAGGCGTGATTGTCCTGTTCGGTGAAGGGAATGCTGAGTTCGTCCGCGAGGCGCTTCCACGCCACAAAGTGGTGCACCGCAGAGTCGACAATGACCCCATCCATGTCAAACAGGCACCCTTTCAACTCCAAGCTCATGGCTGCTGCAAAATGAATTGAACGTGGTATTGGGCCAAGCCGTCGATGGGCTTTTTGATGATGTTGCCCACGCGGTAGCCGCGATCGGTACAGGCTTTCTTGAGCGCGTCTTGAAAGTGGTAAGCCACGCTTCCCACGAAGTGAATGGGCATTCCTTGCGCCCCTTCAAAGCAGGCCACGTGAACGTCGAGGAAGGCCTTGAAGCCTTCGTCAAGCCAAGCTTCGATGAATGGGTGCGTTTTGTGCCGTCCTAAAAACGTCATGAAGCTGGCCAAAAACACGTTGGCGTCGGGCTCCTGGTAGACGCGCTTGGTGATGGACAATTTGTCCAACCCATATTGATCGTCAAAGTCCTCGTGAATCTCCATGGGGAGTTGGTGGTACAAGAAGGACGCGAGAAGCTTCTTCCCAAACCAAGACCCGCTTCCCTCATCTCCTAAGATGTAGGCCAACGCCGGCACTTCTTCCCGCACGTATTCCCCGTCAAACATGCAGCTGTTGCTGCCTGTGCCGAGGATGCATGTGACTGCCGGTTCTCCCGTATACGTGCTGTACGCAGCTCCATCAAGGTCATGCCCGACGTGAACGCGAGCCTGAGGGAAAACGCGTCGAAGGCCCTCTGCAATGACCTCACACAGCTCCGGAGAGCTGGATCCTGCACCGTAGAAGTACACCTGGTCGACCTCTCCAGCCACGGACATGGCTTGGACATTGGCGCGCATTTCACGCTCCACCAAGTCCGCATCGTGGAAGTATGGATTGAAGCCCATCGTGTGGAATTCACCGAGCTCCTGCCCATGTTCCGTGATGGCCAACCAATCGCACTTGGTCGACCCGCTGTCCGCAATCAGAATCCGCACAACTTGAAACTTACGCGAGACGCGCCGCCAAGTCCACCACACGTGTGGCGTAACCGGCTTCGTTGTCGTACCAACCAAAGACCTTCACCAAGGTGCCTGAGCACTTCGTCAAGGCCGCGTCCAAAATGCAGCTGTGGGTGTTGCCCACGATGTCCACGCTGACAATCGGGTCTACGCAGTACTGGAGGATGCCCTTCATCGGCCCTTCAGCAGCAGCCTTCAATGCTGCGTTCACCTCTTCCGCCGTGGCTTCCTTCTTCAACACGGCCGTCAAGTCCGTCACCGAACCGGTCGGAGTGGGAACGCGAACGGCCATGCCGTCAAGCTTGCCCGCCAACTCAGGCAACACCAAACCCACCGCCTTCGCAGCGCCCGTCGACGTTGGAATCATGCTTAACGCTGCGGCACGGGCACGACGCAAATCCTTGTGTGGTGCATCCTGGAGCCGCTGGTCTGCCGTGTAGGCGTGGACCGTCGTGATGTAGCCTTTTTCCAGGCCAAACGTGTCGTTCAACACTTTGGCCATCGGCGCCAAGCAGTTCGTCGTGCACGACGCATTGCTCACAATGCGGTCGTCGCTGGTCAAGATCTCGTCATTCACGCCGAGTACAATGGTCTTCAAATCGCCCTTCGCAGGCGCCGAGATGATGACCTTGCCCGCACCAGCCGTCAAGTGTGCAGACGCCTTATCCGCGTCGGCGAAGACACCTGTAGACTCCACCACCAAATCGACGTTCATCGCACCCCATGGCAAGTCCGCAGGATTGCGCTCGGCCGAGATTTGGATTTCCGTGCCGTTCACCACCAAGTTTCCATTCGACACGGACACCTCGCCCTGGAACAGACCGTGGATGCTGTCGTACTTCAACAAATGAGCCAACGTCTCGACGTCGGTGAGGTCGTTGATGGCCACGACTTGGAGGTCTGGGCGGTTCGCCATTTGACGGAAAGCCAAGCGGCCGATGCGGCCAAATCCATTGATTGCAATGCGCTTCATAGAAGTGTAGGTGTGTAGTGTGTTCGTAGTTAGATGGACAAAATGCGAGCGATGCGCACCTCGTCTTCGTTGATTGTGCTCTTGTTGCTGATGGCCATCTGAAACGGCGTCAGCTCGATGCGGTCGTTGATCACGCCAGCCATGACATCGGTGTGTCCCTGGCGCAAAGCTTCCACCGCTGCAACGCCAAGTCGCGAAGCCAACACGCGGTCGAAACATGACGGGCTTCCGCCACGCTGAAGGTGACCGAGGACGGTGATTCGGGTTTCGTAGGTGTCGTTTTTGGCTTGAACTCGCTTGGCGATTTCGTAGGCTCCGCCGTTGGGATCACCTTCGGCAACGATGACAATGCTGCTGGTCTTGTTGCTTTGTTCCCCCGCCGCGAGGACCGCGACGAGGTCGTCGATGCTCATGCCCATTTCAGGAGTCATGACAGCTACCGCACCGGTAGCGATTCCTGACTTCAGCGCGATGAAGCCGCTGTCACGGCCCATCACCTCCACGAAGAAGAGTCGGTTGTGGCTGTCGGCGGTGTCGCGAATCTTGTCGACGGCTTCGACGACCGTGTTGATGGCGGTGTCGAATCCAATCGTGGAATCCGATCCGCTGAGGTCGTTGTCGATGGTTCCCGGCAAGCCCACCACGGAGAAGCCCGTTTCGCGGCCAAATTTCATGGCTCCTGTAAAGGTTCCGTTTCCGCCAATCACCACCAGGCCGTCAATGCCTGCTTCCACCAAGTTGACGTGGGCGCGCTTGCGGCCTTCCGCCTCATGAAAATCTTGGCACCGAGCCGACTTCAGAATGGTGCCGCCGCGGCCCAAGATTTTGGCCACCGAACGAACGTGAAGGCGCTTGAAATCCCCATCAATCAACCCTTGGTATCCCTGGAAAACTCCCACCACTTCCATATCGTGGAACACCGCTGTACGAACGACAGCGCGGATGGCTGCGTTCATGCCCGGAGCGTCGCCTCCCGAGGTGAGGACTGCAATTTTTTTCATCAGATGTGTACTCGTCGCGAAAACAGGCCTTGTGTTGAAGGCGCACAAATTTGCGGCAAACCAAGCGATTTTCCGAATGACCGGTGCAAGTTTTGGTTCACAACGCGTGAATAAGTGTACAATCGACACCAAGTGCGTATCTTGCTCCCCCGAGTGAAACCAACACCCTATTGCGATCATGGATGTCAGTGTGGATTGTGCATTGTTTGGATTTGACGGCGAAGCGCTCAAGCTTCTGCTCATCCACCAGCGCACAGCAGAAGAAGGCCCTCTGTCTGAAGACGAACTCCAAATGGCCCTGCCCGGAGACTTTGTGAACGAGCAGGAATCCCTCGAGGACGCCGCGTCGCGCGTGTTGCACGAGCTCACAGGATTGGACAACGTTTACCTCAAGCAATTCCACGCCTTCGGCGACCCCAACCGCGTGAAGGGTTTGAAAGACCAACAATGGTTGCGGACGTTTCGGGAGCATCCAGAAAACCGCGTGATGACCGTGGCCTACTTCGGGTTGGTGTCGCTGCACGACCACATTCCCCGTGCTTCTTCGTTTGCGGGCGATGCCGAATGGACGGAAGTGGGGTCGATTCCCCAATTGGCGTTTGACCACGACGACATCTCGGATTTGGCCTTGGCGACCCTGCGCGAGCAACTCGAATCCAAGCACATCGGATTTGAAATGCTTCCCAAGAAATTCACGTTGCGTCAACTTCAAACGCTGCACGAAATCGTCTTGGACAAAAAACTCGACAAGCGGAATTTCCGCAAAAACGTCAAGCGCATGGACCACGTGGTTCCCCTTGGCGAAAAAGAAGAAGGCGTGCTGCACAAACCCGCGCAGCTGTTCACGTTCGACGCCAACCTCACCCACGATTCATGACCTCCTCTCCGATGAAGTTTTCCCTCTCCGTTCTTCTTGCCTTCTGCACAGCCGCTTCTTGGGGCCAACTCGTGTGGACCGACCCTCCTTTCCCCACCCAGGACGACCAAGTCACCTTGTACTACAATGTGGCGGAAGGCAACGCGGCCTTGGTCAATGAAGAACCACCTTGCCCTCCTTGCCCTTTCGTGTACGCCCACACCGGGGTAATCACGTCGCAAAGCACGTCGCCTTCCGACTGGCAGTACGTCCAAAACCCCTGGCCCAACGGCAACAACACCAGCCAGGCCAACAACGGAAACGTGCTTCTTCCATTCGAGGGGTCGGTGCACAGTTTTGATTTTGGCGGGCTGAGCTTGGCCGAATACTACGGGGTGCCAGAGGGTGTGACCATTGAGCAACTGGCCTTTGTCTTTCGCAACGCCGACGGGTCGTTGGTCGGAAAGACCGCGGACGGAGGCGACATCTTCTACGACATCTCCGACGGCTCGTTCGAAGTCATTTTCACGAGCCCTGTTTCCGTCTCGAGCGTTGAACCCCTGGGTTCGACCTACACGGTGGTCGCTCAGGCCACCCAGGAAGCCGACCTCTCGTTGAGCATCAACGGAGAGGAAGTGGCCGCGGTGACCGGGACGAATCTTTCGCACGAACTCGCGCTCGAGTCCATAGGCGACTACGTCTTAACAGTGACCGCGACTTCGGACGGCCTCATCTCAACGGACCAAGCCACCCTCGCCGTCCTCCCCGACGCACCGCCTGTCATCACTCCTCCAAACGGCGTGATGGACGGCATCAATTACCTCAACGACTCCACAGTCATCTTGATGTGGCGCGCTCCTTACAAAGACTTTGTGTTCGCCGTGGGGGACTTCAACGATTGGGCCATCACGTCCTCTTCCATGATGAATGCGTCGGGCGACGGCCAGTCGTTTTGGATTGAATTGACCGGATTGACACCCGGAGAACCGTACCGTTACCAGTATCACATCTTGCCGGACGACGAGCGCTACCCCGACGCCTACGCGGAAATCATCCTCGACCAATGGAACGACCCTTGGATTCCCGCCACCACCTACCCCAACATGTTGCCGTACCCCGGGCAGCACACCAGCGGCCTTGTCTCCGTCTTCACACCAGGGGAAACGCCTTTCAACTGGACCGATGATGAATTCGTTCGCCCGGATCAGGAAAACCTCTTGATTTACGAGATCCTGGTCCGTGACTTCACCGAGGCGCGCACGTTCCAAGCCATCGAAGACACGCTCGACTACCTCGAAAACCTCGGGGTGCAAGCCATCGAGCTCATGCCCATCAACGAATTCAATGGGAACGACAGCTGGGGCTACAACCCCACCTTCTACTTCGCGGTGGACAAGGCCTACGGCACAAAAGAGCATTTCAAGTCCCTCGTCAATGCGTGCCACGAGCGCGGGATTGCGGTGATTCTTGATGTGGTCTACAACCACGCCGACCAACCCAACCCCTTCATCACGATGTACTTCGAAGATTGGGTGGTTCAGCCCAACAACCCGTGGTTCAACGTCGAGGCTCCCCACGATTTGACCTTTTTCTACGATTGGAACCACGGCAGCCCTTTGACACGCAACTTCGTCAAGCGCAACCTGGACCACTGGATGGAGAATTACCACGTGGACGGCTTTCGCTGGGACTTCACTCAGGGAATCATCCAACAGTCCGGCGTCAACGGTGGCTACAGCGCTCAACGCATTGGCTGGCTGAAAGAGTACGGCAACCACGTGTGGAACCAAGACCCCACGGCTTACATGATCCTAGAGCATTGGTGCGATTTTGGGGAAGAGTTTGAATTGGCCAATTACAACGGCCAAAACGGCGATGCCGCCGGCTTCATGCTCTGGGCCAACGCCACGCATGGCTACCAAGAGGCGAGCATGGGGTACAGCGGCAACGACCTCACGTGGGCCAATTTCCAAAGCCACAACTACGACGACCGGCACGCGGTGGCCTACGCTGAGAGCCACGACGAGGAGCGCGTGATGTACAAGAGTTTGCAGTTTGGCAACAGCAGCGGAGATTACGACGCCAGCGACTTGGTGACTGCGCTTCGCCGGCAGCAGCTGACGATGGGCTTCAACGTGCTGATGCCTGGCCCGCGACTGATTTGGCAATTTGAAGAGCTCGGTTACGATTACAGCATCAACACGTGCAGCGACGGGGTGACCGTCGATCCAGATTGCCGGATTGAAGCGAAGCCCGTGCGCTGGGACTACTACGACGAGCCGGAGCGCCGCCACTTGTACGACGTGAGCGCGGCTCTGGGGCGGTTGAAGCGGGACTACCCTGCTTTTGGTCCTGAAGCTTCGTGGTTTTCGCTGGACGTGGACCAAGGGTTTGGTAAGCGGATGATGTTCGAGCACGCCCAGGGTGACGCCATTGTGGTCGGGAGCTACCGCACCACCGCCTTGGACATGATTCCCGGATTCACTCATGTCGGAACGTGGTACGACTACTTGACTGGCGAAGCGCTGGAAGTGACCGACCTCGAGGCCACCATGCCCTTCGCCCCGGGTGAATTTCACGTGTACACCGACGTCGCCCTTGACGTGCCCGAGCTGACTGAGATCGACTTCGACCAAGACGGGCAACTGGCCTCTGAAGGCGATTGCAACGACAACGACGCGACCATTTACACTGGCGCGGTCGACGTGGCGAACGACGGCATCGACCAGGACTGCGATGGCATGGACGCCACAGTCGGCGTGTCCGAAGCACGTGCCCTGTGGTCGGTGTTCCCCAACCCCGCCTCCGATCGGTTCACGCTGCGCCACAGCAACCCCGCAAGCGTGTCTGACCTCCGCATGACCGACGTGCTCGGCCGGACCGTGAGCGGTGTGTCGTTCATGCTTAAAACCGGCGGCTGGTCCGTCCAAGTTGCGGGGATTCCAGCAGGAATGTACCAGCTGACCTGGCAAGAAGCCGGCGTGACGTTTTCAACACCTGTGCACAAAATCACGCACTAAAAACGACCCCTTGGTGTACTTTTAACACCATCGACAAAGACCTCGACATTCATCCACGAGCAAACCACCTGATGACTCGATTCACATATCTCGCATGCCTTGCCTTGTCCCTTCTTGGAGCATCGATGGCGGCCTGGAGCCAAGGCACCCTTAAAGGACGCGTGACCGACGACCAAGGCAACGCCCTTCCCTCCTCGACCGTGATGGGCGAAAACGGCAAAGGCGCGTTCACCGACCTCGACGGGAATTACACTTTGACACTCGCCCCTGGAGACCACGACATCACCTTCTCCTTCATTGGCTACCTGAACCAAACCAAGAAGGTGACGGTGAAGCAAGGTGAAACCAAAACCCTGAATGTCCGCCTCCGCGAAGACGCCGTCCTGTTGAACGAGTCGGTCGTCGTGGGCTACGGGGTCCAACGAAAGAAGGAAGTCACAGGGTCCATTGCGACCATCGACTCCAAGGAAATCACCGCCGTTCAAACGCCGTCCTTCGAGGCCGCCTTGCAAGGTCAAGCCGCAGGGGTCCAAGTCACCCAAGGCTCAGGCATGGCGGGCAGCGGATCCATTGTCCGCATTCGTGGACTAAGTTCCATCTCTGCCGGAGGTGATCCCTTGTACGTTGTGGACGGCATTCCAATTACCCAGGACTACTTCGCCGGCGGCAACAGCGGTGCCATGAACCGCAACCCTCTGGCGAGTCTCAACCCCAACGACATCAAGGACATTCAAGTCTTAAAAGACGCGGCCGCTACGGGCATCTACGGCTCTCGTGGCGCCAACGGGGTCATCCTGATTACCACAAAGCGCGGAGTCAAAAACGGCATCCAAGTCAGCTACGGATCGTCCTACGGGTACGGCGAGTCCACAGCCACGCCCAACATGATGACCACGGAGGAATACCTCACCATTCGCCAAGAAGCCTGGGAGAATGACGGAGGAACAGGGTACGTTTGGCTGCCTTACCTCAGCACCCCCTCTTCGAGCACAGAAGCACGGAAAGCGGCCTACGAACGCGCAATGGAGACCAACACCGACTGGTTTGACCTGTTCACTCGCCGGGCCCAGAAAACCCAACAGAACATAGGCTTGCGCAGCGGTGGCAGAACGTGGTCCATGTACAACGGCGTCAGCTACGACAAGAACGAGAGCTATGCGATCGGCAACAGCTACACGCGCACGAGCGCTCGCACCAACTTCGATTGGACACCC
Organism: Bacteroidota bacterium; assembly: GCA_027621555.1. Taxonomy (GTDB): domain Bacteria; phylum Bacteroidota; class Bacteroidia; order Flavobacteriales_D; family Sanyastnellaceae; genus UBA11663. The sequence continues at coordinate 21,087 of JAQCBJ010000002.1, read as the reverse complement.
AGCGACAAGTTCAAAGTGCTGTTGTCCGGAAGCACTTCAGAAGGTCAAAACCAGCGCGTTCGCGGCGGATGGTCGGGCGGGATTGGGACTGCCATGTCGACGGCTCTCCCTTACATGGCCCCTTTCGTGGTGGACTCCACGTTTGACGAGAACGGCAACTTGACCAGCACCGAACGCAACTACGAACTCAACCGCTGGTACAACCCTCTTGCCTACCAAGACTTGATCAAGTGGCGTGAAACCGAACGCCGCCAAATTGCGACGGGCCAAATCATCGTGACGCCGCATAGCCGATTGGACATCGTCCTCAATGGCGGGTATGACAACAGCAAGCTCGAGAACGATTCGTACGAGAACTCTGCACTGGACCGCACCAACGGCTTCGCCTACGGAAACTGGAGCGAATACAACTCGCGCAACTACAACGTCGGGGCCAACGCGACCCTGCGCATCCTCGAGGACGACTCCACGAGCCTTTCTGTGATGGTCGGTGCGGAAGCGCAGAAATTCGAGAGCGACGGGTTTGGGTACAATCTCCGGGATTCTGACGGACCCGCCTACGCGATTGAAGCACTTCGTGACAGCCTTTTTGGGTTGAACGACAGCCTGTACGATGCCGTGTCTACCGTCACGAACGCCTACCCCATCCAATACCGGACGGACGGGTTTGCTTCGACGTTTGCACGCTTGAACTACAGCTTGAACGACCGCTACTTCTTTCAGGCGACGGCTCGCGTGGACGGCTCATCACGATTTGGTGAGAACAATCGCTTTGGCTTCTTCCCTTCCGCTTCGGTGGGCTGGGTAGCTAGCGACGAGGAGTGGTTCAGCTCGGAGATCATCAGCTTCTTGAAGGTTCGCACTTCCTGGGGTCGAACGGGCAATGCCAACATCGACGGATTCAGCAGATTCGCATTGTATGTGGACCAAAGCCAAGGCGCGACTTACGCCGGCGACACCATCGTGTTCCCCACGCAACCAGGTAACCCCGACCTGCGATGGGAAACGGTACGCACGCTCGACGCTTCAGTCGAAATGGGGCTCTGGAAGGACCGTGTGGCCGTCGAGATCGGACTCTACGACAAATTGGCCAGCGACGTATTGATGAATGTTGAGCTTCCCTCCCACACCGGCTTCAACAACCGCTCCGTGAATGCAGGTGAGGTCTTGAACCGTGGCGTGGAAATTGGCCTCACGTCCAACAACCTCCCCGCGACCTCAGAATTGCAGTGGAAATCCGTCCTGAATTACGCTTACAACTACAACGAGCTCGTGAGCACAGGAGCCTTCACCGAGGACGCCATTTCAGGGGGCACCAACGACAGCCGTGCGGTGACTGGTGCTCCGCTGACCACGTATTTCTTGGTCCCCTTTAGCCACGTGGACCCTGAGTCGGGACTCCCCGTTTACATTGACATCAAAGGCAGCGAGACCTTCGAATACAACCTCGAAGACCGTCGCGCCGTGGGTGACGGTCTCCCCGATCACGTCGGCGGATTTCGCAACGAGTTTTCCTATCGAAACTGGACGTTCAGTAGCCAATTCACGGCCGCGTTTGGCGCAAAGATTTGGGACAGTTCGGCCAAGCGCCAGCTCGGTGTAGTGACCGACTGGAACATGCGCACGGACCTCTTCGATCGCTGGCGCCAGCCGGGAGACATCGCGTCCTTCCCGCGCTTGACACTGGACGAGACGACCTACGGCCTGCCCGCTGGCTTTCCATGGTGGAACACGAGCTTGTTCATGTACGACGCCAGCTATGTCCGCTTGCGCAACGCCTCGATCTCGTACCACGTTCCGATGAGCAAAGGCGACGTGACTCTTCGTTTGAGCGGCAACAATTTGTTTGTGCTGACCAGCTTCATTGGATTGGACCCCGAACTCACGCGTGACTTTGAAAATCGTCAAGACCGAAACTTCTCGGGCGGTGCCAACTACCTCACTGCTCCTCAAGAGCGTTCTGTCATTTTCGCCATCAACGCCAACTTCTAAGCGCCATGAAAAACACAACCTTCCTTTTCACGGCCCTTCTCACCGCCATGCTCGCATTCACGGGCTGCCGCTGGCTTGAAGTGAACCCGGATCAATACATCCTCGCCGAGGACGCCCTGGAGACGCCTGAAGACTTGCAAGCCTTGCTTGTCTCGTGCTACGACGTCCTGGCCAACTTGTACGACGGGGACGTCCAGCTCATGAACGAGCTTCGAGGCGACAACACCAACGAACCCCTGTCGAACAACGACCTCAAGGCTGTGTACAATCGAGAGACCATCCGTTGGACTTCCTACGTAGGTGGCATCAACCGCGACTTCTTCTACCCCGTCCTCCGCGTCAACAGTTTGATCGACAGCTTTGACTTGATTGAGGGCCTTTCAACCGAAGACCAAAAACGCATGGAGGCGGAAGGCAAGTTCATCCGAGCGTTTTGCTTTTGGGGCGCCGTCAAGATGTTCGCACAACCCTACGGCTACACCTCGGACAACAGCCACCCTGGGATTCCTCTCCCCACCTACTTGCGGGACGCACCGTTCCCGCGAGCAACTGTGGCTGATACCTATGCACAGATTGAAGCGGATTTGAATGACGCGATTGCCAACCTTCCTGAGGAGAATGGCATTTACGCCACCAAAGACGCCGCCAAAGCCCTCCTCGCTCAGGTGCATTTCCTGAAAATGGAATTTGCGGAAGCAGGTGCGCTAGCGACCGAAGTCATTGAGAGCGGCCGCTACAGCCTTGAGCAGCCTGAAACGGACAGCGCGTTTGTGCGACTCCGGTTGCCCATCGGCTCAACCAGCTCCGAGTCGGTGTTCTCGGTGTACAGCACGTTGGCCACCAACGACAACCGAACCGACCAATTTGTGCAGTGGTGGCAGCCTACAGCCAATCCTGAAATCACTCTCACGACAGAATACTGGGACTGGTTCCAACAAATCGCCACGGGAGGTGCTGAAGACAGCCGCGCCTTGTGGCTGGACTACCAACCCACGGAAGGAAAGACCCTGCTCCTCCGTTTCACCGATCACAGCTTCTTCAACGTGCCCCTCATTCACCTGACACAATTGATGCTCATCCGGGCCGAATGCTATGGTGAAACAGCCACAAACCTCAATCAAGCGGTGAGTGACATCAACATGATCCGTCAGCGTGCAGGCATCACCTCATCCGTGTACCTCCTCGAAAGCTCAGCCACCGGGGACGACATCATCACTGCCGCCCGGAACGAATACCGCAAAGAGACTTTGGGCATGGGCTTGTGGGTTGAGCAACTCCAACGTAGAGGCGCGATGGGCGAAGACATCACGATTCGCAACGCTCCTTGGAATTGTCCAGGCATGGCCCTTCAATTCTCTGCTTCAGAGGGCAACGTTGCCGGGTTTGAGTTCAACGAAGTCGGCGGATGCAACTGACCCATCACTTGGAACGCATGAACATGAAATTCAATCTTTTCTTCGCCGGAATGGCTGTGCTTCTCGCTGGAGCATGGGCCGGTTGCAAACCTGAATTGCAAGGCGAACTCGGCGAACCCTTCAACAAAGTGGAAGGGATGATTGGGGTTTGGCAAATGGCCAGCTTCTCCCAAACGGATTTGCAAAGCCCTCTCAAAGAGGTGCGTGATTTGAGTGAGCTCTACATCGACGGCATTGTGACGCCGCTTCAAATCACCCTCAACGAAGACCGATCCTTCAACGTGTCGATCGAAAAGGGCCGCAACTACTTCGGTGACCAGGGGACTTGGGGACTGGATGACGAAGAGCATCCCACGTTCTTGATTCTCGCCACTGAAGATGCCGAGGGCAACCCCAGCGACACGCTTCAATACAACCTCGGAGCGGTGGTTCGCCCGCACGACAACTTACTCGACATCGTGTATGACCGCCCTTGCGACGGCGATCCGGTGTTGGCGTACACTTTCAGCTTTAACCGACAGTGATTCGACTCATGAACACCTTCACCACCACCTTGCAACGATTAGCTCTTTTGGCCGGTGCCTGCGTCGTGTTGCAAACCGGAGCATTCGCTCAAGCCGTGACCTTGACACCAAGCCCAACAGGCCTTCATGAAGAAGTTACCCTGACAATCGACATTTCGCAAAGCGCAGAAAACGGGCTCAAGTCTATCCTCGAGGCCAACCCGGACCTTCCCGTGTACATCTGGACGTGGACCCCAAGTGACCCCGTTGGAACCAACGGATCATGGAACAACAGCAACGACGACCTGCAATTGGTCCACCAAGGCGGGCTGGTTTACAGCCTGACATTTGTTCCCTCGCAGTTTTACACGGACGCCAGCGGATTGTACAGCCAAGGCATTTCGTGCTTGGCCAAGCTTAAAGACGGTGCGCCGTTCCCAGGTCTCGAAGACTTTGGCGAGGCGAAGACGGAAGACTTCAACGTGGGAGTTCTTCCCAAGCTGTGCGAGGATAAAATGTGCGTGTTTCCAGAAACTCGCCGCGCGGATGACTTCGTCAGCATCACGTACAACAACAACCTTGACGTCGACCTCACCGACATTCAAGACGACGAGGTCTACCTGCAGATCAGAGCCCGTGCCACCGACGGCCAGTACTATTCGTTGGTCGACGATGCTGACGTGACGAACACCCCGGAATTGAAAATGGCACCTGTGCCTGACAAGCCCGGATTCTACCGCTTGATTGTCCTTCCGGAAGAGTTGTTTGCGGGCATCGTTCCTGAAGGTTTGGGCATCTTGACCATGATTTGCTACCCCTTGACGCCCGGATTCACCTACCCGCCCGACACCACTCCTTGGGACGGCATCTACTACGAAACCGGCGTTCCACTGCTTGACTGCGAATAACCCATGAAAGCAATTCAACGAACTTCAAAGGCTGTGGCGGTTGCCATGGCCTTTGCCTTTCTCGGATGCTCCCCTCAGCAAGACCGAGAGCCCACCGCAGCTCCCGCTTCATGGGGGGCCATCATGCCTGTTTACGCGGGTGCATCGGACACCCGGCTCGTGGTCGCTGATTGGATTTCGCCAGGCGAGTCCGTCACACAAGCCGTGTATTTCCCTTCTTGGGACTTGGCCGATACGTTGGACATCGTCTCAGGAGGAGTGATTCTCCCGGCGGCGCCTCCGAGCGGACTCGGAAAGATTTTGTTGACCGTGGGAGATGAAGAGCGCGTGGTGCCCGTCATGTCCAAAGGCGAACGAATGCACCGTTTCATCTGGGACAGTAATCAACTTTCGAGCAAACCGGCAACTGTAGAATTCGTAGGAGACTTGACGGGGTGGACACCCGTGGCCGCTACGCCAGTGGAGGGAAAGCCTGGCGTGTTCATGTACAAGGCCATTCTTCGTCCTGGCAACCATCCTTACCAGTGGGCCATCGATGGCGAATGGATCTTGGACCCTCTCAACGAAGACCGCATGTCCAACGGCATGGGCGGATGGAATTCAGTGGTTCGCGTGGAAGCTGCCCCGTCGCCCGTTTTGGCGGCCAACACCAACGGGGAAAAGTTGTTTTTCAGCACGGACGGCCCGGCCGAACTGCTCGTCACCGTTGACAACGTGTTGGTGCACCACGGAAGCTACGACCAAGCGGTGACGTTGCCTGCCGTGCTGAAGGGGTTTGGTGAGGGAAGGCATCACGTCAGGGTGTGGTCGGCGCGTGGCGGATCGGTGTCGCAGGACATCCTCATCCCCATGGACGGGGATGTGCCGCTGACAGATGTGTCGCTCCTCGATCGGTCGGACTGGCATGCCGCGACCATGTACTTCCTGATGGTGGACCGTTTTGCCAACGGAGATGCGAGCAACGACAAGCCTGTGGACGACCCGTCCATCCTGCCGCAAGCCAACCACTTGGGTGGCGACCTTCAGGGGGTTGCGCAAGTGCTGGAGAGCGGGTACTTCTCGGACTTGGGGATGAACACGGTTTGGGTGTCCCCCATCACGTCCAACGCGGAGGGCGCTTGGGGATACTGGCAAGACAGCGCCCGAACCGACGTCACCAGCCGGTTCAGCGGGTACCATGGGTACTGGCCGGTGAGTTGCACGGAGGTGGACCGGCGTTTGGGTTCGCCTGAGGCCCTCCAGCACTTGACGGACAGCGCGCACGCGAGAAGCATGAACGTCGTCCTGGACTACGTCGCGAACCACGTCCACCAAGACCACCCGCTGATGGAGGCCCATCCCGACTGGACCACCAACCTCTACCTCCCCGACGGCTCCTTGAACACGGAACGTTGGGACGACCACCGATTGACGACGTGGTTCGACACCTTCATGCCGACCCTGGACCTCGAGCGTCCGGAAGTGAGCGCGGCCATGACGGACAGCGCCACATGGTGGGCGTACCACAGTGGCATCGACGGGTTTCGGCACGATGCCACCAAGCACATCCCGGAGAATTTTTGGCGTGAATTGACGGCCAAATTGAAGGCTGCACATGCCGAAACAGGCACGCGCTTGTTCCAAATCGGCGAGACCTACGGAAGCCCCGACCTCATTGGCAGCTACCTCTCGAGCGGCATGCTCGACGCCCAATTCGACTTCAACCTGTACGACAAGGCGGTGGGTGCCATCGCGTTTGAGGAGGGCTCGTGGAAGGATCTTGTTCAAACGAACGAGCAAAGCCTCGCCACCTACGGCGCCCACCACCTGATGGGCAACATCACCGGGAACCAAGACCGCCCTCGCTTCACCTCCCTTGCGGACGGCACGCTCGACGTCAACGAGGACATGAAGTTCCAAGGCTGGACGCGGGACATCCAACACGGTGGGGACGACGGCTACGCGAAAATGCGCCTTCTGATGTCCTACCTGATGAGCGTGCCAGGCATTCCTTGCGTCTACTACGGCGACGAGATTGCCGATGTGGGTGGAAACGATCCCGACAACCGCCGAATGATGCGTTTCCGTGGCTTGAACCGCGAAGAGCACATGACCCGTGACTGGACAGCCACCTGGGCCAACCTTCGCCGCAGCCGCATGAGTTTGCTGTACGGCACCACCGCGTTCGACATCGTGAACGAAGACCTCTTGCGCATTCGACGGACCTACCTCGGGGAGGTCACGGACATCTACCTGAACCGATCGAGCGAAGCGGCCACCTTGCCCGAGGGTGCAATGCAACCGACTCGCATGCTTGCCGGTTTCTTGACCGAGGGAGCGCAGTTGCCCGCACACGGCGCCGTAGCTTTCGACCTCACGAACTGATTCAAACGATTCAACCGATTCAACCTGCCATGAACCGCCTCTTCTCGTTTCTTGCCGCCAGCGTTCTTCTCGCCTCGGCCACTGCCCAAACCACCTGGAACCTCGAACAAACCGTACTCACGGAATACGACCTCGTGTCGGGGGTGAACATCCCATGGGAATTGCTTTGGGGCCCCGACGACATGCTCTGGTGCACCACGCGCCACGGCGACGTGCTGCACATCGACCCTGTGACGGGAGCGTACGAAACGGTGTTGACGCTCGACGTCTTTGGGGGAAGCGGAGAGCCTGGATTGCTGGGAATGGCCATGCATCCAGATTGGAATGTGACGCCTCAAGTGTTTTTGGTCTACACGGCTGGACCGACATGGAGCAACGCCAACGAGCGTCTCAGCGTGTTCGACTGGAACGGAAGCGGATTGGTGAATGAACAGGTTCTCCACACCGTCGACGCCGGTGGCAATCACAACGGAAGCCGATTGCTGGTCTTGCCCGACAACACCTTGCTCATGTCCACAGGCGACACGGGTGACGGTGGAACGAGTTCCCAAAACGACAACAGCGACAACGGCAAAATCCTGCGCTTCAACCTTGATGGCAGCGTCCCCGCCGACAACCCTGACCCCACGAGCTACGTGTACAGCAAAGGGCATCGCAACAGCCAAGGATTGTGCAACGGACCCAACGGTCTGATTTACAGCTCGGAGCACGGCCAGAGCAATTGGGACGAGTTCAACGTCATCGAACCGGGCCGCAATTACGGCTGGCCCAACGTCGAGGGAGAGTGCAACACGGCGAACGAACAAGCGTTTTGCGATGCCAACGACGTGGCTGAACCCTTGAAAACGTGGTCGCCTTGCGTGGCCGTCAACGGCATCGCCTATTACAACCACCCCGCCATCCCAGAATGGCAAGGCTCTGTGCTGATGGCCGTTCTCGGTGGATTGAGCGGCCAGTACGAACGCCTGAGCGTCTTGCACATGAGCGAGGATGGTTTGGCTGTAGAGAGCGAAGACCAGCATTTCGCGTCGTTCAACCAACGCGTGCGCGACGTGGCCATCAACCCGTACACCGGATCGATCTACCTCGCCTTCAACGGCCCACAATACCCTGGGTCGGGCCCCAACCTGATCAAGGAATTCCGCCCCACGGGCACCAACGCCGTGAACGACTGGTCGGCCACCCGAGGATTGGATGTTTTCCCCAATCCCGCACGTGACCGTGTCACCCTAAACGTAGGAGAATCGTGGGCAGGACGGGCGTTTCAGGTTTGGGACGTCGCCGGAAACCTGGTGACCGAGGGAAAGTTGGTCAACAACATGAGCATCGAGGTCTCGGAATGGTCCTCGGGCTCGTATATCTTGACCGCAGCAGCATCACACGGCAAGCTCTTGTCGCGCGTGCTGATTGTGGAATGACAAATCCCTCTGTATGAACATGATTCTTGCGCGAGTCGCTGCCACCGCAGTGCTCTTGGGCGTGATGTGCCCCAACCTGTGGTCCCGGGACGAGGTCTCACCCGATTCGCTGATGTGGAACTGGGTTTCGCTGGATTCCGCAGCGATTGCCACGTTCAGCCCTTTGCTGGCCCCTGAGCAAATCGCCGCCACGCGCTGGACAGCGGACTCGCTTCTCGGCAACGGGTACGGCAGCGCAGACGTGTCAAATGCCCTCAATGCCCTTCCCGGGGTGCTCATGGAAACGCGCGGGATGGGAGGCAGCCGTCGCCTGAATGTTCGAGGGTCAGCTTTGAGATCACCTTTTGCCGTTCGCAACACCATGCTCTACGTCCGGGGATTCTTGCTCACTGAGGCCGACGGAACGAGCCCCTTGGAGTGGCTTGATCCTGCATGGTCTGGAGGCATGGAACTCGTGTCGGGCGCCGCGGCCACGACCTTTGGAGGCGCCTACGGAGGTGCGCTGCTCGTGCACGGAGCCTCCAACCCTTCAATTGCACGCATTCAAACCGTGATTGGCACCACGGGCAACGGAGGGCTTCAGGGCCGCTTCAACGGCGCGGTGAGCGTCGACGGCTGGAACCTTCGTCTCTCCCGCACCCAAAACAGCGGCTACCGCGACCAAGAATGGAACCGACGCTGGCACGTCGAAGCGGACCGCGCATGGGGCAACAAAAAAGCGAAGCACTACGATTGGGTGGCCTTCCAAGACGGATCGTGGGCTTTGCCAGGGTCCGTCGATTCCATGGCGACACCGACGGACGCGCCCGGCCTGGACTACGACGCCCAAGTGCGCCGCCGCCGCGCCCTGTGGGGCCACCACCTGCACGTTCCCAACCTGAGCGTCAACCAACATCGGAGCAGCTTCGACGTTTGGACGTTGCTCCGTTGGACGGACAAAACCAACCCTTACGGCACCTCCACGTTCTACAACGGTTACAAAGAAGAGTCCGGCACCGGGGGGAGCGTTCGGATGCGGCAACGCTTCGCGGCGTGGTCCTTCCAAAAAGTAGACTTCCAAGCCGAGTGGACGCTCATGGCCGTGGTCGATCGCGGAACATTCGCGGAATGGAACAGCGCCTTGGAAGGCGTAGACGGGGTGAATTTGTACGACCTCAACGTCCGCCAATCCCGGGCTCATTGGGCACCTGCCCTGTCTTGGGCTTGGAAAAACGGCTTGCGTCTTGAAACTTCTACGGCCCTGTCGCAGCGGTCGCGTGTGGCGCAAGGAACGGCGCTGGACACCGCTTACCTCTCGCCCTTCAATGCCACACAAATTTTGCCCCGACTCGGGCTATCCAAATCCGTGGGCGAATCGTGGAACGTGTTTGGGCAATTCAGCACCGGGTTCAGCGACCCCACCAATTTTGAATCTCTGGCCACAGACGTCCAGGGAGCCCTTCCGTCTGTGCTCGATGCGGAACGTGCTTGGACGCTGGAGGGTGGCGCCAGGCATGCTTTGGGAGAGGTGGTTCTGTACCGCCAGCAGGTTTCCGACGCCATTGTTTCGAGTGTGGACACGGCAGGCGTCACGAGTTTTGTCAACGCCTCGTCCAACGTGGTGATGCAAGGCGTGGAAGCGACGTTGGGGAAGACTTGGGGCGCCCATCGCCTTAACGCCTCGGGTGCAGCCCAATTCCACCACTGGGACCTTGGCGATTTGCCAGGCTCTCCCCGTTGGATGTTGAATGTGCAACACGGTTGGAGCGTGTGGGAAAAGGCGCACAACTTCACCCTGGGAAGCTGGATCCGCGCCGTCGGTGCCACGCCGTTGAACAACGACGGATCAGCGACGCATCCTGCCTACGCCACGGTCAATTTAAACTTGGATTGGACGCCTCCTAACGTACCCGTCCACGTCTCGGCCGGAATTCGAAACGCGACGAACACCGACTACTCCGGATGGCACCAATTGAATGCGTTCGGAGGCAAGTACTACAACCCGGCGCCTCCGCGCACGTGGTACGTGTCGGCGGTTTGGACTTTGGATTGACCTCACTCCAAAATGACGACCTGAACCCTCCGGTTCTTCGCCCTTCCCTCCTCCGTTTCGTTGTCGGCGAGTGGCTCGAGCGGGCCTTTCCCCTCGACGGAGATTCGACTTGGCACAACACCCCGCTCGATCAAAAAATTCAACACCGAGGTGGCGCGGTCCTCGCTCAAGGCCATGTTGAAAGGAACACTTCCCACGTTGTCGGTGTGCCCTTCCACGCGGATGTTCACTCCCGGGTTGTCGAGCATCCATTGGGCGAGCCGCTCGCAACCGGCTTGGTAATCACTGCTCAACGCCGCCAGTCCTGATTCGAATTGGATCGCATCAAGGGTGAATGTCTGCCCGGCTTCGATGGCTTCAAGGCCAATTTCAACGAAGGGAGAACCATTGAGGTCGTCTCCACCGAGTTGATGGTATACCGACATCCCAAACAAGTGCCCTTCGGCGCTAGCCTCAAAACTGTACGTACCTCGCTCCGGCAAGGGAATGACAAAACCCTCTTCACCATTGGATTTGGTTTTGCTAATCACTTGACCTGTCTCCATATCGATCAATGAAACATCGGCTATGAGAGCCGTGCCTGAATTGAAATCCTTGACCACCCCTTTGAGCATGGCAACCTCAATGGGCTTGGCCTCTTCCGGCAGATCAAATTCCCAAAAATCCAAGTTGCCCGACTCCCGCGTTGTGGCGAAAAGGGCCTTGCCTCCACGAGGCATCACCATGAGGCTGTTGTCTTTGCCTGAACTGTTGACACCTTGCCCGAGGTTCACTGGAATACCCCATGAACCGTCCTTTTGGAGACGCGACATGAAAACGTCCAGTCGTCCAAATCCAGGGTGGCCATCGCTGCTGAAGTACAGGGTTTTGCCATCGGGGTGCAAAAACGGACTCTCTTCGGTGAATTCGGTGTTGACAGCCCCGGGAAGCTTTCTTGGCGAGGACCACCCTCCGTCCTCAAGACGGTGGCAAACCACCAAGTCTGAGGGATGAAGATGCCCTTTGGGCGATTTTGCAAAAACCAACGTATTCCCGTCGGCACTCAGCGCTGGTTGGCTTTCCCATCCATTGGAGTTAGGCGCTCCCAAGTTTTTCCCGATGCCCCATGATTTCAATTGGTCATCCCATTCAGATTCGAACAAATCGCACGACCCTTTGCCTCTCCTCGGACCGTAGCCATCTCGAGGGGTTTCGCAAGCTGTAAATACCATAATTTTTCCATCGCCACTCAAGGACGGAGCTCCCTCGTTCATAGGAGTGTTGATGCCCGGCAGTGGAGCCGGTGCTGACCATGTCCCATCCTCCGACTGGACAGACTGGAAGAAGTCTTCTCCTCCAACCACACCTGGCGTACTGAGACCAAGTGTACCTGAGACAGCAGACCGCGTCAACACCAACCTCGTTCCCGTCAAATCCAATGCACCGTAATACTCGTGTTCCGACGTGTTCAGCCCCCCTTGCACTGGCTGCGCGCGATTGGCCTCTCCCTCTTTTGCGATGGCGTCCACACTGAATTGCAAGCCTGCTTGAACCCACGCCTTTTTTGCCTCATTCTCCTCGGTCATAGGCCCCAACCCCAGTTCGTCCAAACGCTCCAGCGTCTTCAACCCTGCCTCGTATTTACCAAGCTCCCACATCACCTTGGCCAGTTCGACCCAACCGTGAGGGAACCTCGTGGAATCGAGGAGAAGAGCATGCTTCAAAACTTCTTCCAAGTCCGGGTGTTCCGTCTCTTGGTAGATTTGGGCTTTGAGGAACCAAGCATCGGCGTAGTTGGGACTTTTGGAAATTGCTTTGTCCAAATGTTCAATGGCCAAATTGAATGAAAGGAATCGATATGCCTCAAGCGCTTTTGAGTAGGATTTTCGAGCGCCTTTGGACGCATTTTCGTTTTGGGCTCGCGCCGACGGCGCAGCAAAGACAAGGCAGCCAAGGATGGCCAAGGCACGAATTAAGGATTTGGTCATGCCACGAAAGTCATACTTTTTGCCCCAATTTTGGAGCTCTTTTCAGGCAAAAGTCCCTCATGGCTGTGAACATTTCTCTTTTGTCGGACACACATGGACACATCGACGACCGAATCTTGCGGCACGTGGATGGTTCCGACGAAGTGTGGCACGCCGGAGACATTGGGTCCCTGGCGGTGACCGAAGCCTTGGGGAACGTGGCCTACTGCCGAGCGGTGTATGGCAACATCGACAGCCAAGACATCCGACTCACGTGGCCGGAGCATGCGCGGTTCGACGTTGGTGGTGCGCGGGTTTGGATGACGCACATCGGAGGTCGCCCTCCCAAATACGCTCGCGGCATCCTCCCCCAACTCCGTACGGAACGGCCAGATTTTTTCGTCTGCGGACACAGCCACATCCTCTTGGTACAAAAGGTTGCCTCGTGGGGCGGGCTCCACCTCAATCCCGGCGCCATCGGCAAGTCGGGGTTCCACAAGGTGTGTACCATGCTCAAGTTTTCCCTGAACGAAGGACAAATCACCGACATGCGCGTGGTCGAATGGCCACGAACAGCGTCACGGCCCTGATCCTGGGCGAACAGATTTCTTGCACAAGCGTGCTATCATCGAGCAGGAATGCTTATCTTTGAGGCGCAGGCGTCACCCGGACGCATCGAGGGACCTGGTCCCTCCCACACTGAACGTATTAGGATGTTTGACATCATCGAATTGAACGGCAAGAAAGTTGCCGAATTGCGTGAAATCGCAACCAAACTTGGAATCGCTCGCGTCGACAAGTTGAAGAAACAGGATCTGGTCTACAGCATCCTCGACGAGCAAGCTGCCCGCCCCGCCAAAGGCAAGCCCGCAGCCAAGCCCGCAGATCAACCTGAAAAAGGAGAAAGCAAATCCAACGCCCGTGGAGGACGTGGTCGCGCCAAAGCCGGCGAATCTGAAAAAGCCAGCGACACAGAAGCCCCCAAGGAACCCCGTGCGTCTCGCGCACTCCGTGGTAAAACCGATGCCCCAAAAGAAGGAAACCAAGAAGGTGCTTCAGAGGCCAAGGGAACCGAAGGTGGAGACGGCAATGCCAGCAACGAGGCTGGCCGCCGTTCAGGCGAAAGCATGCGCGAACGCCGCGACCGTCGCCGTCGCGAAGGGGGATCGTCGAACGACAAGCCCGCCAACGAGAAAGGTGGAGACGGAAACGACAACAAGGGAGGCAACGACCGTGGCGACCGTGGCAACCGCAACGACAACAACGAGCGTCGCGGCCGGAATGACCGGAATGACCGGAATGACCGGAATGACCGCAACGACCGGAATGACCGGAACAACCGCAACGAACGCAACGACCGAAACGACCGAAACAACCGCAACGACCGCAACAACCGAGGACGTCGGGACCCATTCCTGAGCGAACCGGAAGAGCACGGGTTCGACTTTGACGGCTTGGTCCAAACCGAAGGCGTCGTGGAGGTTCAACCAGAAGGGCATGCCTTCCTGCGTTCGGCGGACTACAACTACCTCAACTCTCCCGACGACGTGTACGTCTCGGCGAAGCAGCTGAAGCAATTTGGCCTTCAGACGGGAGACACGGTGGTTGCAGGCATCCGCCCTCCACGCATTGGGGAGAAGTACTACCCCATGATCGACGTCAAAAGCGTCAACGGCCGGAGCCCAGAATGGATCAAGAACCGCGTTCCTTTCAAGTTCTTGACTCCCCTCTTCCCGCAGGAGCGGTTCAAATTGAGCACCGCCCGCGGAACCGTGAGCACGCGTTTGATGGACCTCTTTGCGCCGATCGGAAAGGGCCAGCGCGGCATGATCGTCTCTCAACCCAAGACGGGTAAAACCACCTTGCTGAAAGATGTGGCCAACGCCATCAGCTTGAACCACCCGGAGGTGTACCTCATCATCCTGCTCATCGACGAGCGTCCTGAGGAAGTGACAGACATGAAGCGCAGCGTGAATGCAGAAGTCATCGCTTCCACATTTGACGAACCTGCAGATCGCCACGTGCGCATCGCCAACTTGGTTCTGGAGAAGTCCAAGCGCATGGTCGAGTGCGGACACGACGTGTGCATCCTCCTCGATTCCATCACGCGTTTGGCCCGTGCCTACAACACGGTAAGCCCTTCGTCCGGCAAGATCCTGTCGGGGGGTGTGGAAGCCAACGCCCTGCAGAAGCCCAAGCGTTTCTTCGGTGCTGCCCGCAACATTGAGAACGGAGGCTCCCTCTCGATCATTGCAACCGCCCTGACAGAGACAGGCTCCAAAATGGACGAAGTGATCTTTGAGGAATTCAAGGGCACAGGCAACATGGAACTGCAGCTTGATCGCCGCATTTCAAACCGTCGCATCTACCCTGCCATCGACATCTTGGCTTCCGGCACACGGCGCGAGGACTTGCTCATGGACAAAGCAGACTTGCAGCGCATCTGGATTTTACGCAAGCACTTGGCGGACATGAACAGCGTCGAAGCGATGGAATTCGTCAAGGATCGCGTGGAAGGATCTCGCAACAACGAGGACTTCCTGGCCTCCATGAACGGATAAGCCCGGATGCGCACCGCACCCGTGGTCGGGACGAGCCTTGTGCTCCTTGCAGGCTATTTGGCCTTCAAGTGGGGACTCGCAGGCAGCGTCAACGAAGAGCGACTGGTGGCGCTTGGAGGCATGTACCATTGGTCAGCTTTGACCGCACTTGTGGCGGGCTGGTCGATTTGGTTGGTCCGCATCAAAGGCAGCACGAGGTCGTTTTGGGGCGATTTCAAGCTTCTCGCCAAACCCGTCTTCCTTTACGCCCTTATCGCTGCAGGATCAGTGTATGTATGGAATCACGTCATTGCACGCGAATCCACCGAGTTGCGCAAAGCCCTGAGGGTCGCCCAAATCGAAGAACACACCGCAACAGACGCTGCCTACTCGGAATTTGTGAGTCAACAACCGTCGGAACAGCAACCAAGCCTTCCTTCCCGGGAGGAGTACCGTTCTCAAGCCCTTGCCCAAGTGGACTGGATGCTCTCAGGCGGGGTGACCTTGGTTCTGTCTCTGTTGATGTACCTCTTCGCTTCGCTGGTGCTCGTTCTATGCGCCACAGTCCTGCTCCATCAGATTTGGGGAATTGCGGCGTTAGGATGATGTAAATTCGCCCAAGATGATGCGCACCCTCCTCTCCTTCTTCTTCTTGGCTGTCCTTGTGGCTGGCGCGACAAGCGAGGCTTGGGGCCAAGGAAACGGACGCAAGAACCTGCCCAGTTTCGACGCAAGACCTTACCATTTTGGGTTCATCCTGTCGGGGAACCAAAGCGACTTCAACTTCGCCATTGCCGACAGCTTGGCCGATGATTTCCGAGGCGTCGCCAACCTGCCCCAAGCGGGCTTCAACATGCACCTGATGGCGTCGTACACCATCACGCGACATTTGCGTGTGCGGTTCGTGCCGGGTTTGAGCTTCCAAGACCGTGGGTTGAATTACGTCTTTGACGGCCAAAGCGACGTCGTCAAGCGCACCGAAGCCGTGAACCTTGACATCCCGCTGCTCCTGAAATGGCGCACGGATCGGGTCAACAATTTGGCGGCGTACGCCATTGGCGGCATCAAATACGCGCGCGACTTCCAATCCCAAGAGGACGTCAACCAACAGCTCCAAACCGACAACATTTTGCGCCTGAAGTCCGGCAACTTGGCCGCAGACGTCGGCGCAGGCATCGACATCTTCCTGCCCTTCTTCAAGCTGTCCATCCAAGCCACCACAGAGCACGGCTTGCTCAACGTGCTCATTCCGGACGACAGCAACTACGCCAACCCACTGGAATACTTGAAAACGCGGAGCTTCGTGCTCTCCTTCTGTTTCGAGGGGTAAGGCATCTGAACCATGGAAGACACCTACCGCACGTTGAAAGGCCCTTGCGAGGGCTTGTTCAAGGCGAAGGGGTCCAAACATTTTGGGTACGGTTTCCCTATTGGTTCAGAAGACGACGTCAAAATCCATCTTGACGCTCTGAAGAAGCAACACCACGCCGCGCGGCACGTCGCGTACGCTTGGATGCTCGGCTTCGACGGCACGATGTACCGATCCAGCGACGACGGGGAACCGAGCAACAGCGCGGGCCCACCCATCCTCGGGGTCATCCGAGCCAACGACCTGACCCACGTGCTGTTCGCCGTGGTGCGGTATTTCGGCGGAACCAAACTCGGCGTTGGCGGGCTCATCGAGGCGTACCGTGAAGGGGCTGCTGAGGCCTTGGCCAACGGAGTCGTCGTCGAACGCATCCGCACGCAACGGTTGCGCATCGCTTTCGCTTACGAACACATGGGGATCGTCATGGGCTTGATCAAACGGTGGGAACTCGAACCCGCCGCCACCGATTTCCAATTGTCCTGCTCTGTGGATGTCGACGTTCGCCTCGCGCAAGTCGCAGGTTTTGTCGAAGCCGTGGAGGACACACGCGTCGCAGAAATCTCCGCCCTCTGAATCAGGATTTGCGAACGAGGTACACCCAGCGCTCTTCCCCGAGGCTCAGACGGTCGTAGCGGTCTTCACCGAGCAGCTCCTTCATGTCTACAACTTCCACCTCAAAACCAGCCTCGCGCAAGCGCGCAGGGTAGTCTTCGTGCCCATATAGCCGAACGTGGTCCTGCTGCCAGTACAAGCGCTCACGCTCCATCGGATCGGTCACGTTGGGGTCTTCGGCGGTGTTGGGGTCCTTGTAGTTGATGGGCACCTGGAAAATCCCCCAGCCTCCGGGCTTCATGACGCGATGAAATTCCCGCATGACACGACGGTCGTCCGCGACATGCTCCAACAAATGGTTCGCCATGACCACGTCGAAGGAATTGTCGTCGAAAGGCACGTCGTGGCAATCGAAGTGGTGATCTGCCCAAGGGCTGTTCAGGTCACCCGTCACGTAGTCCAGGTTGGCCTGCTTCTTGAACCGGGTCAAGTAGCAATACTCAGGAGCGAGATGAAGCATTCGCAGAGGCGCCTCAAAGAAGTTCGTCTTTCGCTCCATGTACGCCCAAACCGCACGGTGACGCTCCAAGCTAAGGCTGTGCGGTGCCAGCGCGTTGGGACGGCTCCTCACCCGTCCGTACGGAAGCATCTTTCGGTACGACTTTCCAGTGATGGGATCTTCAAAACGCGAGCCTGCGTACGTCCAAGCCACCGTCTGCAAGGCCAAATGCGCGCCGCGTTGCAGCACTGTTCGAGGAACCCAACGGGTCAACACGCTCACCAATCCCATGGCCTAAAAATAAGGCGGGACCCGCAGGCCCCGCCGAATTTATTCAATGTCGTTGAAGATGAATCAGTTCACCATCACAGCACGGTGCTCAACCCCGCGATTCGTGCTCACGCGAATCGAGTACCAGCCCGCGGGCCAAGTGGCCGTCAACTGTCCCTCCCACGTTCCATCCGCCACCACGCGACCTTGGGCGTCGACCACTTGGTAGCCCGTGCCGAGATCGACGCCTGGCAGGGTCAACGTGCCGCCAACATTCACCGGGTTTGGCACCGCTGTCCATGCATCGCGCACGTCATCCTCGATGCCAACCGTACCTGAAACCGTCACCGTCACGCCTACGCGGTCGGAGACACACTCAATGGGCCTGGGCTTGGCCACCCAAGCGTAGAAAAAATAGTAGTAGTCCAAGCTCGATCCCGCCGTGCTGTTGGTGATGCTCATGAGGTCGCCCACAGCGTACGGGTAGTTGAGCGTAGAGCTCGTGCCCTCCCGCCACAACTGAGGATTTCCGGTGGTGCAGCGCAAGCCATAGTTCGTGCCAGGCTCGATGTCCCAGTTCAGGTTGAGCACGTACATGCCGTCC
This sequence comes from Bacteroidota bacterium, assembly GCA_027621555.1. Taxonomy (GTDB): domain Bacteria; phylum Bacteroidota; class Bacteroidia; order Flavobacteriales_D; family Sanyastnellaceae; genus UBA11663. The sequence goes on along the minus strand of JAQCBJ010000002.1, from coordinate 2,675 downwards.
GTCACGTTGGCCGTGATGCTCTCAAGCACAATGCCAAACTCGTCGATGAGCTCAAACGAACGGTCGTAGGTGCCGTTGGCGAACAACGTCACACTCACGAGGCGAGTAGGCTCAAACACGTCAAACTCAAGCCATCGCTGGCTGTTGCTGTGGTAGAGGCCGCCGTTTTGGTTGAGCAACTCCCCGCCAATTTCAATGTCGCCGCCCGTGACCCGCACGTCTTCCGCCCAGAACGTCGTCGTGACGTCAACTTGGGGAGAGAAGTTGTTGCCTTCCGCGAGCAGGTTTCCGCCCGTGGACCAATCGTACCAACGGATGTTCTCTCCCGTGGCTGTGAGGTCGACTGTAGCCGGCGCATCGAGGTAGATGTCGTCGCTCACTTCAGGGTTGCTCAACGGTGCTTCGAAGACCTCGACGAACAACGTGTCGGAGGTGCCAGCGTTGCCGCAAATGTCCACGCTGTACACCGCGTATGACCCCGATTCTGTGACCTCAATGCTTTGGGTTTCTTCGCCCGTTGACCACGTGTAGTTGTCGGCGTTTGAGGCTGTCAAGGTCAGGACAGAACCGTCACACAAATCAGAATCGCCATCCAACGCAATGCTCGGCGCGTTGCCTTCGATGAGCACCAGGCTCACCGTGTTCGAGAACCCCGCGCAACCCGCGTCGTCGTAGACCAGCACCGAGTAGTTGCCACCTTCAGTCACGTCAATGCTCTCCGTCTCCTCGTTGGTGGACCAATCGTAAGACGCAAATCCTGCAGGCGCCGTGAGCGTAACTGTTTCCCCGGGGCAGAACTCCATGGCCGAGGCCGTGATGGCCACATCCACCGTGCAAGGCACCTCAAGGACCGTGTGGTATTGATCGATTTCAGGGTTGTCAATCACCGTCTCCATGCCGCTAGGCCACTGAATGATGGCTTGGTCCACGCTCGTAGATGTTCCCAAGCCAAAGTGGCACGTGAAGGCGCATGTGATGCCGTAGCTCTCTCCAGCGCGGACCTCGCGGATTTGGGTGCCAAAATCGCCCGTCAAAATCACCTTCGCCCCCACTGCGTCCATGTTGGACTGGAACCCCTCGAGTTCGAACGTGACCCAGTGGTTGTCGTTGCCGTCGTTCACCCAAAGCACGTCCGGGTTGGCGTTGTCAGGGTCGATGTAGCCGTCGCCGTAGCTCGCGTACACGTCGACTTGACCGTCGCGGTTGAGGTCCCCAAACGCGAAGCTGTGCATCGTGTCGTTGTTGGGGAAGGTGTTGGGGACGTGGGTGAAGGATTGGTCTCCGTTGTTGTGGTAGTACCTGTGGGTGCCCCCGGCGTACATGAGATCCACAAAACCGTCGTTGTCAAAGTCCTCCATCTTGGCTTGCAAGAAAAATCCCGTGACTTCGAGACCGCTGCCTGCGGTGATGTTGTTGAAGTAGCCGTTGCCGTCGTTTTCCATGAGGTACAACGTCGTGCTGTGGTTGGTCACGAGGCAATCGAAGTCGCCGTCGTTGTCTATGTCCGCAAAATCCACCGTCCAGCTTTGCTCGTAGAAGACGAGGCCGCGCGCCAGCGCTTCCTCCGTCCAACCGCCGTTGCCGTCGTTCACCCAAAGCTGGTTGATGCGACGAGGGTCCTGAGGGTCGTTGACAAATTGACGGCACTTGGCAATGAACAAATCCAAATCGCCGTCGCTGTCAAAATCGCACCACACTGTGCCGTAGTTGCCGCTGTGGTCCGTGTTGGGGTACGCGCTGTGGTCGTAGTCCGTCAAGTCAATCAGTGCAGGTGCCGGGGTGAGCGTCGCGTCGCTTGCGGCACCGCGCCACATGCGGCTGAGGGCGTCGTCGTGGCACCCAAACACGTCGAGGTTTCCGTCGTTGTCGATGTCCGCGAAGTTGCAGGCTTGCATGAACATGCTGCCGTCTTCGAGTTCCATGCTCGTGGAAACACCTGGCGCAGTGATGTGCTGAACGTGGACACCGTCGTAGGCGCCGCCGCTGAACACGTCCTTGTGGCCGTCGTTGTCAAAGTCGGCCACGCACATGCCCCACTGGCCGTTGCCGCTGACCGCACCGAGGTTGTAAGCGTTGAACGTGCCCTGCGCCGTTTGGTACAGGGTGTGCAACGTGTTGCTTTGGTCGAGGACGACCAGGTCGTCGAAACCGTCCCCGTCGAGGTCCGTGAATCCCACGCACCCGCCGCTGTGGTACTCTTGCGGCAAGATGGAGTTGGTGTTGGTGAACGTTTGGGCTTGGAGCGCGCTGAAGGCGGCCAAGGTGAGCACGGCCAGAGCGGTGCGAGGGGTCAACAGGTTCATGGGTTTCAGGTTCTTGGTTGGGACCAGGGTCCGGCAAGGTAACACAGCATACGCCGGTGAAGTTGCATGCGTTGGGGAAACGTACCTTTGCAGCCATGGCATCGGGACTCAAAGCGGCCTTTCACACCTTGGGGTGCAAGCTGAATTTCAGCGAGACCTCCACCCTCGCGCGCCAGCTCGGCGAGGCCGGTTATGCCCGTGTTCACTTGGACGACGCGCCGGACGTGGTGGTGATCAACACGTGCAGCGTGACCGATCACGCGGACGCCAAATGCCGCAACGCGGTACGCCGCGCCATGCAGAGCAACCCTGAGGCTTTTGTGGTGGTGGTGGGCTGCTACGCCCAATTGAAGCCGGAGGAAATCGCCCAAA